>SBHI01000056.1 GCA_006226225.1 Alphaproteobacteria bacterium
AAACTGCGTCAGGAAAAGAAAGCCTAGCTTTACCGCTGCGTCAAAATACGGGAAACGGCATCTTTCCAGCCGCCATACAGCGCTTGCCGTTCCTTATCATCTATACGCGGTTTAAAGCTGCGCGACAGCCGCCAGTTACGGGAAATCTGTTCCGGCGACTCGTAAAACCCGACGGCCAATCCCGCCAGATAAGCCGCGCCCAGCGCCGTGGTTTCAATCACCTGCGGGCGGTTCACATCGTAATTCGTCATATCAGCGAGGAACTGACACATCCAGTTATTTTCTACCATGCCCCCGTCAACACGGATTTCTTTTATATTCGTGCCGCTATCTTCCAGCATCGCCCCCATCAGATCACAGGTCTGATAGGCCTGCGCCTCCAGCGCTGCACGGACGATATGATCCAGTGTCGTGTCACGTGTCACACCGAAAATCGCACCGCGCGCATCAGGATCCCAATACGGTGCGCCCAGCCCGGTAAAAGCGGGCACCATGTAAACACCGCCATTATGCGGAATACGTTTGGCAATCTCTTCGCTTTTCGCAGCATGGGCGATGATCTGCAACCCGTCGCGCAGCCATTGCACTGCCGCACCGGCGATAAAGATTGACCCTTCCAGCGCATAGGTCACTTTCCCGTCCAGCTGATAGGCAATCGTCGTCAGCAATTTGTGCTTGGAGGTACGGAAATTCTCGCCAATATTCATCAGAGCAAAACAGCCCGTACCGTAGGTGCTTTTCATCATACCTTCGTCAAAACATGCCTGTCCGACAAATGCGGCCTGCTGGTCACCCGCAACACCGGTAACCGGTATCTGGATACCGAGAAACTTTTCCGCCGACATACCAAACAGCCCGCTGCTGTCTTTGACTTCGGGAAACATGCTGCGCGGCAGATTCAGAATTTTCAGCAGCTCGTCATCCCAGCAGCCTTCAACAATGTTATACAGCAAGGTGCGCGAGGCGTTGGTCGCATCGGTGACATGCGCCGTCGCGCCCGTCATCCGCCACAGGATATAGGTATCAACCGTTCCGCACAGCAAATCGCCGCGTTCTGCCGCTTCGCGCGCGCCATCCACCGTATTCAGCAGCCAACTCAATTTTGTGCCGGAGAAATATGGGTCCAGCAGCAAGCCGGTTTTGTTCCGGAATGTCTCCTCATGCCCTTCTTCCTTCAACGCGCGGCAGTCATCTGCGGTACGCCTGTCCTGCCAAACAATGGCCGGACCAATCAGTGTGCCGTCATGTTTGTTCCACAGTACCACCGTCTCGCGTTGGTTGGTTACGCCGATGGCCGCGATTTCCTCGGGGCTGATTTCTGCGGAATCAATTGCCTTACGGCAAACGGATTTGGTATCGCGCCAGATATCATGCGGATCCTGTTCCACCCAGCCGTTTTGCGGGTAAACAAGTTTCAGTTCCTTTTGCGCAAAAGATACGGCCTGTGCATCACGGTTAAAAAGAACCGCGCGTGTGCTCGTTGTTCCCTGATCAATGGCGAGAATGTAGTCTTTCATCGTTATTCCCCTGCCCTTTTTTCGGCAATATAATGTTCCAGTTTTTCAAACAGCTCCGGATCGCCGTGCAATCCGCATTTTGACCGCCGCCACAGAATATCCTCTGCGGTCTGTGCATCTTCGAAATCCATCATATAGTCAATTTCATTGGCGTAAAGACCCGCGCCCAAATAAGCTCCCATATCATTTTCATGATGGCAATTTTTGAAAATTTCACGCACACGGCTGCCATAACGCCGCACATATTGTTCCGCCGCATCCGCAGACAGCCAATGATATTCGCGGCGCAGCGTTTTCAGAAATGTTTCGAGATTGGCCACAGGGGCAAAATCGGCACCGGGCAGTACGGCTCCGGCTGTCCATGCTCCCCCGGCATCAGGAAAAATTTCTTCTTTCAGTAAATCCGCCGCCTGTTCCGACAATTTGCGGTAAGTTGTCAATTTTCCACCATAAACGGAGAGCAGAGGACAGGATTTATGATGTGACAGATCAAGTTTGTAATCGCGCGTCACTTCCGAGGCATTCTGCGTACCGTCATCCAGTAGCGGGCGCACACCGCTATAGCTCCAGACAACCTCTTCCGGTATCACAGGCGTTGTGAAGTAACGGCCAACCGCGTCACACAGATAAGATATTTCGTCTTTTGTGATTTTTACCTGGGCAGGATCGCCGTCATAAGCAACATCGGTTGTGCCGATCAGCGTATAATCATTTTCATACGGAATAACAAAGACGATGCGTCCGTCATTATTTTGCAAAATATACGCATGTGCCCCGTTATAGAGGCGCGGCACAACGATATGGCTGCCTTTGACAAGACGCACATGATAATGCGGCTTGAACCCTTTGACTGTTGCCGGCAGAAAGCTTTCCACCCACGGCCCCGCCGCATTCACAACACAACGCGCTTCGATCTCGTAGCTTTTTCCCCGTGCATCACCGGCCTCCTTATGAAACAGTGACGCCTTCCACAGTCCTGTCTTTTTATCCGCCTCCAACCCACGGCATTCCGTTCGCGACAAAACAACAGCACCTTTTTCATGCGCCGCCATTACATTGGTCAGCACCAGCCGCGCGTCATCGACCCAGCAATCGGTATAGACAAAGCCTGTTTTATAACCGTCATGCAACGGATGATCGCCCAGCGGCAGCATATAGGATTTTTCAAAGACATTATGCCGCTGCCGTCCGCCCAGATGATCATACAAAAACAACCCGGCGCGGATCATCCATTTCGGGCGTAAGGATTTATCATGCGGCAGGACGAAGCGCAGCGGTTTGATCAAATGCGGCGCAAGACGGTAGAGGACTTCCCTCTCGATTAGCGAGGAGCGGACAAGCCCGAATTCATATTGTTCCAGATAACGCAATCCGCCATGAATCAATTTACTGCTGGCGGACGATGTCGCACTGCCCCAATCATTTTTTTCACACAGCACAACGGACACCCCGCGTCCGGCAAGATCATGGGCAATGCCTGCGCCGTTAATGCCGCCACCGACAACCAGCACATCGCAACGGTAGGGCGGATCGTTTTTGGTACGGGCGATTTTTTGAAGATTATCCCGGCTGCGCAACATGAAACGTAACTCTTAAAATTGAAAATACGGCACATATCGCGGTGCCGCATGTATTACATCCTTTTATCATGTTAGAGATAGCGCCGCGCCTGCGCAAGAGGCCACTTCCCCGTTAGTCAGACGGTGCGACAACAGGAAAAAGAAGCTGGAACCGCTGGCCTCCGTGCGCGCCTTGCCCCGGCGCCGTGCACACGCAGCCACCCATCCGATCGACAAGAACATAGGCCATATAAAGGCGTGTCAGACAATCCTCCCGCCCTTTGATCTGCATCGCCCCGGGATAGAAAAGCTTTGTATCCATATTATCCAGCCCCTCTGCCTCATCATCAACACAAAGCATATTCAGAACGGCCTGTTCTCGCCCATCTTGCAGGACGCGTTTTTCAAGCGATAAGGAGATATCTGACAATTTTCCTTCCGCGCCGTAGACATAGGGCAACAAAACGGCAATGACATGCGCAATTCTTTCAAGGCTGCCCTGAATAATGCAGGGCTCCTCTGGAAAAGATAGATGCGCGCCCCCTTCCGTGTCTTTCTCCTGCGGCTCCTCAAAAAAACGCACTGCCTGCACAAGATCGCATTTTTCCTCCGTTTCCGGTAAATGCGCAAGAAAAACGGCAATCTCCTCCGTCAGCCCTGTACCGCGCCGAAGCGTTTTTAAAATATGTTGTAAATGTTCCTCAGTCAGGCGGCCTTCATGCAGCTTGCGCAACGCAATCTGCGTGTAACCTTCGACAATCGTCAAAATGTCACTGAAATCGGCATTGATATGGCGAGAAAAATCATCGAAAAGGGCAAACGGAACCGTTGCATTTGTTTTGCCGCTCTCGCTTGCGCCCTCTTCCTTTTTGTCTTTTTCAGACCGTGCGAAAAACAAGTCATATGGACGAATCACCATGACACAGAACCCCGAAAAATACGCTTACCCTAGAAAAATAAACCCACAGTTGTATTGTAACACGGAATCGAGATTATTTCAAAGATGCCCGAAGAAATTTTATGCGGCGATACCGATTGTCGCAACAATCAGAACAAGATATAGCAGGTGAGAAAGATTATGCGCCTCTTGGTCGATACCGAATACGACCCAGAACATATGATCATTATAAGTCCATCCGGCTTTTTTGGTCAGCACGCCTTTCAAGCGGTCAATACCTGCATGCAGAAAAAAATCAAACAGGCTAAGCCACCATAATTGCGGCGCGTAATACAGCACAATAGCCAACGTAAAGACCGCATGAATGCCGCAATGCTGCAATAGCGCCTTTGCAGCACCGTCACGCCATGCAAGATGCTTATGTGTCACCATATAGGTGCTTTGCAAAACAAAATCGCAAATCATTTGCTTTGCACGGAAGACCAGATACAAAATTAAAATACCAAGATAGGTCATAAGCTGTTTTCCGCTGTCCGGGCTTTGTCAAAAAATTATACAGGTTGATAGAATACGTGCCCTATGCCTATACAGGATAACGCGGTTTCACAAGAATGCCACAAAAGTTTTGCAGAAAATTCCCATAGATTTAACTTTCCTTTACTTTATTCTAGAATAATAGCCTGTAGGGGCACCCCCTATTCGTCATATCCAGCAGGAGCCATCTATGCCCATTTACGAGACCGGCGCAATCAAAACATTAAAGGCGGGCGACCTTCTCATGCGGGAAGGTGAGAAAGGCGATCACGCCTATATTATCGAGACCGGCAGCGTTGAGATCCTGATTAACCGCGATGGAGCCCCCCAAACCATTGGCACGCGCGGCGCCGGTGCATTGCTGGGTGAAATGGCCATGATTGACGACCAGCCGCGTACGGCTTCGGTGCGCGCCATTGAGGATTGCAGCGTTCTGGTCATTTCACGCGAGGATTTTGCAAGACGGACGGAATCAGCCGACCCTATTCTGCGCATGGTGACAAAGGTCATCCTGACACGCTACCGTGATATGCTGGGACGCTCTCAGCTTGTCGTGAACCCGCCTGAAAAAGATGCGGCCGATCCCGCAGATATGGAGACGGATCAGGAATTGCGCGATCTGGCGGTGAATACTATTAAGATTTATCACGAACTGAAACACGCTTTGGCGAATGGCGAGCTACAGCTTTACTACCAGCCGATTATCGACCTTGAAAGCTGCCGCATCGCAGGTTTTGAAGCGCTGGCCCGCTGGCTTCATCCTGAAAAGGGCATGATCTCCCCCGGCGTTTTCATTCCCGTTGCGGAAGAAAGCGGACTGATTGTTGATATCTCGCGCTGGGCACTGGATGAATCCTGCAAGGCCGTCAAACAATTAGAGCCTTTCAACGATGGCGGCGCGCCACTCTTTATCAGCGTCAATTTTTCCGTCCATGATTTTTCCGACCGGGATTTCCTGCACCATGTCACTGCCATCATGGAGAAAAACGGCACGGCTCCCGAACAGATCCATTTGGAAATCAC
>SBHI01000167.1 GCA_006226225.1 Alphaproteobacteria bacterium
GTTGAAAACGCACAGCTGGATGACATGGTGCTGCTCCGCAGCGACAAAACACCGACCTACATGCTCTCCGTTGTCGTTGACGACCATGATATGAACATCACCCATATCATTCGCGGCAATGACCATCTGACCAATACTTTCCGCCAGATCATGATCTATGATGCAATGGGCTGGGAAACACCGGTCTTTGCGCATCTGCCGTTGATCCACGGAAGCGACGGCAAAAAACTGTCGAAACGCCATGGTGCAACCGGCGTCGAATCATACCGCGATATGGGCTATCTGCCCGAAGCAGTGCGCAACTATCTGCTGCGCCTTGGCTGGAGCCACGGCGACGACGAAATCATCCCGACCGACAAAGCCCTTGAATGGTTTGATCTGGAACATATCGGCCAGTCTGCCGCACGTTTTGACTTCGATAAGCTCGACAGTATCAACGCGCATTACATGGCAGAAAAACCCGCGGCGGAACTTTCCGCACTGCTGACACCTTTCCTGTCGGAAAAACTCGGACATGCGCCGACGGAACAGGCATTAGCATGGATAACGGAAGGAATGGCGGATTTGGTCGAGCGTGCAAAACGTCTGACCGAGCTTGCGGATGAAGCCCTTTTCTATGCGCAAAGCCGTCCGCTGCCGCTGAATGACAAGGCGAAAGACATTCTGGGCGATGCCGCCCGTGACCGTCTTGCCGGATTAAAGCAGCAGCTTGCCGCATTGAATGACGCCGCGTTCACCGCTGAAGCAATTGATGCCACGGTCAAAGCCTTCGTGAAAGATAACGGTCTGAAATTTCCTGAAATCGGTATGCCGCTGCGTGCAGCCTTGACGGGAACGGGAAGCTCGCCGTCCATCACTCATGTCGCCGCCATCCTTGGAAAAGAGGAAACACTGGCCCGTCTGGATGATGCCGTCGAGCAACGTCAGGCCGCTGCCTGACGGTTAATTGCTCCACTGCGCGTGGAAGCCGATCGGACGCTTCTTCGGCTCTTCCTTTTTGTCGGTCGTCGCATGCATGCGGCTGATATAGGATTCGGCATCCGCTTTTGTTACGGTATTACGCTCCTCATAGCTCATTGCTTCGACTGCCGCGATCGCCTCTTCGTCAGCATCCGGCATCATGCGCAGCGCCATTTCCGTTGGCATTTTCTCGACAAAATTTCGAACCACACGGGCATTGGCAAACTGGTCACCGACTGCGTCTTTATATTTCATGATCTCTTCAATCGCATAATCGCGCACATCTTCCGGGATAATCACATGGTTGATTTTCGCGAAATGATCCATGATTTTTGCCAAATCTTCGGCACCGTAAGGCTCCAGCACCAGCGCGTTGTCGAAACGTCCGCGCAAACCTTTGTCCGAGCTCAGGAAGCGGTCAATATCTTCGTCATAGCCCGCAACAACAATGGTGATGTTTTCGCGCTGTTCCTCCATCACGGCGACCAGTGCCTCGACGACACGGAAACCGAAATCGCGTTTTTCCCCGTCGCCCATTTCCGGCGTCAGGTTATGCACCTCGTCAATAAAGAGGACACCGCCCATTGCTTCTTCCAAAAACCCTTTCATGGCATTCTCGGTTTGACCGATATGGGTTGCGACCACTTTCTCGCGCGTCAGATGCACAAATTTACCGTTACTGCGTCCGATTGAGGTCAGCATACGGTTGTAATATTGTGCAAAGGTCGTTTTTCCGACCCCTGTCGGACCGGAAATCCGCGTATGCAGCGCTTCTTTCGGCGCATCTTCCGCACCGTCTTTATGACGGATGCTGTCAAAGACCGCACGTGCCGAAATGGCCCGCATCATGTCCTTTGCCTGTTGCTGGCCGACAAAATTTTCATTCAGGTCCGCACGTACCGCTTGGGCGGTTTCTTTTTCCGTTTCCTGTATCATGGGCTTTCCATCATATCCTGTTTTGACCTTATCCTTGTCATTCGCGTCCGCCTTGTCTCCCTTGTACACAACGGGCAGATTAGAACCGCTTTGATTAAAGTTTTTCTTGGCGTCGTTTTTGGTGCGGCTGATTTCCAGCGCCCGCTCTTCAAAATCGGCATGCTTGTTTTCCACAAAGCGGATCAACGGCTCCAGCGTATCTTTGCGATGCTTGGCCAGAAATTTCAAATCGGGATCTGTGGCGGTTTTTTCCGCATGGGAAATAACGCTGATCAGCATATTCAGTACGCTGCCGGTATCCGTGCCAAAAGGCACCAGCGGGCCGTCCTTCTGATATTCCATGAAATCGGCATCTTTATAAAGTTCGCCGACTTCCGTCACAATTTCGCGCATGAAGTTTTTCACGTCACCGCCTTCTTCCAGAATGCCGCGGAACGATTTTTTCATCAGCATATATGTCGCCTCATAAGGCAGAACACGTTCGGCAATCACACCCGCCGCCGGACTTGGCTGTCCGCGCGTAGGTTTCTCTCGTCCCTGCATACCGCGCTCCAGCAATTCCGCAGTTGCCAAGGTGACGAATTCCTCATCCAGGTCATCCATTTCATAAAGACGCTGCAGAAAATAAAGCGGGTGCTCGTAATCTTCCCCCAATGTCAATTCGTCAATATCAATGCCTTCCGGAATACTGTGGAGTTTCTCCAGATTTTGTTCACGGATGGCATCTTCCAGAATTTGTTCGGCGGGGTAAGTAGTCGTCATACGGCCTTCCTCTTCATCTTTTATTCTTTATAAAACCCGTTTGCTACGGTTTCATTATAGAAAATAAAAGTTAAGAGTTTATTACGACAAATAAGAAAGATGCTGCGTCTTAGAAACGCGGGTAAGAACCGCCCTTGTTATTGCGGCGTTTAATGACGCGCAGCGGGCGTTTGCGCGTATTCATATGTGCGCCGTCGAATTGCGGCGGATTCGCGGTAAATCTTGCCAGCTTTTCATAGGCGGTGCGGATATGAGAATCATTTTGATGATCCTTGAAATCCTTAAAGGACACATATTCCTTATCTTTGCCGTTAATACTTGTCACACGCGTGACTTCGGCGGAACGGAAATTGAAAATATGCGAAATCGTAAAGCTGTTCTGGCGGCTGCCCGGCAGGCTTTCAAAATTCTGCACACGGCGGACGGTGTCATCGCCTTCAATCTGCCAGCCATCACCCAGAACTTCCTGCTTGATCTTGTCAAGCTGGCGACGTGTCGTAGAGTTGCGGGCGTATTTCATAGCCTTTTCATAGGTACCGGCATCCCATTTATCACTTTTGGTAAACAGGGCATGCAGCATTTCATGCGCCCCGTCACCGGCAGCCTTAAGAATACCGGTTTCGACAATATCCTGCGGCCAGTTATCGCTTTTTTCCAAAAGATGCTCCACCGTACGCCATTTATTATGGCGGATCATAAAGGAAAGCAGGTAACCGTGCTGCCCTGTTACATCATCAACACGGTCAATCAGAGCCTGACGGCGCTCAAATTCTCTCTCGCCTTCACCGGAACTGCGGTAATGCCCGGTCGTAATCATATCCGAATGAATATGCAGCGGCGTCACAACAGCACCACGGCGGCGCAGCAAATCCAACGCATAATCATTATTCTGGTCAATAGAGGCCTGTACCAGATCAGAATGATCCAGCTTGTAATCCATAGCATCCAGCAAATATAGCAGTTTTTTCGGCTGATCGCGCAAAATTGCCTGACGCGCCAGTTCCTGCGCGTCCATTTTTTCCAGCCAATCAGGCCCCAACACCTTCAAACCCTCGGCATCGCTCTGCAAGGCTGCGGTAAAAATATCCGCCGTCTCGGCATTGTCCAGAATAAAGGGGAATTTCTCCTTTACCCAGGCAACAGCCAAAGGCTTATCATAGCGCAGCCCGTCCATCAGCATTTCGGCCACGGCTTCTTCACGTTTATCCAGATCAATCATCTCCAGCAGACGTTCGGCCATATCAGGACGCCCCTGCTGCAATGCTTCCATCAGACAATTGCCGTCCACACGGGCACCGAATGTGTGCAGCAAATCAACCGCCGCATCATTCTCGTAACGCACGGCATCACGCATGAAATAACTGCTGTCCTTCTGGCGGCTCGCCCCGGCCTGCAGCAGCATTTTCACCATATTGGGGTTATTTTTATCCAAAAGCGCGGCTTGCAACGGGCCGGCATGCGCATTCACGTCTTCGCCGTCGCATAATAGCTCCCAGACAGCCCAAAGACTTCTTTCCCGTACAGCCATTTCTAGGCGGAAAGAGGCGCTGTGCTTTTTGGCATTCTCCAACGCGTCCTTATCCGCTGCCGTCGGGCGCGGGATTTCAACCGTCACCCGCTTACGGAGTTCGGTTTCGCGCTCACGCTTTTTGCTGTTACCAAACAGTCCCATTCTGTCTTTCGTTTATGTCATAGAGTTCCAAGATTTTTCACTGTACACGATGGACAGGGGCAGAATCAAGGACAAAACAAAAACCGCCGTCCAAACCGGAGGCGGTTTTCATTTCTCTCCGTGCAGGAGCAAAGCTTAACGGCGCAGGCCGAGCTTTTTAATGATCTCCTGATAACGCGGCTCGTCTTTGCCCTTCAGATAGTCCAGCAGGCGGCGACGCTTGCTGACCATTCCCAGAAGGCCACGACGGCTATGCACGTCTTTTTTGTGTTCTTTCATATGTTCCGTCAGATTCGCAATGCGCTCGGACAGAATGGCGATTTGAACTTCCGGTGAACCCGTATCGCCTTTTGCAGTTGCATGAGTCGTGATCAACTCCTGCTTTTTTTCAGCTGTAATCGACATCATAGTCTCCTTATCAGATTTCTTTCGGTTTTTACAAAATGCCCTACAGGTTCAAGACCCGCAAAGGCTTTAATTCGGCTCCTTCCAGTGACGCAAGTGCCAGCGGATTTCCGCCTGCCGTCGCCAAAATCGGCCCCGCATATTGTCCGATCTCCACACCTATGGCTTTCAGACGTTCGCGGTCCTGAACTGTCAAAAGGCGCACCGTCTGTCCATGGGACATGCGAGACGCCTCGTCTTCCGTCAATGACAGGGCCGGGATGTCGTCCAGCGCCGCTGCCACAGGCAAAAGCACCTGCTCAGGCGGTTTGTTATGCAATATTTCCTCAAGTTTTGCAAGTGAAATCGCGCTTTTTTCTGAAAAATTTCCAACGCGCAAACGGCGCAAAACCGTAACATGACCGCAGGTTCCAAGCCGTTTTGCCATGTCGCGGGCGATGGCACGCACATAAGTGCCTTTTCCGCAGCGCATCAAAAACTCCGCCTGCTCCGGCTCTGCCGTCAAACATTGCAGATCATAGACTGTCACCTCACGCGGCTGAATATCAGCCACATCGCCGCGCCGCGCAATATCATAGGCGCGCTGCCCCTGAATTTTAATGGCGGAAAACTGCGGCGGCACCTGTGTAATCACACCGGTAAATTCAGGCAAAACGGCGTTGATCTCAGCCTCTGACGGGTATTTGTCACTTTCTTCCGTGACTTCGCCTGCGGCATCATCGGTGTTGGTCGCAATCCCCCAGC
>SBHI01000205.1 GCA_006226225.1 Alphaproteobacteria bacterium
CGACCGTCTTGCGGGCGGGATTTATTCTGCCCGAAAGCATCGCCGCCGTACTGGGGGAAGAAGTTAAAACCGCCTATGATCACATCACGGAAACAGAAGGCGCACCTCTTTCTCCCGGACAGCTGCTTCGCCACTATGCGCCCGATACGCCTCTGCGCCTGAAAGCCGTTGATGTGACGGAAGGCGAAGCCCTGCTGGCTTTCGGATCTACAAGATTCATGGGTCTACGCGGCAAGGGCCATGTGCCGGACAAAGATATCTTCAATCTAAGCCCGAATGGTGATTTAACCGAGGCTGCGGCGAATCTGTTTGCCATGCTTCACGAAATCGATCAAAAAGGCTATAAAGGTATTGCGGTCATGGATATTCCCGAAACGGGGCTTGGCATTGCCGTCAATGACCGTTTGCGCCGCGCCGCAAACGCCCAGCAATAAGGAAGAGGATGCTAAAAAATGACCATCAAAACACTCGATGACCTTGGTGATCTAAGCGGTAAAACCGCCGTTTTGCGTGCTGATTTCAACGTGCCCTTGAAAGGAGGCGTTATCGGTGACGATACCCGCATCCGCGCCACCGTGCCGACCATCAAAACCTTGCTGGAAAAAGGCGCGCGTGTTGTCATCCTGTCCCATCTTGGCCGTCCTGACGGCAAACTCGCGCCGGAATATTCCTTAAAACCGCTGGTTTCCCGCCTGTCCGACCTGTTGGGGGAAGATGTCGGCTTTACCGCAGATTGCATGGATCCGCCCGCCGGACAAAAAGTCGTTCTGATGGAAAATCTGCGCTTTTACGCTGAAGAAGAAGAAAATGACCGCGCCTTTGCCGAACGCCTTGCCGCACATGGCGATCTTTACGTCAATGATGCCTTTTCCACCGCGCACCGCGCCCATGCCTCCACCCATGCTTTGGCGGACCTTCTACCCGCCTATGCCGGACATCTGATGGCAGAAGAAATTGCCGCGCTGAATGCCGCGCTGGAAAGCCCCGAGCGCCCCGTTGCTGCCGCTGTCGGCGGCGCCAAAGTCTCGACCAAGCTGGAGGTGCTGAACCATCTGATCCATAAAACCAATGTCCTGATACTGGGCGGCGGCATGGCCAATACGTTTCTGGCGGCAAAAGGTTTTGCCGTCGGCAAATCGCTACATGAACCCGATATGCTGGAAACCGCCCGCAAAATCATGACGGCGGCACATGCCGCAGGCTGTAATCTCGTCCTGCCTGAGGATGTCGTTGTTGCAGGAGAATTTGCCGAAAACGCCCCGTCGGACACCGTCACCGTCGATTCCATTCCTGCCGCTAAAATGGCCCTAGATATCGGCGAGAAATCCATCACCCATATCATTTCCGTTCTGGAAGACTGCAAAACCGTGCTGTGGAACGGGCCAATGGGCGCCTTCGAAATCAAACCCTTTGATAAAGGCACCGTCAAAGTCGCGCAATATGTCGCCGCACGTACCGAAGACGGTACATTAACCAGCATCGCAGGCGGCGGCGATACTGTCGCGGCACTGGCGGCGGCAGAGGTAAAAGACAAATTCAGCTATGTCTCTACCGCAGGCGGCGCTTTTCTGGAGTGGATCGAGGGTAAAATACTGCCCGCCATCGCTGTGCTGGACAAAGCCGCTTAATTATTGACATAACAGCGTCATTTGTGTAATCTCGGTCTTCCCTAATACAGAACAAAGACCGGATCCGTTTATGGTGAACAGCTTGGACATGGCGCTTTTAAACGCCGTTAAAAATGACGACCCCGCCGCGATACACACGGCGCTGGATAACGGTGCCGATCTTGAATTCCGTGATATGTCCTTTTACACACCGCTGATCTGGGCGGCACGCGAGGGCAATGCCAAAGCCCTGCAATGTCTGATTGATGCAAACGCGGAACTGGATGCCCAGAACGAATATGGCGAAACCGCACTGATTTTTGCCACCACCACCCGCCACACTGATTGTGCGAAAATCCTGATTGCGCAGGGTGCCGCACTTGATATCAAAACCTTTATGAGCGGCTGCACAGCACTGATGTGGGCGGTGCAGCGTGATGACGCCTCGTTGGTTGATGCGCTGATCACCGCAGGGGCCGATCTTGACCTGACTGATCAAAGCGGCGGCACTGCGCTGACATGGGCGGCAGAGCAAAATAACCACCGCATGATTGCCAAACTGCTGGCAGCCGGTGCAGACCCTGACGGGGCTTTTCCCGAAAAAACCGCAAAATACAGCGATATTTTTGCCGAGGTTGCCGCCAGAACCCTCCGTGAGAAGGCACAGAAGCACGAGAATCTGCGCAGCTATATCAAAAGACACAAACCCTCCTCCTGATTTTACCGCGCTGAAAACCCGTTTTTTACCCTCTGCCGCAGCGTTTACAGTGCGGTACAAATATGATTGAATAAACCTGCTTCAAAGATTCACATCCACCGCAAAACCAAAGGCAGGTCATGGCATCTCTCTATTTCAAATATTCCGCGATGAATTCGGGCAAATCCACACAATTGCTGCAAGCGCATTACAATTACCGCGAACGCGGCATGACGCCGCTGGCTGTCACCGCCGCCATTGACGACCGTTACGGGGTTGGAAAAATTACCGCCCGCATCGGGCTGGAACTGCCGGCAGAGCTGTTTGCAAGCGATACCGATCTGTTTGCCATGGTCGAAGACAAGATTGCCGCAGGCGAGAAAATCCATGCCATGCTGGTAGATGAAGCGCAATTCCTGACGGAAGAACAAGTCGCGCAATGCGCAAAAATCGTCGATGAAATCGGCATCCCCGTCATGGCCTATGGGCTGCGCACCGACTTTCTGGGGAAATTCTTCCCCGGTTCCGAAGCGCTGATGCGCATGGCGGATAATATCGAAGAGATCAAGACCATCTGCTGGTGCGGACGCAAAGCCACCCATACCGCCCGCATGGATGAAAACGGCACGGTCTTGAAAGAAGGCGAGCAGATCAGCATCGGCGGCAATGATGTCTATATTGCGCTGTGCCGCAAACATCACACAACCGGGCAAAGCCGTCCTGAAGAAAATCAGAATGTTTTAAACAACGCCGCCTGATTCCGCAATATATTGACATAGTGGCAATCTATCCTTACAGTAAAACCGCTTTACAGGTAATTTTACGATAAAAGGAGAGAGAGCATGGCTGATAAGCGGGAACGCAAAACCTACACGGTTGCCCAGATTAAAGAGGAATTCTTTCAGGAATTCCCCGAACTGAAAGATACGGTCAAAATTCTCGACCCTCGCGATTATGACGGCATTGACGATATCATCGCCGATGTCCGCCCCGATTTCCAGGAAGAGGCAAAAATGCCGGGGCAAAACCCCATGCTGCCCGCCATGCGTGAAAACATGCTGCGTCAGGTGCTGAAAATGGGCGCACCGGTTGCCATGATGCTGGGCGTTGATCCGAATGCCGACACCATCGGCGGCACGAAACGTCTTGTTTTCGGCGGCAATGAAGATTTGCATTTCGATACGCTGGTCTGGCGCGGTCTGTCCCCCGGAACAGCCAATCTGATCGCTCAGTTCGACAAGGATTTCGAAGAAAAGCTGCAAGAGAAAGTCAAAGGCACCTATCACCTGCCGCCCGAGCTGGATGACCCGAACATCCTGCAAAGCTTCGTACTGGATCACGAGCTGGGGCACGCTGCCACAGCGCATATGATCAAACAGGACAAAGCGCTGACCCATGATGTCCCGCAATACTGGGAATGTATCGCAGACAGCTACGCGCTGATCCGCCATTACCAGCGTTACGGTGAAGACAGCCAGTTCGGCGAATACTGGGCGGCTTTCCGCTCCTCTGCCGCCGTGATGGTTCCCGACCCCGTGCATTGGACGGCGGAAGCCATGGAAAAGGTCATCGAACTGAACAAAGAAGGCAAAATCAAGAATCTGACGCCGAAACAGGCCATTGACCTCGCCGTCAAAATCGCTGATGAATGCGGCTTTGGTCTGGATGAAAGCCCGAATATCTCCAAAGCCTTCGGTACCTCACCCTTGAAAGACGCCTTTATTGAAAGCGTCGGTAAAGGCGTTGTCAACACATTGAAAGATTTGTGGAAAAAGTCGAAAAATCCCGAAATCATTCCAGTTGAACAACCCGCGAATGACAAGGAAGAAGGTCTGTTCGACGGTATCCAGAAAAACTTTTTCAAACACTGCACCGACCGTCTGGATAATAAAGACAATACGGTACGCAAAATCGGCGATATTGCGTTGAAAACGCAGTCTTCCGTCGTTTACCGCGTTGCCAAAGATTTTGTGAACACGGTCGAGAGAATCTGGCCCGAACTGGATGCCCAGAAACTCGCCGCCGTGAAAAAAGCCGTCAACACCCGCACGGATATTCCGAAAACCGAACCGGGACGCTCGATGGCGGAACGCATGGCGCATGACATGAAAACGAAACATCTGCGCAACAAGAAGTTCGGCAACGGTTCTTAAAAGCCGTTTCCCAAAAGACAAAAAGACAAGCCCCGCCAAATTGGACGGGGCTTGTTTCTTTGTTGGTATATTGAGATGGCCTAAGCGGCTTTTTTACGTTCTTCCGGCAGATCGCGCTGCGGCAACCCGCTATAAAGGCTAAGCGGACGCATCAGCTTGTTATCTTCCAGCTGCTCCATAATATGCGCTGTCCAGCCCGTAATACGGCTCATCACGAAGATTGGCGTAAAAATCGGAATATCAAACCCCATCATGTAATAGGTCGGACCGACCGGAAAATCGAGATTGGGGTAAATGCCTTTGCGGTCAACGAAGGTTTTTTCGAGAATATCAGAAATCTGTACCCATTTCTCGCCGCCTTTGATTTTGGCAACATCGTGATAAACTTCGGTCATGTAAGGCACACGACTGTCACCGTTGCGGTAAACGCGGTGGCCGAAACCCATCACCAGTTTCTTGTTTTCCAACGCATCATCAATCCAGTCCTGCGCCTTGGCGGGATCATCGATTTCCAGCAGCATATGCATCACGGCCTCATTCGCGCCGCCATGCAGCGGGCCTTTCAAAGAGCCGATTGCCGCTGTGACCGCGGAATAAATGTCCGACAGTGAAGAAATCACCGTCCGTGCGGTAAAGGTGGAGGCGTTAAAGCTGTGCTCCGCGTAAAAAGTTAGCGACATATCAAAAGCTTTGACGATTTCCTGTTCAGGCACCTGTTCAAAACACATATGGAAGAAGTTTTCCGCCAGCGTTAGATCGCTGCGCGGTGCAATCGGGGTTTTGCCATTCCGGATGCGGAAATCGGCAGCAACCAGAGTCGGCAACTGTGCCAGCATTTTCAGAGATTTTTGTAAATTTGTCGCGCGGCTGTTATCCACCCATGTCGGGTCATTCGCGCCAAGGAAGCTGATTGCCGTGCGCAACGTATCCATCGGATGTGCGTCTTTATCCATCAGGCGCAAAACATCAAGGCAAGCATCGCTGACGGGGCGCAAAGCACGCTC
>SBHI01000018.1 GCA_006226225.1 Alphaproteobacteria bacterium
CACCGTCAACATGCTGAAAACCAGTGCGGCTGAAAGGAAAAAACGTTTTTTTGACGGAATCATATTTCTATACCTCTGCGCTTGCGTTTCGTCACGATGAGGTGACATATTGTCTTGCATTATGTTTTTCCACCATGTTATACATATTCATTCTTTAAAACCAGCGGAGACATCAGATGCCTACAAACAAGGTTATAGATTATGTGTTAAAATTTCCAGAGGGTGATTTTCTTATCGCCGGCGGCGCACCGTATTTCATGCCGGAAGGCAGTGACAAAGCCTATCTGGGCTGGGGTGCGAAAAAAGAGCTGATGGGCAAAATCCATCACAATATCGAGACAACCTCCGATCAATTCAAAAAATACGACCTGACCTATGAGATCGAGGATGGCGACCTGATTGCCGCGCGCCTGATTACGCCGTTCAACCGCAGCGCCGGAAAACTGGCGGATGACGCGACAGTGCAAAAACTGAATGATGATTTGCAAAACGGTCGTCTGGAACTGCGCGGACGCCCGAACCCGCCGCATATCACCCGCGCGGCAAAATTCGGCGATGGTCGTTTGCTGCTGCTGGTCGAGGGGCTGGAGGAAAACACACGCCACACGCTGCTGATCGGCACACCCGGAAATTACGAACAGATCAAGCTGACCAACGGCGTTCAGGGTGGCAACAGTTTTTACTATAAAACCGAGGACGGTGTTGACCTCGCCCTGCCCTATGGCTATGGCGGCCCGCAACCGGGCGAAACGCCGCAATATGGTGATGAATATCTGGCTTATCTGCCGCTGGACAATCCGCGTGATTTCGACAGTTTCGGCATTGATATTGCCGCGCCCGATCCGCATCTGGACCCGTTCAGTAAAGAGCTGGAACAACAGCAGCGGCAAGCGCCGTCGCAGGCATCGAAACAACGTTTTTCACGTTAATTTTTTAAGGTCGCGACCATCCATGTCCATTCAGGAAGTATCAGGAAGGCTTGTTGATGCCGTCATGAAAAATGACGTCGAGGCCGCGCGCGACTGTCTGCGCGCAGGCGCATCGCCTGATGTTTTTCTGAATACGACCGACGGCGATTATCAGCAATGTTCGCCGTTGATGATTGCCGCCCTCAATAATAATGCCACCATGATTGACCTGCTGATCATGTATAATGCAGATGTCAACTGGATGAACCGTTACGGTGCCACGGCGCTGATTTATGCGGCCGAAGGCAAAAAGGCCAATGCCGCCGAGGCCCTTCTGGCAAAAGGGGCAGACCCCAATCTGACAAAAAACTGGGGCGGAACGCCGCTGCATTGGGCGGCGCGGCACGGCGAAACAAAGCTGTGCAAATTGCTGCTGCGCTTCGGTGCGGATGCCTCCATCAAAAACGAAAAGGGGCAGACCCCCGGCGGCTGGGCGGAAAAAGACGGGCATAAGGCGCTGGCCAATTATCTGGATCATGCCGCGGGCAGCTGGTTGCCCGCCTCCGGCAATAAAAACAGCATCGTTCACCGCACCCTGCCCGCACCTGATACGGGCGTGACCTATATTTTCAATTTCAGCGCCATGACGCTGAGCAAGCTGACCAAAGATTTCGAAAGCGGCAAACTGACGACAACCGATATGGCGTTTTCAGACCCCGCCGCCGAAAAGGATGTGATTACCACCGCCGCCAAGAAATTTAAAGAACAGGGCGGCAAATTGAACGAGGCGCTGTTCAGCCGCTCGCTCCATACCGTCACGCCGTTTTCACACGTGCCGCGTTACCGCCGCAGCATCAACCGGCGGAAACCTTCATGATTTTACTGATTACTCGTCACCCATTTTGAGAGCCGCGATGAAGGCGCTTTGCGGGATTTCGACATTGCCGTATTGGCGCATCTTTTTCTTACCCTTTTTCTGCTTTTCCAGCAGTTTGCGTTTCCGGCTGATATCACCGCCGTAACATTTCGCCGTGACATCCTTACGCAGGGCGGAGAGGGTTTCACGCGCGATGATCTTGCCGCCAATGGCCGCCTGAATAGCGATTTTAAACATCTGGCGGGGGATCAGGTCTTTCAGTCTTTCACAAAGCTGACGGCCGCGGCGGTCGGCCTGGCTGCGGTGGACAATCATCGCCAGCGCATCGACAGGTTCGGCATTGACGAGAATGTTCATCTTGACCAGATCGCCTTCGCGGTAGCTGTCGATTTCGTAATCAAAGCTGGCATAGCCGCGGCTGACGGATTTCAGACGGTCATAAAAATCAAACACGACCTCGTTCAACGGCAGCAGATAAATCACCATCGCGCGGCCGCCAACATAGGTCAGCTCTACCTGTTCGCCGCGCCGTTCCTGACACAGCGCCAGAATACCGCCGAGATATTCATCGGGCACAAAGATCGTCGCCTTAATCCAGGGTTCCTCGATATGTTCGACATAGACCGGATCGGGCATATCGGCGGGGTTGTAGAGCTCGATCTTTTCGCCCTTATTGGTATAGATGTGATAGACAACCGACGGCGCGGTCGGGATCAGATCCAGATCAAATTCGCGGTCAAGCCGTTCCTGAATAATCTCCATATGCAAGAGGCCAAGGAAGCCGCAGCGGAAACCGAGACCGAGCGCCATCGAGTTTTCCGGTTCGAAATGCAGGCTGGCATCATTCAGGGTCAGTTTGCCAAGGCTGTCGCGCAGCTTATCATATTCGCCGCTGTCAGAGGGGAACAGGCTGCAAAAGACCATCGGCACGGAGGGTTTGAAACCCGCCAGCTTGGTCGCGCAGCGTTTCTTTTCATGGGTGATGGTGTCACCGATGCTGGTTTCGGAAATATCCTTGATGCCGCAGGTCAGATAGCCCATCTCCCCCGCTGCCAGCATGCCTGTTTTGATATGTTTGGGCGTAAAGATACCGACATTCTCCGCATCATAGACCGCGCGGGTGTTCATGAAATAGAGTTTTTCCTTTTCGCGCATCATCCCCTCCATAATACGGACAAGGATGACCACGCCGAGATAAGGGTCGTACCAGCTATCGACCAGCAGCGCTTGCAGCTGTGCCTCGCGGTTGCCTTGCGGCGACGGCAGGCGGGTGACGATGGCCTCCAGCAATTCGGGGATGCCGACGCCGGTTTTGGCGGAAACTTCGATCGCGTCGGAGGCATCAATGCCGATCACATCTTCGATCTGGCGTTTGACGCGCTCGACATCCGAGGCAGGCAGATCGATCTTGTTAATAACCGGAATAATCTCGTGGTTATTGTCGATGGCCTGATAGACATTGGCCAGCGTCTGCGCCTCGACCCCCTGCGTGGCATCAACAATCAGCAGCGAGCCTTCACAAGCGGCAAGCGAGCGGCTCACCTCATAAGCGAAATCGACATGGCCGGGCGTGTCCATCAGGTTCAGCTGATATTCCTGACCGTCAGCGGCCTTATGCATCAGGCGCACGGTTTGCGCCTTGATGGTGATGCCGCGTTCGCGCTCAAGCTCCATCGAATCCAGCACCTGTTCCTTCATCTCGCGGTCGGTCAAGCCGCCGCAGGTTTGAATCAGGCGGTCGGCAAGTGTGGATTTGCCGTGATCAATATGCGCGATAATCGCGAAATTGCGGATATGTGACTGCTCCGTCGTCATGCTCTTTTCATTATTCTTATAACGGTTTACACTATTTAGAATTCTACTGGAAGATAGTGAAATTATGCGCAAGATACAATTGAATTTTTGGGTTTTCGTGTTTGGTGCGCTGATTTATTGCATTGCCGCCCTGCCCGCCCATGCCACGCGCGACCCTGTCGCACTGAAACCCGTGCCGGAAATGATGCGCGGTGTCTGGGCCGCGCCCGACTGTTTTGCGCCCGAAGAATGGCATTTTTATTCCGAATATTTCCGTTTCGACACCGGCAGCGATGGCGTGATTACCATGTCATCGGCGGCAACGCTGCAAAACAGGGACGGCTATGACGTGATCGGTTTTAACAGCCCGCGCGGCAGTTATATGCCCGCCCGCGTGCTGGAGGACGGCGTGCTGCAGATGGTGCGTCTGGAACAAGGTGCCAAACTGACCGCCAACTGGGATGATCTGGATGCCGCTGTCTATCAGGAATATATGCATTGCTTTGATACCGCCCTGCCTGTCGGGCTGGCAGATTTGATGACGGTCTCCGCCAAGCTGGACAGCGTTTACCCTGTGTGCCGCAACAGTATTGATAATGCTTGCAGTGAAAAACTGTTCACGCTGTATATGCGAGACGGCCGCACCAGCCTGACGGAAGACGATATCCGCAAAATTTTGCAGGATACCGCGATGTTTGGCGGCTTGAACGGCACGAACAATACCTCCCGCCGCGATATCGAAAGCGTCGCGGCAGGATTGATGCAGATATTCGATTTGGACGGTTCCGGTGATATCCGCCTTGACGAGCTGCAATCCGTGACAAATTTCTGGAGCCAGCCCGCGCTTTCCGGCATGCAGAAACACCGCCTGCAGAGTTTGCTGAAAGGGCTGCTGCCCTATTTTCCGGCATTGGAGACACGCAGATGAAACTGGTCGCCGGTCTGCTGATTGCCCTGCTCCTCCTGCTGCCGACGACCGCAGGGGCAACCTCGGCCTGTATGGAACAAACGCCGGAGCAGTTCGCCGCCACAAAAGCCGCATCGGATATGATTGTCCACGGCATCATTGAAGATTACGGCACGAGGGGTGTTCCCGGCGGCTGGACAGAGATCACAGTCATCAAAAGCTATAAAGGCGATGCACCTGAAAAACTGCGCATCCACGGCTGGGCCAGTTACGAGATGCCGCTTTATAATTACGAGAAAGGTATGGAGCTGTTATTGCTGCTGAAAAAAGACGGCGATAAATATGTGATGACCGACCTGACATGGAAGCAATGTGTTCCTTCCGTTATCTATCTGCCGCCGGAGGAGATGCTGCAAAACACCGACGGCACAGGCATGACACGTGCGGAATTTATCGACAAAGCCCTGCATCGCAGCGCAAAAACGGAAGAATAAGCGCCGAAACTCTGGATTTCTGCCGTATTTATGCTATATTTTGTGCGGAATCACACAATCAAACCGACAAAATAGCGAAGAAGGATAAAAATTATGGCAGAACAGCATCAGTTTCAGGCAGAAGTCAGCCGTCTTTTGGATATTGTCGCCAATGCGCTTTACAGCGACAAGGATATTTTTCTGCGCGAGCTTATCTCAAACGCATCCGATGCCTGTGACCGTCTGCGCTATGCCGCATTGACAGATAAAGCAATCGCCAAGGATGTTCCTGCAAAATTCGAACTGCGTCTTGTCAGCGACACAGATGCGCGGACATTAAAACTGATCGATAACGGCATCGGCATGGATAAGGGCGAGATGATTGAAAATCTCGGCACCATTGCCCATTCCGGTACCGCCAAGCTGGTCGAAGAAATCGGCAAAGCCAAAAAAGACAAAAAGGAAGACGCGCTGAACCTGATCGGTAAATTCGGCGTCGG
>SBHI01000024.1 GCA_006226225.1 Alphaproteobacteria bacterium
GTTGTCTGCTGGCTGAAACGGTAAAGCCCGCGATGGATATTGGCGTAATAACATGACATCATCTCCGTCATAGCATCCATCACCGCTTGCGGTTTTTGCGCACTGGCGGCACTGTCCAGATAGGTCAGCGGATGCCCGTTGATTTCCTGCACAAAAACAGGAAAATCCTGCCGCGCTGCTGCCGCATCAAAGAGCGCCACATCTGATTTGCGTTGTCCCGCCATCATGCCGCATCCTCCGCCCGTTCTTCTTCAAAGTCCTGAATTTTGATAAAGGCCGCGCGCACGGCAGGGTCGGCAATGGCCTCAAGCGCTTCGCCAAGAAAACCCTTCACCAACATGGCTTTCGCCACGTCTTCGGGAATACCGCGTGATGTCATGTAAAAAAGCGCGCGCGCGTCAAGCTTGCCCGCCGTTGCGCCATGCGCACATTTTACATCGTCTGCATAGATTTCAAGTTCGGGCTTTGCGTCGATTTCCGCTTCGGCGGAGAGCAGTAACGCATGATTAAGCTGATGTCCATCTGTCCCTTGTGCATGACGATGTACGTGTATCTTCCCTTGGAAAACTGCACGAGCCTGGTCATTGATGACTCCCTTATATATTTGCTTCGATACTGACCGGGGTTCAAAATGCCCCATTTTTATTGTGGTGTCACAGTGCTGCCGTTCTCCCAAACGGTAAGCACCATTTACTATACACCGGATTTCACTTCCTAGTAAATCCGCAAATATCTCATGGCGCGACAAACGCGCTCCCGTCGTCAGGGTAAAGCCGTCATATTCCGCCCTGTCAAAACAGGACAGCCGTGTCGTGGTGATATTGTAGCCGTTCTGTGCATCTTCGTCCTGCCAGCGGTAATGCCCCAGTTTTCCGCCTTTATGCACGATAACGGTTTCGACGATATTGCTGAAAGAGGCGCCGCGCCCCGTCAGATGCTCCAGCAACACAAGCTCCGCATCTTCTTCAATCACGATCAGAACGCGCGGCATTGACAGCATCACATCATTGCCGTCACTGAACCCGTGCAAAAAGGACAGCAAGACAGGTGCGGAAATTTTTACGCCTGCACGTGCACGCAGCACCACCCCGTCACAAAGACAGGCCGCATTCAACGCCTCCAGCGGCGCGGTAGAAAAATTCCCCGGAACAGCCAGCGCGGTTTCCACCCATTCTTGATCCCAGACATCTTTCAATGCTGAAATTTCCAATCCGGCAGGCAAAGCCGCCGCATTTTGCACCAGCCTGCCGTTTAAAATCTGAACAGCGTGCAGATCCGGCAGATCAAAAACCTGCGTATAATCGGGCATTGTCGCCAGATTGCGGCTGCGGCTGAATGTCATGCCGTCCAGCGCACGTAATGCCGTATATTTCCAGTCCTCCCATGCGGGTGTCGGCAATCCTGTCTGCGCAAAGCTGTCGGCAGCCGTTTCGCGCAAAGCCGTCACCCAGCGCGGCGCGTCATCCTCTGCGGGATGCACGCATCCCGCTAGTAGCGGATGCATGGTCTCTTTCTGATCTTTTTTGCGTGTCGCCGTCATTGGTCTCGCCTTACGCTGCCTTTCCGTTTGTCTCGTCCGTAAACGCCGCATAGCCTTTTTCTTCCAGCTCCAGCGCCAGTTCCGGCCCGCCGCTTTGCTGAATACGGCCATAGGCCAGCACATGCACCACATCCGGCTTGATATAATCCAGCAGGCGCTGGTAATGGGTAATGACCAGAAAACCGCGATCAGCCCCGCGCAGGGAATTCACGCCTTCGGACACGATTTTCAGCGCATCGATATCCAGCCCTGAATCCGTTTCATCCAGCACGGCGAATTTCGGTGCCAGCATCGTCAATTGCAGCACTTCATTGCGTTTTTTCTCGCCGCCGGAAAACCCGACATTGAGGCCGCGTTTCAGCATTTCGGTATCAATCCCGAGTGCCGTGGCCTTTTGTTTTTGCAGTTTCAGGAAACCGACAGCATCCAGCTCCTGCTCACCACGCGCGGTGCGGATGGAATTCAGCGCGGTTTTCAGGAAATTCGTTGTCGTCACACCCGGAATTTCCACCGGATATTGAAAGGCCAGAAACAGCCCTGCCGCTGCGCGTTCTTCCGGCGCCATCTCGGAAATATCTTTGCCGTCAAACAGAATACGGCCTTTCGTGATTTCATAGCCTTCACGTCCGGCAATCACATAGGACAGCGTTGATTTCCCCGAACCGTTCGGCCCCATAATCGCATGCACTTCGCCTTGCGGAACCTCCAGATCAATTCCTTTCAGGACTTCCTTGCCGCCGACCGTGGCATGTAAATTTTCAATTTTCAGCATTTTCTTCTCTTTTTCTTCTTTGCTTGTGTTATCCGACACTGCCTTCAAGGCTGATACCGACCAGTTTTTGCGCTTCTACAGCAAATTCCATCGGCAGATGCTGCATCACCTCGCGGCAGAAGCCGTTAACGATCAATGTGACCGCCTCTTCCTCACCAATACCGCGCTGACGGCAATAAAACAGCTGGTCATCACCGATACGCGAGGTCGTGGCCTCATGTTCCACCACCGCCGCCATATTGCGATTTTCGATATAGGGAACGGTATGCGCGCCGCAATCTTCACCGATCAGCAGACTGTCACATTGCGTGTAATTGCGCGCCCCCTCGGCTTTTGGAGAAATGCGCACCAACCCGCGATAGGTGCTGTTCGATTTTCCGGCGGAAATCCCCTTGGCAATAATGCGCGATTTCGTATTTTTGCCCAGATGGATCATTTTTGTGCCGGTGTCGGCCTGCTGGTAATTATTGGTGATGGCGACCGAGAAAAACTCCCCAACGCTCCCTTCACCCTTCAGGATACAGCTGGGATATTTCCAAGTAATCGCCGATCCCGTTTCCACCTGCGTCCATGAAATCTTGGAGCGGTCACCTTTGCAGATGCCGCGTTTGGTCACAAAATTGTAAATACCGCCTTTGCCGTTTTCATCACCGGGATACCAGTTCTGCACGGTTGAATATTTAATTTCGGCATCTTCCAGTGCGATCAGTTCCACCACGGCGGCATGAAGCTGGTTTTCATCACGCATCGGTGCGGTGCAGCCTTCCAGATAGCTAACGTAAGAGCCTTTTTCCGCCACAATCAATGTACGCTCGAACTGTCCGGTTTTCGCCTCATTGATGCGGAAATAGGTCGACAGCTCCATCGGGCAACGCACCCCTTCAGGGATATAAACGAATGTGCCGTCGGTAAACACCGCCGCATTCAGACAAGCATGTTTGTTATCGGTCATCGGCACGACAGAACCGAGATATTTCTTCACCAGTTCCGGATAATCATGCACTGCTTCGGAGATCGAGCAGAAAATCACCCCTGCCTCTTTCAGATTTGCGCGGAAGGTCGTGGCAACCGAAACGCTGTCAAACACCGCATCCACGGCAACGCCTGCCAGGATTTCCTGCTCTTTCAAAGGAATTCCAAGCTTCTCATAAGTTTCCAGCAATTTCGGATCAACTTCGTCCAGTGATTTGGGTGCATTGCCGCTTTTCGGTGCGGCGTAATAATACGCATCCTGATAATCAATTTCGGGAACATCCAGCTGCGCCCATTTCGGCTCCGGCATTGTCTGCCAGTGCTTATAGGCTTTCAAACGCCATTCCAGCAGCCAGTCAGGCTCGTTTTTCTTGGCGGAAATAAACCGGATAATCTCTTCGCTAAGCCCCTTTGGCGCGAGCTCCATCTCAATATCGGTGACAAAACCCGCATCATAGCGGTCACCGATTTTTTTGACCTGTTCAACGGTTTGTTTATCAGCCATGCGCCACCGCCTTTTCCGCTTCTGCGGCAGGAACAGCCTGCACAGGGTGCATATCCGCCAGCATCACCTGATCGAGCACATCACAAATCGCGCTATTCACAACCGTCCAGCGCGTTTGTACAGGACAAGCAGCGGAAATCGCACAAGCATTTTTCACAGGGGTTTCAATACAGGTGGTCAGCGCAATCGGGCCTTCCATCGCTTCGATAATCTGTTTGACCGAAATCACGCGGCCTTTTTCTTTGCCGAGGTAATAACCGCCGCCGCTGCCGCGTCGCGAGGATACCAGTCCCGCCCGTGCCAGTGTTTTCAAAATTTTGACAAGCGTCGGCTCCGGCAGGCCTGTTTCCATTGCCAGCTGGGTTGCGGTTTTCTGCTCTGGCGCGTCCTGCCACAGGCGGAACAGTGCCACAACGGCATAATCTGTCAGGCGGCTTAATTTCAGCATTTTCGCCTCATTTTCCCCGGTCTTTTTAAAAAGGACTAAATTACTCCCGCTTTGTATCGCAAATCCGCCTTCCGGCGCAAGTCTTTTCGGTGATTTTTCGTCCTTGACTTTACAGATACCCTGCTTATTATGGCGCTTTGTTGATAAAGTGATTCGATAATCTAAACAAAGGATAAGAACGATGGCGAAGAAAGGCCCCCGCCAGACAGTGAAGCTGATGAGTTCCGAAGGAACCGGCCACTGCTATTACACGGAAAAAAACACACGCGAAACCACGGAAAAACTGGTCTTGAAAAAATACGACCCGGTTGCCCGTAAGCATGTGGAATATAAAGAAGGCAAAATGAAGTAAATCTTCACAGCCGCTTTATAGCAGATATAGAAAGACCGCCATAACAGCGGTCTTTTTTTATGCGGGTTGTTGCAGCCTTACTGTATAGCAATGGCGTGATAGTAAATATAGGCTCCTTTACGCCCGTTGCGGAAACAGGAGAACTCACGTCCCGGCGTCGCATAAAATGTCGTCGCATTCGCACCGGCACGGATCGCGGCACGGTGATCAAAATCCAGTTTCACCTCCTGCACCGGCACTGCCGGATCAAGCCCCCAGCCTTTACGCATCTGACTGCAAACCTCGGGCTCCAGCCCTTCAAAATAAAGCACAATCTCACGACCGCGCACGGCAGCATCGCTGCCCAAACCGGAGACCAAAAAACCGTCTCGCGCATCGGCAATATCCAGAACTTTCCATTCAGCCATACGTCCGCCCGTCCCCAGCGGTTCTTCATACAACATACCGCCACCGGCAGGAGCGTATAAGGCTGTCTCGTCATCTTCCTCCGGCATAATCTCAAAGTTAATGCGGGACAGTGCGATCCCGTTATCCTGCAGCTCTTTCACTTTTTTTGCGGCCGCGACGCCATATTGAACCAGTTGTGACGCAACCATCAAATTACGCTCATTTTGTTTGGTTTCTCCATCACGCCCGGCGTTAAAAACAGAAAAGGACAAAAATGCAAAGAGTGCCAAACCACCCAGGAACAACATCCCCATATTGCTGTTACCCATATCCTCTTGCGGTACGGCTATCGCTGTTTTTGCGGCTGTGGTTTTCTTCGGCGCAGCTTTCTTCGGCGCAGCTTTCTTCGGCGCAGCTTTCTTCGGCGCAGCTTTCTTCGGCGCAGCTTTCTTCGGCGCAGCTTTCT
>SBHI01000036.1 GCA_006226225.1 Alphaproteobacteria bacterium
TTCAGATCTTTTGCGCTCATATAATCCGGCAATGCCGTGATTTTACGCGGATAGTCGCTGTTTTCGTTAAAAAGGTCTTTGATAAAGCCGAACATATTTCCCCCTGTTCGTGAAATTTAATGACGCATCGGATTTGAAGCGGTTAAACGGTTCTGGACAAGACGCACATTATCATCGGCGCGCGCCTTTTCAATTTGCTGTTGCCGCGCGCTGTATTCCAGATGTTTGTTATCATGCATACGGCGGTCGGTTTCCTGATTGTCGTATTTGCGGAGATCAGCAATCGCCTCGGCAAGGCTGAGACGCCCGCGCACCGTAATCGTATTGCCGTCCATGCCGTCGTGATTATAGGCGCATTTTAAGGAATAGCTTTTGTCCTTGTTACGCTCGGCATAAAATTTGACCGTGTAATCCATGCCTTTCCAGCGAACATAGGCGCCCATATCGCTGATCTCATGGCCTTTCATCACTTGCGGCAAAGCCGTGATCTTTTCCGGCTCCGATTTTTTGTTGAACATTTTTTTGACAAAACCAAACATGTCTTTTCCTCTGTTGTAAAAGTTAATGCCCCATCGGGTTTGCAACCGTCAGGCGCTGCTGTACGCGCCGCACATTATTTCTGCCCCGTTTGGGAGCGATATGGCTTTTTTCAAAAGCCGCATGGTCACTTTGCGGCAGATGTCCCAGCCGCTTTTGCGTCTCGCGGTCATCATAATCCCTGACAATGCTGATCGCTTCATTAAGCGGGATTTCGCAGCGAAGCATCGCTTTGCCGCTGTCGCCGTCATGGTCGTTGTACTTCACATAGACGTTATATTTCTTGTTCTCAACACGCCGCGCATAAAGCTGATAGCTGTAGGAGAACGTGTCATAACGTGTTACGTCACGGCCGCACAGCTCATTGACCTTGTAACCCGGCCCTTTGGAGGGAAGGGAGACAATTGTACGCGGTGTCGCGTTACAGTTAAAAAGGTCTTTCAAAAAATTCACGTGTTTGCCTTTATCTCGTTTGTTTTAGTGTCCGCGCGGATTGGAAACCGTTAGCCGTTGCTGTACGCGGCGGACATTATTGCGTTGGCGCTCAGGGTCAACAAAGCGTTTTTCAAAAGCCGCGTGATCACTTTTCGGCATATGGCGTACGCGGCGATTGGTTTCCTTGTCATCATGGGAACGGATGATTTCCATCGCTTCGGCAAGCGGCACATTACAGCGCATCATCGCCTTGCCGCCATCCGTCGAACCATGCCAATATTTGACCATGATATCGTAATCCATGTCTTTTGTTCGCTTGGCATAGACCTGATAACCGTAATTCAGAAAGGAATATGCCGTCACGCCGCGTCCGCACAGGCGGTTGATCTCATTACCTTCTCCTTCGATCGGCAAAGACACAATCGTGCGCGGCGTCGCATTGCAATTAAAGATGTCTTTCAGCCAATTCATAAAGCATTCCGTTTCGGCGCTGTCTCATGTATATTTATCGGGTTACCATACTATAGAAAGACAAGGCAATTATGTCAATAAAAAACGGGCTTGTTTACACGGATTTATCACGGGAAGCACTTGGTAAAATTGCCGCGAAACTGGCGGATTTCGTGCGGATGGGGGACGTTGTTTTACTGGAGGGCAATTTAGGTGCGGGCAAAACGGAGTTTACACGGATTTTCCTGCGCCATTTGACCGGAAAGAACGATCTGTCCGTACCAAGCCCGACTTTTACACTTGTGCAGCAATATGACACACCGAAAGGCGAAGTGTGGCATTTTGACCTCTACCGGCTGGAAGACCCGCTGGAGATAGAAGAAATCGGCTGGACTGAGGCTTTAACGCATGGTATTTCCCTGATAGAATGGCCTGACCGCCTTGGGCCTTATTTGCCGGAGGATTATTTGCGCTTGAAACTCGATTTCTCGGAAAAAGGCGAAGATTTGCGAAATATCAGCATTACGCCGCATGGCACATATCAAACTCGCGCAGCAACCGACTGGAAAATATAAAAAATATGTCAGACAGCAATCCTCGCATGCCCACACAAGCCGTTATTCTTGCCGCAGGTTTTGGCAAACGGATGCGCCCTTTAACGGAAACCTGCCCGAAACCGCTCTTGAAAGTGGATGGCCGGAGCATTCTTGACCGTATTTTTGACGCCTTGGTCGAAGCAGGGGTTCGCGATGTGATCGTCAATACGCATTACCTTGCCGATCAGGTCGAAGCCTGCTGCCATAACCGCAAGGATTTGAACATTCGCACTTCCTATGAAACGGATATTCTGGAGACGGGCGGCGGTGTAAAAAACGTCCTGCAATATATTGATAATAAGCCATTTTATGTTCTGAACGGCGATGTTATTTGGCAGGATTTTTCCACGCATGTCCCAGCTTTACAGGGATTGGCGGCCGCATGGGATCCGGAAAAAACGGATTTATTACTAATGGTCTATCCGCGTGAGAAGCTGCCCGAAGACAGCGGTTTGAAAGGGGATTACGAGATGGATGATGCAGGCAGGTTGCAGCACAAAATCGGTGGTTCCTATGTGTTTGCAGGGCCGCGCATTGTTTCCCCCGCATTATTTGACAATACGCCCGATGGTGCTTTCTCTTTCCTTGACCTGTTTCACAAAGCGCAGGATGCCGGCAGGCTCTATGGTTTTGCGCATCAGGGCGCATGGCATCATGCCGGAACGCCGGAAGATCTGGCCGCAATCAACGAAAACTACCGTAATGCACACAAGATGACGGCGACATGAGCACAGCCTCTTTCCACGCAATGATCGACACACAGCGCAGGGCAGGGCATCTGCCCGTATTCAACATCCCCGCAGGTGTGTCTTTTGTCGATACGTTGGCGCAGACCATGCTCGACTGGGCGCGGGACGATGCTTTAGCCTTATCGCAATATCTTGTGCTACTGCCCAGCCGCCGCGCTTGCCGTAGTTTGCGTGAGGCATTTTTACGCCTGACGGACGGAGCGCCGCTGATTTTACCGCGCATGCAACCGATTGGTGATGTCGATGATGAAGGGCTGGATGTCCTGCTCTCCGCCACTCTGGCGGAGCAGCCGGACGCACCTGCTGATTTGCTCGATATTCCGCCCGCGATCACACCTTTGCATCGCCAGATATTGCTGGCACGCACCATTCACGCTGCCCGCGGTGGCGCAGGCGGTATCGTGCCGTCTTACGAACAGGCGCTGTCCCTTGCAGATGAGCTGGGGAAATTGCTGGACGAGGTGCAAACAGAGCATCTGAGCTTTGACGGATTGCAGGATCTGGTCGAAGAGGAGAAATTTGCACAGCATTGGCAGTCCACGCTGACATTCCTGAGTATTCTGACCGAGCATTGGCCGGATATTCTGGCGGAGCGGGAAATGATCGACCCCGCCGCACGCCGCAACCGTTTGTTGGAAGCGCAGGCGACGCTTTGGCAAAAACAGCCACCACAGCAAAAACTGGTGATTGCCGGGGTAACAGGTTCCATCCCCGCCGTGCGTGATTTGATTAAAACCGCTGTGGCACTGCCGGATGCCATGCTGATCCTTCCCGGTTTTGATCCCTTTATGTCCGCAGAGGACTGGCAGCATGTGACGGATGAACATCCGCAATTTTATCTAAAACTCTTGCTGGAACATCTGGAAATGCCGGAGGATGATGTTGCGATTTGGCCCGGAACATCTGCGGATACGCCAACAGCACGGCTTATTTCCGAGGCAATGCGCCCTGCCGTCACGACAGACCGCTGGCGGGAATTGTCCGGCCGCGATATTGACGAAAATGCACTGGCGCATATGCGCAAGATCGACTGCAAAACCGCACAGGGTGAAGCGCTCATTATCGCACTCGCTATGCGCGGCGCACTGGAAACACCTGAAAAAACCGCCGTTTTGATTACACCTGATCGCAACTTGTCGCAACGCGTGCTGGCTTGTCTGGAACGCTGGAATATCAGCTGTGATGATTCCGGCGGCACGCCGCTATCGGACACGCAAATCGGACGCTTTCTGCTGCTGGTTATCGAAGCTGCACGGGAGAAAGACAGCGCCGTTGCGCTACTGGCCTGTCTGCGTCATAGACTGACACATGCGGGACTAACGCCGGACGAGATAAACATATGGCGCAATCTGCTTGACAGGGAACTGCGCGAACATACGCTGCTGAATATTACAACACGGCTGGAGGAACTGGATTGTTACGGCGACCTGCCTTTACGCGGCTGGAAGCAGGTGCATGATTGTCTGGAGCATTTGCGTCTTTTGACCGGTGGAACACACAGTCTGCCTGCATGGTTCGAGGCGCATCTGGCGGTAGCCGAACAGCTTGCCGCAACACCGGCAGAGACGGGGGCGGAGATTTTGTGGCGTGGCGAAGACGGCGAGGCGGCGGCACGGTTTTTGCAGGAAATTGCGGAGCTCTCCGCAGATGTACCGGATTTGACGGATACGCAATATGTCGCATTGCTGCAAAATCTGATGAAAAACGCCGTCGTACGGCCGCGTTATAACCTGCACCCGCGTCTGGCTATTCTGGGGCAGATGGAAGCACGGCTTTACAGCGCCGATCTGGTCATATTGGGCGGGTTGAATGAGGGCGTTTGGCCGCATGACCCCGGCCATGATCCGTGGATGTCACGCCCGATGCGCAAACAATACGGATTGCCGCCTGCCGAACGCCGCACGGGAATGGAAGCGCATGATTTCGCACAAGCCGTTTCGGCAAAAGAAGTTATCATCACGCGCGCCCAGAATATCGAGGGAACGCCAACCGTGCCTGCACGCTGGCTGCTGCGCATGGAGACCGTTCTAAATGCCGTCGGCTTGTCATGGCCCCCGCAGCGCGACATTGCCGCTTATGCCGATATTCTCGACAGGCCTGAGAAAACCACTGCCTGCGCACGCCCCGCGCCATGCCCGCCGGTTGCCGACAGACCGCGCAAACTGTCCGTGACCAAAGTCGAGGCCTGGATGCGCGATCCTTACAGTATCTATGCGCGTTACGTGCTAGGGCTGGAAGCGCTGGAACCGCTGGAGCGTGATCCGGGCGCTGCAGAGCGTGGACAAATCATGCATAAAATTCTGGAAGATTTTGTGCGTGACCATTGCATGACGGGTGTGCCGGACGATGCTTATGAATTACTGCTGGAATACGGGCAGCGTGAATTTGAAAACATGCGTCTGCCGGATGATATTTATGTGTTTTGGTGGCCGCGCTTTGAACGGCTGGCCGAAGCATTACTGCGCCATGAAAGAAAATGGCAACGTGAAGCTGTCCCCGCATTGGTTGAAAGCTATGGTGGGCGTGATTTTGACGCGCCTGCGGGCATTTTCCGTCTTTCCGCACGTGCGGATCGCATTGACACCATGCGGGACGG
>SBHI01000147.1 GCA_006226225.1 Alphaproteobacteria bacterium
TCACGGGCGCAAACCATCAACACGCCAATACCGTCACGGTGGCGGATCGGATCACTCACTTCCCCGATCGGAAGATCAGCAACCATCGCCGCAATTTGCGGCGGCAGGGCACTTAAAGGAATGGTACCGATATCTCCCGTTGCCGGTGCAAGGAAGTGTTTGGATTTTTCTGCCATATCGGCGCAGCCGCTGATTTCCTGCTTTAGCTGTCCGGCACGGGCGGTTTTGGCAACAACGACGGCTTCGGGCTCGTCTTCCGCAACCGGAATCACAATCTGTTTTAGTGTGACGCGCATTTCGGATCCTGCTGCCGTATCTGCCGTTGCCGCAGCATCAGGCGCGACAGCTGCAGTCGCGCCGTCCTTCTCCGCATCATATTTATCAATCAGCAAAACAATCGCCACGCCGCCATCGACCTGCAGGGGCGGTGCCAACTGGCCCTTTTCCAGATGCAGCACGGCATCACGGTATTCTGCGGGCAATTGCTGTTCATCCATCCAGCCCAGATCACCGCCGCGGCTGGAGGTCGCGCTGCGGGAGTAACGCTGTGCAACCGCCGGGAAAGGTGCACCTTGCTGCAAATGTCCGACAACTTCCTGAATTGCACCGTTCAAGGCATCATCATCGCCTTTCAGGACAATCTCGGCAACCCGGTATTGATGGCGCGTTTTCTGATGTTCAATCCGCTGAAAGGTCGCGTCAATTTCCGTTTCCGAAATATTGATCTGCGGGCGCAGTTTGCGTTGTACCACATATGACCATGCGATTTCCGCACGCACCTGATTTTCCAGCGTTGACAGCGGCACACCCGCCTCTTTTAAACGCGCGCGGAATTCTTGCGGATCAAAACCGTTATTTTGGGCAACCTGATCAATACCTTCATTAACCTGCTGCTGCGTGATATTGATATCCAGACGCGTGGCTTCTTGCATTTGCAAGGTTTCATTAATCAGCGCATCAAGGGTTTGTTTTTCGATCTGTTGTTGGATTTCCGGTGTCAGCTCACCGCGAAAGCCCGTCATATTCAAACGGATGCGGTTACGCATATCGCTGTAGGAAACCACGGAATCATTCACAACCGCGACAATGCCCTCACGCTGCAGAGAGGCTTTTGCCGCATGCGGCAGCAAGGCAAAACAGACGAATGCGAAAAACGTCAGGAACACAGGACGTATCAGCTTCATGTAACACTCTTTTCTTGTGTAAAAACTCTGTGCAAAAACTCTGTTCCCGTTTATAACACGAATACAAGAAAACACAAAAAAGAAAGACAGGATCCACCCGTGACCCCCGCCGCCCGCATTGATACCGTCATCACCCTTTTGGGAGAGATTTTTGCCTCCGACCGTCCGGCCGATGGTGTGATCTCGGCTTTTTTCCGCAACCACCGCTATATCGGCGGTGGTGACCGCCGCGATATTACCGAAAGGCTGTACCGTATTCTGCGTCATTATCACCGCCTGTCTGCACATTTACCTGCGCCTGAACCGCGGCTGTTCGTGATTGCCGATATGGCCTTGCTGTCCAAAGAAAACCCTGCAGACAGTTTCGGCGAGACCGGCAATAAATACGCCCCATCTCCTTTATCCGAGCGGGAAAAACAGCTGTACCGCATGCTGGAAGACAAGCCGCTCGTCAGTAAAGGGCAGGCTGAACACGTGACGCTGGAATGTCCACAATGGGCTGCGGAGAAGCTGCAATCAAGTCTGGGTAAGAAATTTCACGCCGTGATGTCCTCCATGCTGGAGGAAGCGCCACTGGATTTGCGCGTCAACACGCTGAAAACCGACCGCGCTACTTTGAAAGCGCTTTTGGATAAAACCCTGAAATGTGACATCGCGGAAACACCGTATTCTCCCTGGGGGTTACGGATTTCCGGGAAACGTCCCGCTTTGGGACAAATGACGCTGTTTCAGGACGGGCATTTCGAGGTGCAAGACGAAGGATCACAGCTGATTGCACTGGCCGCCGCGCCGAAACCCGGTATGCGCGTGCTGGATATCTGCGCCGGTGCGGGCGGCAAAACGCTGGCGCTGGGTGCTATGATGGAGAATAAAGGCAGTATCACTGCCGCCGATATTTCCGAAGGCCGCCTGAAGCGTGCAAAACAGCGTTTTAAACGTGCCGGAATGTTCAATACCACGCTGATGACGCTCGGCAGCGAAAATGATAAAGCCCTGAAACGGCGTCGCGGCAGCTTCGATATCGTGCTGGTCGATGCTCCCTGCACCGGAACCGGCACATGGCGGCGCGATCCGGATAAAAAATGGCGCAATATCGGCCCGAACCTGTCTTCCCTGCTGGAAACACAGGCGCGCATTCTGGACAGCGCGGCAAAACAGGTGAAACCGGGCGGCAAGCTGGTGTACGCCACCTGTTCGCTGCTGTTTGAGGAAAACGAGGCACAATTTGCGGCATTCCTTGAAAAACATCCTGATTTTACGCAAATCAACCTGTCAAAAATGCCGGAACTGGCGCATATTCCGCTGAGCGGTACGGCGATGCGTCTGCTGCCTTCCGAACACAAGACAGACGGCTTTTTCTGTGCTATAGCTGTGCGCAAAGAAGATGCCCAAAAAGAGAAAAAGGATCACAAACCGGAATGACTTTGAAAGTCGCCATTATCGGACGCCCGAATGTCGGAAAATCGACATTATTTAACCGTATGACGGGCAAAAAACTGTCGATTGTCGATGACACGCCGGGCATTACGCGCGACTGGCGCGAATCCGATTGTGACTTTATGGGGCTAAAATTCCGCGTTGTCGATACGGCAGGGCTGGAGGAAAATTTTGATAACAGCATCGAAGGACGCATGCGCAAAAGCACCGAGAATGCGTTGAAACATGCCGATTTCGTCCTGTTTATGATTGATGCCCGCGCAGGTGTCACACCGCTGGATTCGCATTTTGCCGACTGGCTGCGCCGTCAGAACATGCCTTGCGCGCTGGTTGCCAATAAATGCGAAAGCCGCCGCGGCGATGACGGGCTTTACGAAGCCTATGAACTTGGTCTTGGCGAACCGCTGCCGATTTCCGCCGAACACGGTGTCGGTTTCAGCGATCTTGCCGCGCTTTTGGCACCGCTAGTCAAACAGGCGGAGGAAGAAGCCGCAGCCAAAGCCGCCGAAGAAGAAGACAGTGAAGAGCAGAATGACGAAAATGCCTATATTCCCTATGAAGAAGGCAGCGGCACAGGCTTTGGCGATGAAGAGGAAAGTCCGGAAGAGCTGGAGGCCGCACTTGTTAAACCGATCAAACTTGCCATTGTCGGGCGTCCGAATGCCGGAAAATCGACTTTAATGAATGCACTTTTGAAGGAAGAACGTTCGATGACGGGAGCCGAACCCGGCATCACCCGCGATGCCGTCAGTGCCGATTGGGTCTATAATGACCGCCCGTTCCGTCTTGTCGATACGGCAGGCATCCGCAAAAAGGCCAAAATCACCGATAAAATCGAGAAATATGCCGTGGATGACAGTTTCCGCGCCATCCGTCTGGCGCAGGTTGTCGTCTTGATGCTGGAGCCTGACAAGCTGTTTGAACGGCAGGATTTATCCATTGCCGCACATGTGGTTGAAGAAGGCCGCGCCTTGGTCATCGCCATCAATAAATGGGATGCGGCGGAGGAAAAAACCGAAGTGCTGGAACATGCCGCTTATAAGCTGGAAACATCACTGCCGCAAATCAAGGATGTGCCGATTGTCACAATCTCCGCCCTGAACGGACGCGGCATGGATAAGCTGATGGATACCGTCTTGGAAGCCTACCGCGTCTGGAACAAGCGCGTGCCGACCGGCGGGCTGAACCGCTGGCTGTCCTATATGGAAGGCCGCCATCCGCCGCCGATGGTGCAAAGACGGCCGAACCGCCTGCGTTACATGACACAGGTCAAATCGCGCCCGCCGACTTTTGCCCTGTGGCTGTCACGTCCGAAGGATTTGCCTGACAGCTATCAGCGTTATCTGATTTCGGGATTGCGCGAATCTTTTGACATCCCCGGCACGCCGATCCGGCTGATGCTGCGCACGACAAAAAATCCGTATGTGAATTAGCTCTGACGGCTCTCCGCCGCTGCACAGATTTGCAAAGCCGTTTTCATGCCTGCCATCAATGTTTCCGCCGTCATCAGATGCGGTGCATTTTCTTCCGCGCCGCAATCCTGCAAAATATCGTGCTCCGCTATTGTGAAGGGAATATGGATGAAACCTGCCTGCGTCTGCAAACCGCGCTGACGGATTTCCTGCGCCGTCACATAGGCAGTGAAATTACACAGATAGCTGCCGGCATCATCGGAAAATTCGCAAGGAATATTTTGCGCTTGCAAAGCTGCGGCAATATCCTCCAGCGGCAGAGTCGACGGCAGATAATCTTCTCCTGCTTCCGTGACTTTGCCGATATCATCCGGCGCGGCCTCCGCAAGCTTGACACGTTTTGACGGATCCAGCGGACAAATCACATTTTGCGCACGCCGCTCAAGCCGGATTTTTGTTGCGGAAGAGGCCAGCCCCAGATGTACAATAACCGCAGGCGGATCATCATCAAAAAAGCCCTGAATAATCCGGCGTGTTTCCTCGTAATCCATCGGCAGCACGGCATAATCCGTGCGGCAATCTTCAGAGACTGTCCAGTTTTCGTGTTGCAATTGGCGTATCAGGATTTCCGACGGATTGCGCCGCACGGTCAGAAAAGCGGGAAAGCCTGTGACAAGCAGCCGCATCACATATGTCACATATGGATGGGTTTATCAAAAGCTGCGAAGGCTGCTTCTTTCACAACCTCATTCAAGGTAGGATGCGCATGGCAGGTGCGGGCGATATCTTCCGCGCTGCCGCCAAATTCCATCGCCAGCACCACTTCGGCGATCAGCGTTCCCGCTTCCGCACCGATGATGTGGCAACCCAGAACCTTGTCGGTTTTCGCATCGGTCAGGATTTTGACAAAGCCCTCGCTTTTATTCATCGCACGGGCGCGGCCATTGGCCATGAAAGGAAATTTTCCGGATTTGTATTTGATACCGGCTTCTTTCAATTGTTCTTCTGTTTTGCCGACTTCCGCAACTTCCGGCGCGGTATAGACCACACCCGGAATAGCATCATAATTAATATGTGCCGTTTTCCCTGCAAGAATTTCAGCAACCGCCATACCCTCATCTTCGGCCTTATGCGCCAGCATCGCGCCGCGGATTGCATCGCCGATGGCATAGATGCCTTTCACATTCGTCTCAAAACGGTCATTCACATCAACCTGTCCGCGTTCCGTCATTTGCACGCCCGCTTCTTTCAGGCCAAGCCCTTCCGTATGCGGCCTGCGCCCGATGGAAACGAGCAC
>SBHI01000134.1 GCA_006226225.1 Alphaproteobacteria bacterium
GCGCTTTTTCCGACCAGCCGCGGAATGTCCTGCGGGCCGACAATCGCCTGCACGTTTTTATGGCCACTGTTGCGGATGCCTTGTACCAGTGTGTTTTTATCAGCGCCAGCAATCGGTGTTTCGCCTGCCGTGTAAACATCAGCGATTAGTACCTCATCGGCGGCATCGAAACATTTGCAAAACTCGTCAAACAAACCGGATAAACGGCTGTAACGGTGCGGCTGCATCACGGCAATGACGCGTCCGCCTTTACTTTCGCGGCGCACGATATCACGCGCGGTGCTAAGAACGGCTTTGATTTCTTCGGGGTGGTGAGCGTAGTCATCGATAATGCGGATGTCATTGACAATACCTGTTGTGGTAAAGCGACGTTTGACACCGGTAAAGTCAGCGAGCCCTTTGCGCATATCTTTGGCGGAAATACCCAGCTGATAGGCGGTTGCAATACAGGCCAGCGCATTCAAGATATTGTGTTCGCCAAACATCGGCAGCAAAAAATCATTCATGACGATTTTATTGCCGAAGACGCTAACATCAAACAGCATGCCCTCGGCCGTGTTGCGGATATTGGTGGCGCGGATATCGCTGCCTTCCTTGAAACCGTATGTGATGACTTTGCGGCGCACATCCTGCACCAGTTTTTTCACGGTCTCGTTATCGGTGCAGGCAATGACAAAACCGTAGAAAGGCAAACGCGCCGCAAATTTCTTATAAGCTTCCTTGACTTCATTGAAGGAGCCGTAATGATCCATATGTTCGGGATCAATATTAGTGATGATGCCGATACTGCAAGGCAGCAGGGTAAAGCTGCCGTCACTTTCATCCACCTCAACAACCATCCAGTCGCTTTCACCAATACGGATGTTCGTGCCATAGGCATTGACGATGCCGCCATTGACAACGGTCGGGTCTAAACCCGCTTTTTCCAGCATATGGCCGATGAGAGAGGTTGTGGTGGTTTTGCCGTGTGTTCCGGCAATGGCGATGCTGTTTTTAAACCGCATCAGCTCTGCCAGCATTTCGGCGCGGCGGATAATCGGAATGCTACGCTCATTGGCGGCGACTAGTTCCGGATTGTCGGCGTGGACAGCAGAAGAATAAACCACGACTTCGACAGGGCTGCCACCCGGTGGTTTCAGCACGTTATCGGCATCATGCCCGATGGCAACATGAATGCCTTTATCACGTAGGCGCTGGACATTTGCACTTTCTTTTGCGTCGGAGCCCTGCACTTTATATCCCAGACGATGCAGGATTTCGGCAATGCCGCTCATCCCTATACCGCCGATACCGACAAAATGTAGAATACCCGTTTCAAGAGGCCAATTCTTCATGCTGCAAGATCCTTCTCTTTTTCCTGATCGTTGTGAACAGGAGCGTTTTGTCCGCCGCCGCCGCCACCTATATCATAAACAAGACGGGCAAGCCGACCGGTTGCGCCGGGTTTTCCGCAGCTCTTTGCCGCTTCCGCAGCTTTGAGCAGCATATCCGGTTTTTCAAAAAATTCTTTTAACAGGTCACCGAGCGCCTTCACGGTAAAGTTCTCGTCCTCCATCACCCATGCACCACCGGCTTCGGCAATGGCTTCGGCATTGCGGCGTTGCTGTCCGTCACTGTGTTTTAAAGGAACGAACAAAGCAGGGCGTCCGACAACGGCAACTTCTGCAACGGTCGATGCACCTGACCGTCCGATGAAAACATGGCAGCGTACCAGCTGTTTGGCGACATCGTTGAAGAACGGGCGGATATCGGCGCTGGCATTGGTATCTTCAAAGCGTTTGATCACCGTATCGATTTCTTCGGGACGGCATTGCTGGCGAATGGAAATACGCTCCTGCAAATCACCGGGCAGAGATTTGATAGCGGCGGGAATGACTTCGCCGAAAATGCGTGCGCCCTGGCTGCCGCCCATCACAAAAATATTCAGTGTGTCATTTTCGTCAAAAGCGGGGAGTGCTGCCCCCTGCTGTGCCAGAATATCGGCACGGACGGGGTTGCCGACCAAGATGGTTTTACGGGCGAAATGAATGACGCCTTCTGTATCGGGCAGGGATGTCGCGATCTTTCGCGCCTTGTTCGCCAGTCTGGCATTGGCTTTTCCTAATACGGCGTTTTGTTCATGTAGTATGGTGGGCAGGTTTAAAAGTTGTGCGGCAAAGACCGCCGGAAAAGACGGATAGCCGCCAAAACCGACGACGCAATCCGGTTTAATTTTTTGGATCAGAAGAAGTGCTTTCAGAATGCCCATACCCATAGTGAAAAGTGCTGTTACTTTTCCAAACAGGCCGCTGCCCATCGTTGCGGAGGGCAGAACTTTGACATCAACACTGCCTTTTTGCGCCCAGGCACTTTTTTCGTGAAACGCTAGCCCGCGGCTGTCGGTTGCCAGAACAATACGGTTGCCGTGTTTTAGAATTTCTGTCGCCAGCGCCTGCGCAGGAAACAAATGTCCGCCGGTACCTCCGGCGGACAGCAGAATTGTGTGCTGTTTATTTTGTGCATTTTCCATCTGCACATTATAGTGCCTGTTTTTTGGCAAGAACAGCGAAAAACGCAGCTTTATTTAAAGAAAGGACGTGCCGCGCGGATGGTCGGTGCGGGCAGCGGGCGGGCGGCTGAAAAGATGTCGCGCGTCTGTTCCTTGCGTGTTAACGCCAAGACAAATCCCATGGCAATTCCCAAAGATAATAAAGAGGAACCGCCATAAGAAACGAAAGGCAGGGTCATGCCTTTGGCGGGGATTAGCTGTAAGGATGATCCCATATGAATAAGCGCTTGCGCACCGAATTGTACCAGAATACCCGTGACGGCCAGAATACGGAAGATATCGCCGCCTTCCCAGACGCGTGCCATGCCGCGAATGACGATAAAGGCAAAAATGCCGATCAGTAGCAGGGTCAGGATCAGGCCGAATTCTTCCCCTGCGACAGCGAAAATAAAATCGGCGTGGGCATCGGGCAGATACAGCTTGATATGTCCCTCGCCGGGGCCGGTACCGAATAGCCCGCCTTCATGGAAAGAATCCAGCGATTTTTGCACCTGATAATTATCACCTGCGGCAGGGTTTAAGAAACGGTCAATCCGGCTTTGCACATGCGGAAAGACAAAATAAGCGCCGATAATGCCGCCGATCCCGAGAATGCCAAGCAGGGCAATCAGCGCAAAAGATAATCCTGCCAGAAAAATCTGCACGCCCCATATCAGTGATAGCACGATGGACATGCCCAGATCGGGCTGCAGCAGCAGCATGGAAATCAATACCAGATAAACACCTGTGGCGGCCATCATACCGGGAAACTGCGGGTCAGCCTGCTGGCGGGCAATCAGCCATGCGGCAGTCACGGCGAAGGCGGGTTTGATAAATTCGGAGGGCTGCAGGGAAAATCCGAACATATGAATCCAGCGTGTTGCGCCTTTGATGTCCGATCCGAAAACCAGTGTGGCGATCAATAGCACAAAAGCACCTGCCAGAAGTGCCGAGGCAGCACGCCAGATATTGCGCGTCTGCATCATAGACAGGGCAATCATCATCCCCAGCGCGGGGATCAGAAAAACAATATGCCGTATGACGAAATGGAAGGGGGGTAATCCGATACGGTCGGCGACGGCGGGGCTGGCTGCCATCACCAGAATAATTCCGGCAAGAACCAGTCCGAAAATCGCCCCCATCAGCCAGCGGTCAACTGTCCACCACCAGCGGCCCAGAATGGATTTATCGGTGCGCTCAATGGACAGCATGGGTTCTGCCCCCTTCTGCAGCGGTGATACGTTGTGCCAGCTGGCGGAAGATATCGCCGCGCTGTTCAAAATTTTTGAACTGGTCAAAACTGGCGCAGGCTGGTGACAGCAGCACATGCGATTTTTCATCAGGCATGGCGGCGGCCATTTGATAAGCCTCATATACGGCGGTATCCAGCGTTTCGGAATAGTGATAGGGAATTTTGTGTTTTTGCAGATATTCGGCAATGCCGCTGGCGGCTTCCCCGATCAGAAAGACATGAGCGATATTCCGACCGTGCTTGCTGAGCAGTGTATCGAATTCGCTGATTTTTTTTGCGATACCGCCAGCAATCCAATAGATATTTTCATAGGTGTCTAGCGCGGGTGCGGTGGCATCGGGGTTGGTTGCCTTACTATCATTAATAAAGACGACATGCCCAATAGAGGCGGCAATTTCCTGACGGTGCGGCAGACCGGGGAAAGTTTCCAGCGCATGACGGAATTGCGCGTCTTTCATATCCGGCAGCAAACGGCGGCAGACCGCATAGGCGGCAGCGATGTTCTGTGCGTTGTGTTTTCCGGCAAGGCGCGGCAGCCCATCCGTCGGGACAGGCGTGTCACGGATGATGGTCGTATCAAGCCTTGCGGCAAGTTCTTTACAGTAATCATCAGCACCTGTGATAACGGCAAAATCTGCGCCATCGAATAATTTTGCTTTGACGGCGGCGTATCCTTCCATACTGCCGTGGCGGTCAATATGGTCGGGTGTAATATTCAACAGCACGGTGATATCGGGACGGAAATGCGGACAAAGATCAATCTGGAAGGAAGATATCTCGATCACGTAAACACCTTTACCGTCTTCATATTGCGGCAGGTCGAGCGCGTTCTTGCCGATGTTGCCGCCAGCGACAGCTTCCATACCCAGTTGGTTCAAGATATGGGCGGTCAAAGCGGTTGTTGTCGATTTGCCGTTGGTACCGGTGATGCCGATGATCGGATTGCGTCCCGTTTGTGCCAGTCCGAATAGTTCGATATCCGAAATCAGCGGGCAACCCGCGTCCATTGCTATATTGCAGAGGGGGTGAGGTACCGGAAAATGCAGTGGAATACCGGGAGCCAGTACAACGGCGGACAGGGTTTTGTAGTCAAATTCCAGTGGGTCACTCACCCATGTCGCTCCGGCTTTTTCCGTGTCATCGCGCCGGTCCTGATTGTCATCACCGGCAAAAACTTCGAACCCGGCAGCCTTAAGTGCCCGCACGGCGGCAAGACCGGAGGAGCCGATGCCAAAGACCATGATCGGCTTTCCTTGAAAAGTTTTTTCTGTCAGAAGACGGCTGAGATCAATCATAAAGCGTCATCGCCTTGCGCAAAGGACTGGTTGAAATCTTCAAGGGCGAAGAAAGAAAGCCCTTACCGTAATTTTAATGTGGCAAGGCCCAGCAATGCAAGAACAATAGCGATAATCCAGAAACGTATCACAACGGTTGTTTCCTGCCAGCCGAGTTTTTCAAAATGGTGATGCAGTGGTGCCATGCGGAAAATGCGTTTACCGGTGAGTTTGAAAGAGGCAACTTGCAGGAT
>SBHI01000022.1 GCA_006226225.1 Alphaproteobacteria bacterium
TGGGAAGGGCTCAGCCATAAAGAAGCGGCGGATGTGCTGGATTGTGCGGAAACCACCGTATCATGGCGGCTGTTCGAGGCGCGTAAAAAACTGGGTAAAGTTGCAGGAGGCGGGAAATGATCGAAGAAAAACGTCTGAAACAGATCCTGCAGCAAGTTGACGCGCCTGAAGCTGATAATACGGCGAGACAAGAGGCGCTGGCGGCAGCGATGGAAGCCTTTGACAATGCGCAGCTCGGAATCGGGCTGGAAGATGCGCATGAAGACAGCATAGAAAAAAATATCAAAGGAATTGACGCAAGTGATCGTCTTAGAGGGGAGAGCGGTGAAAAAAGCCGCACAGATGAACCCTTGAATATGTGGAGACGGATCATGAATAAACGTTTTGTACTCGGTGGAATGTCGGGCGCGGTGGCGGCCTGTGCGGTGTTGGTATTATTGGGCGGCCCGATGGAAGTTTACCGGCAGGCTTTCCCTGATCAGGTTGTGGAAACTTTAATGCCCACGCAGCGGGGCAATGTGGATGATATCAGTGCAGAGGCATCACCGAAAAATCCGGCAGCAGCAACTTCGAATTTTAGTACGGTAACGGATGCCATCACGCGCTCTGAAAGCCGTACCCCAAGCTTTTTTGGTCTTGGGAAAAACAAACAAGATAAAGACCAAGCTGGGGCGCGTACTCCTGCAAAGCCGGGAGGAACGATCGGGAAAGAAACAACGGAAGAATACCGAAAAGCCGTTGAAGCGGCTAATGTTAAACGCGCTGAGATTGCCAGACAGGGAGGGGATAACTCCTTACCGACACCGATCGGGCAGGTACAGGGGGCGTTAGATGTGGGCGGCATTGGCGGTAAAACCCGCGAATTGGCGAAAAAGGAACAATACCGCCCGCGCCGTCAGGCGATGGTGATGGAGGAAAGCATCGGACAGGAGCGGCTTGACCGCGGCAAAGGGGCTTCTATCGCAGATGGACGAATGGAAGCCGACCGTTTGGCTGTTGAAAACCGCGCCATGCCTGCAACTTCGCCTGTGCCGGAAATGCCGGTGGAGAGCAAAATTATGCTGGAAGAGCAGGAACGTGTTGCGCCCGGTATTATTGCGCCGCAGCCGCCGATTGTGGTTCCCGAGCCGCAGCCTGTGATCACAATGCCTATACCAGATGATCAGGTGGTTGTGCATTATCAGGATGAAGGGCGCGACCGTTTTGAGGAATTTCCCGAGAATCCTGCGAAAGCGGTGGCGGTGGAGCCTGTTTCTACATTCTCTGCCGATGTTGATACCACGGCCTACAGCTTTGTGCGCCGCGCCTTGAATAACGGCGTGCTGCCGCCGAAAGATGCCGTACGTATCGAGGAAATGATCAATTACTTCCCCTATGATTACGCATTGCCGGAAAGCAGGGAAGAACCCTTCCTGCCGAATATCGCGGTCTATGACAGCCCGTGGAAAGCCGGAAACAAGATCATGCATATCGGTGTAAAAGGCTATGATGCAGTCAGCGAAAACCGCCCGCGCGCCAATCTGGTGTTCTTGCTGGATACCTCCGGTTCGATGAATGCGCCTGATCGTCTGCCGCTATTGATCAATGCGATGAAACTGCTGGTGGACAAGCTTGACCCCAATGATACGGTTGGTATTGTCACCTATGCCGGACGAGCGGGAACGGCGCTGGAGCCGACCAAGGCGTCCGAAAAGCATAAAATTATCAATGCGCTGGAACAGCTGCGCTCCTCCGGTTCGACGGCAGGTGCGGCGGGCATCCAGAAAGCCTATGCGATGGCGGAGGAAAGCTTTGATAAAGACGCTGTGAACCGCATCATTCTGGGCACAGATGGTGATTTCAATGTCGGCATCAGTAACCCGCGCGAATTGCAGGATTTTGTCGAAAGAAAACGCGACAGCGGCGTGTTCTTATCCATTCTCGGCTTCGGGCAGGGTAACTTTAATGACCGTCTGATGCAGGTCTTGGCGCAAAAGGGCAACGGCCATGCCGCCTATATCGACACGCTGTCCGAGGCCAGAAAAGTGCTGGTGGAAGAAGCTTCTTCCACATTGTTCCCGATTGCCAAGGATGTCAAAATTCAGGTGGAATTCAACCCGAATCTGGTCTCCGAATACCGCCTGATCGGCTACGAAACCCGCGCACTGGCACGCGAGGACTTCAACAATGACGCGGTGGATGCCGGTGAAATCGGTGCAGGTCATACCGTAACGGCGCTTTACGAGATTACGCCGACTTCTGTGCCGCAGAACCGCATTATTGATGATCTGCGCTATGGCGAAGTTGTCGGTGCTGCGGAAAAAGCGGCAGCGGATACCGAAACGGCGCAAAGCATGGAAGAATACGCCTATGTGAAAATCCGCTATAAACTTCCTGAAGAAAATACCAGCCGCCTGCTAACACGTCCGGTAACACTGCAGGATGGTAAAGCGATGGAGGCATTGCCGGATGATATGCGCTTTGCCGCAGCGGTTGCCGGATTTGCGCAAAAGCTGCGCGGCGGCCGCTATATCAATAATATGGACTATGACGCGATTATTGATCTGGCGAAATCCGGACGCGGCGAAGATGAATTCGGCTACCGCGCGGAATTCATCAATCTGGTGCGACTGGCAAAATCAGCAGCCGCCATGCGTCCGCAGTAACAGGTAAGATATGGTCATGCAGGGGAGATAAGGGTATGAGTGTTGCGGGATATTGTAAAACGCGTTTGACGGGGGCTTTTGAGACGGCTCTGTTTATCCCCGGCGGTGTCGCGCGTTTTTCAGGAACCCCGCGCGAAACCCTTATCTCTTTTGCGGCCAGTCTTGTGTCCTTGCCGCTTTCCTTTGTATCGACAAAAATTCACCCCCCAATCGGAACAGAAGGCTTCTCTGCTGATTACGTGTTCTTCGTCCATTTTCTGGCAGGGCTTGTGTCTTTTGCATTGGGGCTGGCGATGCTTTACGGCTTTGCCCGTTTCGTCACGGGCGGTAATACAAACCGCATCTGGCTTTACTACACGGTTGCAAACTGGATCTCCTTGATTTTTATGCCGCTGGGAATACTGTTTATGGCGCTGCGCTATTACGGTGTTTTCGAACCGAAAACCATGGAGGATGTTATGCTGGTACTGCGTCTTTACGGCTATGGTATCGGCGGTTACATGATTTACCGCATTTTCAAACCGCCTGTGGAACTTGCGGGCGCTTTAATCTGTTTTGTTCTGGTGATGGGGCAGATTATCCTGAAAGGTGCTTATACGCTGGGCGGTTTGCCTAATGTTGATTATATGGAGCGTTACGGGCCTTCCGCAGTTCAGGAAGCTGCACAACAGCAAGCGGAACAGGAAACGGATGCAACACCTGCTGAAACACCGCCGCCCGCGCGGGAATTAATGGAAAATTAACGCCGCTTCGCTAAGATAATAGATGTCTTTGTACCGACCTGTTTTGATGACTGTGCGAGGTGTCTCCTTGCGCATCGTGAAATCGGTACGAAGCAAATGAGAAGAGGCTTTGTGTAATGCACGCAGAGCATCAAATTTGAACTTTTTACGGAGAAGGACAAGTCACATGAGCATGGAAAATCATCTCCACGCGCTGGAAAAACAACGCGACGACCTCAAAAAAAGACTCCACGAAGAAATGACGCACCCTGCGGCGGATGAGCGCGCATTGCGGGAAATGAAACGTGAGAAACTTGTCTTGAAAGACCGTATTGAAGAATTAAGGCGAAGTCAGTCGGCGTGATCTCCACGCCCAAACCAGCATGATATAACAGATAATTGTCACAACAGGCGGGGTTCGCTGACAGGTTCGCGGACGCCGCCTGTTGTTATCCGCGCGGCGGAATATTCTGCGGCCCGAAGGCATAGGGCAGTAATTCCTCCAGTGTCAGGATTTTTTTGACCTGACCGGATTTGGTCGCGGCATAGATCGGCATATCCGGCGTGGAAAATTCATATAGGCGTTGGCGGCAATCCCCGCAAGGGCCGCAGAGATTTTCATCCGGCGCGGTAATAAAAACGGCTTGCAGTTTTTTACCGCCTGCCGTGACCATCGCGGAAATGGCCGACGCCTCGGCACAAACGCCTTTGAAATGTGCGGTTTCCACATTACAGCCGCCGAAAATGCGCCCTTGCTCATCCAGAACGGCGGTGCCGACAGGATGGTCGGAATAAGGGCAATAGGCATTCTTCTGCGCGGTCATTGCCGCGATTTTCATCTTTTCAATCAGATCAGCGGAAATTTCCGTCATGGCGTTGTTCCTTTTAAGCGGCGATTTTTTCGCGCACAATCACGGCATCTGCGGCATCGGCAGCGGTTGTGACGGTGACGGCATCCAGCAATGCGGCGGCTGTTTTTTCCCAGTTTTCTTCGGATTGTGCATGGATGATGGCCAGCGGCTTGTTGTCCTTGCCGACAATATCACCGATCTGGGCGATCTCCGTCAGCCCGACACTGTGATCAATGCCGTCCTGCGGGCGGGTGCGGCCGCCACCGATGGCGACAATGGAAAGCCCGATCTTGCGGGCGTCGACTGCGGAGAGTGTACCCACCTCTTCCGGATGGAAGGCACGGATGACAGGCGCGGCTTTCAGATATTTCTCCGGCGTATCCATGAAATCGGCGGGGCCGCCCAGTACTGTCACCATTTTGGCGAAATGTTCGGCGGCCTGACCATTTTCCAGCACCGCATCAACCATGCCGCGCGCGATATCGGTGTCTTGCGCCAGCTTGCCCAGTACCAGCAGTTCGGCACAAAGCGCGGCATTCACCTCGTAAAGGCGCGGGTTTTGGTTTTCGCCGCGCAGGAACTGTACGGATTCCAGCACTTCAACAGCATTGCCCGCCGTCCAGCCCAATGTCTGGTTCATATCGGTCAGCAGTGCTACAGTCGGCAACCCGCCGCCATTAGCAACCTGCACGATGCTATCTGCCAGCGCCTTGGCATCATCATAATCACGCATGAAGGCACCGGTGCCGAATTTGACATCCATGACCAGCCCGTCCAGCCCTGCCGCCATTTTCTTGGACAGGATGGAGGCGGTAATCAAATCAAGCGATTCCACTGTGGCAGTGACATCGCGGATGCTGTAAATGCGTTTATCGGCAGGGGCCAGATCGCCCGTCGCGCCGATAATGGCGCAGCCTGCCTCGCGCACCGCTTTGCGGAACAGCGCGTTATCCGGCATGGATTGATAGCCGGGAATGGAATCCATTTTATCCAGCGTGCCGCCGGTATGTCCCAGCCCGCGCCCTGAAATCATCGGCACGAAACCGCCGCAGGCGGCGATGACGGGGGCAAGGATCAGGCTGAC
>SBHI01000064.1 GCA_006226225.1 Alphaproteobacteria bacterium
CTCCCCGCTTTGATGCGCGCGGAAAAACTGCAAAAACGCGCGGCGCGTGTCGGTTTTGAATGGGATGATATTTCCGGCGTTTACGACAAACTGGAAGAAGAAATCGGTGAGCTGCGCAACGCAACAGATGATGTCAATTTCGAGGAAGAAATCGGTGATATGCTGTTTGTGATCGCCAATCTGGCGCGCTGGCATAAAATCGACCCGGAAGAAGCCCTGCGCAAGACCAATGCGAAATTCCTGCGCCGCTTCCATTATATAGAAGCAGAATTGAAAAAACACGGCAAAACGCCTGAGGACTCAAATCTCGAGGAAATGGACGCGCTGTGGGATGAAGCCAAACGGCATTTTAAAACCAGCGATGCGGCTTAAACCGGTACGGCTTCCGCTTCGGAGAGTTTGGTCAGTTTTTTCAGCTTGCGCAGGATAATGTTGCGTTTCAGTGCGGATAAGTGATCGATGAATAAAATGCCGTCCAGATGGTCGACCTCGTGCTGTAGGCAGGTTGCCAGTAGGCCGTCAGCTTCAAGCTCTTGCTCTTTGCCGTTATAATCCAGATATTTGACGCGGATTTGTGCGGGACGCTCGACTTCGGCATACATTTCCGGCACAGAGAGACAGCCTTCGTTATAGACCGAGCATTCCTCCGAAAACCAGATAATCTCGGGATTGACGAAATAAAGCGGATTGCCCTTTTTGCCCAGCCCTGCCCCGTCTTTTTGTTCCAGATCAATCACCAAAACGCGGTTGGAAATGCCGACCTGCGGTGCGGCAAGACCGATACCGTCGTCATCATACATGGTTTCCAGCATATCATCCATTTGGCGGCGCAACGCATCATCCACCTTGTCCACAGGTGATGCCACACGCTTTAAAACCGGATCGGGCGCCGTATAAATCTTCAAAATCGTCATGTATCTTCTTTCTTGTTATAAAAGGGATGCGGTTTTCCCTAATCACCCTTAATTTTACCATAAGCATCTGATATTTTGGTGTTAATGTCAATGCCGCATATGAAATTATCTTGCGACTCAGCGCAGGGTTTGCTATAAATACTGCGGCTAATAGGGTGACATATAATATTTTCGTGCCATTATTCTTTTAGAAGAAAGGTTTTTCATGAAACAGGACAAAAAGCCGGCAACACCCGATCAAGACAAAAAAGACATCCCGACCTATTACCTCCGTATGGCTGTCGTGGAAGATATTGATAAAATCCTCGATTTTTACAAAGCCAACAAACACCACAATGTCCGTGACCGTGATCCCGATGTGCTGAAAGAGCGCGCGGATAACGGCTCGATCGTCCTGATTGAAGATGAAGCCGGTGAAATCGTCGCTACCTCCATCTCTTACGCGCATAAGATTGAAGAAAACGGTGTGGAACGTACGGAATGGATCGAAATCGGCTCGACGCGTATCGCAGGGCTAAACGGTGTTCCGGGCGTTTTTGACCTGATGGTTGTGGCGCAAACGCTGCGCGCTTACTTGGTAGAGCCGCCGGAAGACTGCTTTGTTGCCCATATGGAACATGAATATATCCAGAAAACCGCGGAACGCCTCGGCTTCCGCTCCTGTGAGCCGCCGAAAGGCTTGCAGGCTGTCTCTGACAAAACCGTCGGCACGGCGGATATGACTGACCGTTCCAAAGACTGGTACCGCATGGGCGTTGAAGGTCTGCCGATCATGGCGCAATATATGGTGGATGCCTGGAATAAGCCGACCCTGAAGAATAAAAAGACAGGCGAGGAAATCAAAATCAGCTTCGAGCGCAGCACGATGCTGGACAAATTCAAGGACACCATTGAAAATCTGGCCAAACGTGACTATGGTTCGGTGGATAAGCCTGATCTGACAGAAGGAATCAGGAAACACCGCGATGATTGGTTGAAACGCCGTTTCCGCTGATCACGCATCATAACCGACCATAGACAGAAAGGCTGCTGACCCCATGTCCGTCCTTCCCGCAATGAAAGAAACGCAAGACGATATTGCCGTCTGGCGGCGCGAGATGCATAAACATCCTGAAACCGCTTTCGAGGAATTCTGGACATCGGATTATATTGCCGCCCGCCTTGACGAATGGGGTGTGCCGTATACACGCGGCTGGGCAAAAACCGGCATTGTCGCAACGCTTCACGGTAAAAACGGCCCTGCGAAGGATAAAAATACAACGGTGATCCTGCGCGCGGATATGGATGCGCTGCATATGACTGAAGAGACCGGCCTCCCCTACGCGTCAACCCATCAGGGCAAAATGCATGGCTGCGGTCATGACGGTCATTCCGCCATGCTGCTGGGCGCGGTGCAGTATCTGTCCCGTCATACCGATAGTTTTGACGGCACGGTGCATTTCGTCTTTCAGCCTGCCGAAGAAGGCGAAGGCGGCGCACGTGTGATGGTCGAAGAAGGTTTTTTCGACAAATACCCCTGCAAGGCGATTTACGGACTGCATAACTGGCCGGCCATGAAAAAAGGCACGATGGGCATTTGCGCAGGCGCCATGACGGCGGCATCCGACCGTTTTAAAATCAAAATCACCGGCAAAGGCGGCCATGCCGCGATGCCGCACCAGAATATTGATGTGGTGACGGCGGCTTCCAGCCTTGTGATGGCACTGCAAACATTGATCAGCCGCGCAACAGACCCGATGCAAGGGGCGGTTATCAGTGTAACGCTGTTCCGCACCGAAGGCAGCGACAGCCTGAATGTGATGCCCGAAGCCGTCAGCCTTGGCGGTACGGTACGCACATTCGGCGCGGAAAACCGGGATATGATCGAAACCCGTATCCGTGAAATGGCGGACTCTACGGCTGCGGCTTTCCGCTGCACGGCGAAGTTCGACTATACGCGCGGCTATCCTTCCGTCGTCAATAGCGCGGCGGAAACGGAGCTGGCGGCGGCTGCGGCAATGAAAACCGTCGGCGAAGAAAATGTTGATGTAAAATTCGTGCCGACGATGGGCGGCGAGGATTTCGCTTTCTTTCTGGAAAAATGCCCCGGCGCTTATATCGCACTTGGTCAGGCCGATGAAGATAAAAAGGCGCAGCTGCACAGCCCGCATTATGATTTCAATGACGCTGTGGCACCAATCGGCGCCAGCTATTGGGTGCATCTGGTTGAAACCACCCTGCCCGTTTCTTAAGAATTATTTATTGTGACGCTTCTTATATGCGCCGCCGTAAGGTTTACTGCGTGCGGCTTCGTGAAAGCCTTTATCCAGCAAGCGTTTGACGGTTTCCGGATGTCCGCCGAGAGACGGCGGCACGGCGTAGTTCTTATCGCCATAGGTAATCGGTTTTCCTGTCTCCATGTTGAGCAGATCACCGCCTGCGGCTTTGATAATCGCATGGGCGGCGGCAAGATCCCAGTGGCTGAACCATCCGTTGAATACCGCGATATCGGTTTTTCCTGCTGCGGCAACGCAAAGCCGTCCACCGCCGACGGCGCGTTTCAATTCAAGCTCGGTGCCGTCAAGTGGCAGGGTTTTATCTTTCCAGCCTGTTGCCGCCGTTAGCGTCGTTTCTTTTGCGGATGGCTTGCTGACATGTAATTCCACAGGATCGCCGGAGCCCGTTTTCAGATAGGCTTTGCCGTCTTCGCCTGTGTAATAAAATTCCTGTTTTTCCGGATCGGCGGAAGGGAAATAGGCAAAGCCCAGAACGGGTGTATCTCCGTCTATCAGCGCCAGATGACAGCCATAGCCCTCATGCCCGTCCAGATAAGTGCGCGTGCCGTCCAGCGGATCGACAACCCAGTGCAGGCGGGATTTTGCGGCTTTCGCATTATCTTCTTTCGGCGCTTCCTCGGAAATAACCGGAATATCGGGGGTTAGCTTGCGCAAACCTTCAATAACAATGCGGCTGCTTTTGCGGTCGGCAATGGATACGGGTGAGCCGTCTTCCTTGTCGATCGCAACGACATGGCCTTGCAATTCCTGTGTCTTATCTCCTGCCGTTTTGACGATTGCCATCACATCCGCGAAAGCAAAATCGAAATCTGCAACAGATTTTTTCTTTTTAGAAAAAAGATTAAAAAACTTCTTTATCATATTGTTTTCTTTTAATTTTAATAATTATTGAGCGCCAATGTGCTTTTCGCCGCGCTCTTCAGCCAGCTGCACTTGTTTCTGCCTTTCAGCGGCAGAGGCGCGTTGCGCATCCGTCAATTTTCCGGCGCAATGCGGACAGGAAACACCGTCCTGATAGCTGTCATGGCGCAAATCTTCCGGCGACAGCGGATGACGGCAGGCGCGGCACAGCGCATGCTCACCCAGTTCCAGACCGTGTTTAACGGCAACACGTTCGTCGAAAACGAAACACTCTCCGTCCCAAAGGCTGCTGTCTTGCGGCATTTCTTCCAGATATTTCAGGATGCCGCCTTGCAGGTGGTAAACTTCTTCAAACCCCTCGCCCAGCATAAAGGCAGAGGCCTTCTCACAGCGGATGCCGCCGGTGCAGAACATCGCGACCTTTTTATGCTTCTGCGGATCCAGATTTTCACGCACATAATGCGGGAATTCGCGGAAGCTGTCGGTTTTGGGATTGATGGCACCGCGAAAGCTGCCGATCTGTACCTCGTAATCATTGCGGGTGTCGATCACAATCGTGTCAGGGTCGCTGATGATATCATTCCAATCCTTCGGTGTGACATAGGTGCCGACGCATTTATTCGGATCAACATCCGGGTCGCCGATGGTGACGATTTCTTTTTTCAGCCGCACTTTCATGCGGTAGAACGGCATCTCTTCAGCAAAGGATTCCTTATGCTCCAGATCAGACAGTTCGGGATAGCTGCGCAGAAAAGCCAGAACGGCATCAATGCCTTGCCGCGATCCGGCAATCGTACCGTTGATGCCTTCTTTTGCCAGCAATAAAGTGCCGAAAACACCATTTTCTGTACAGGTTTTGCGAATATCACGCTGTTTACCGGCAAGATCATCCCATGACACGAATTTATACAGTGCCGCAACAATAATCTTGTCTGCCGGTGTTTGCGCGTTATTTGGCATTTTTCAACGCATCCGTGTCATCATCGTCGTCATCCATATCGTCAATGTCATCCACATCGACATCATCGACATCAACATCCAAATCTTCATCATCGTCATCATCGCTGCCGCCGCCTTTGGCATCGCCGACCAGTTTTAACGCGCCGCGGGTTTTTGAGCCCTGTTGTTTGCGGGGCGTTTGGTAAGCCTGTGCAGCATGCTCCTCGCAGTAAGGCAGGTTCGGCATGCTGGCAAGGCCGCAGAAATGGAAATCACTCTCCTGCGGATCGCCGATCGGCCAGCGGCAAAGTTTTTCCGTCAGATCCAGCAACGCAACCCCGCCTGCCAATTCACGGTCAGCTTCGGCTGCGGCCTCTTTAATGGCCTCGGCAATGATTTTTTGTTGCGCGGCACTGGCGACTTTTTTCTCACCAGTGGCTTTTTTCTTGGCAGCAGGCTTTTTCGCTGCAGCCGTCTTTTTTGCTGCGGGTGCTTTTACGGTTTTCTTCGTGTCGTCTTTTGCCTTTTTCTTGATCGGAGAAGACCGTCCGGACAGACCGAGGCGGTGCGCCTTACCGATAACGGCGTTCCGCGTTACGCCGCCAAGTTCCTTGGCGATTTCTGCGGCACTGCGGCCATCCTTCCACATTTTTGTCAGTGTTTCGACTCTCTCGTCTGTCCAGCTCATTGTGCCGATTGTCCTTTTCTGTTTATCGTGCTTAAAGCATATAAGAATACTGCCCCGACGTTATAACAAAAATGCGCCGGAATTGCGAATCATTTCACGCCTTTTGTCTGCGGTTCATGGGGAGAATCAGGAGTTTTTTTGCCGCGCTTGCGTGCCTTGTGTTTTCGGGTCAACGGACTGGCGGCGGTCCTCCCCTTCGAAAGGCTGATCTTTTGTACGTCTGTCGGGGCCGACATATCCGGGCTCGCCGTTTTCATCCGTGTAAAAGACGAAAGGGCGCGGCTTTTCAACAATATGTTCGATACGTTTTGCCAGCATTTGGGCGGAGAACGGCTTAACCAGATAATCCGTGACACCTGCATCGCGGGATTTGATAACGCGGTTGGAGTGTCCGGAACCTGCCGTCATCAAAATCGGTACAAAAGGATTGGGAGAATCGGGATGTACGCGCATTTTTCTCACCAGCTGAATACCGCGATCAGGTGTATCCATCCAGTCAACAATCAGTAAATCGTGGTTTTTGCGAGCAAACTTTTCAAACCCCTCTTCCACCGTAAAGGCGGAGTCGACATTCGTGTCCGGCACGCCGAAAAGCCCCAATACGCCTTTGATCAGCTGGAAAAGCGGGGGTGAACTCTCGACAACCAGTACACGTACCGATTTGAAATCATAGGCCATTTTCTTGTGCCGTTTCGTAACTTTATGCTTTTGTAACTAATTATATATATACTAAAATAGTATGAAAGTGCTTTGTTTTTTATCACAATGTGAAACAGAAGTGTAGCAAAATCATACATATACATGTATGACACATGTATGAATTGAAGGCATTCGTGCAGGAGCGAATGAATAGGGCGTATGAAAAAAGGAACAGGACTTACGCAGCACGGCACGCAGATTGTAGTGCCGGAAAACCAGCTTAAGGATAAGCTGGGACGGGGCGGCTGTGCGTCTGAACGTGTTGAACGCGCCCAAATGTTCATCAATTACAACGATATTGATTTCGTGCCTTTGGCGCGCAAACTGCTTGTACTGCTGGAAAACGGTGTGGAAGGTGCAAAGGATCCGGAGCTCAATTGGGAGGATGCGGTTTTTTTAATGCTCTACCCTGCCATGCAGCTGAATGCGCAGGGCGCGATGTTCCAGTTTCCGCTGATCTCCAAAATCTGTGATGTATTGGTGAACTTTCTTGAAGTCATGGAAGTCTATAATCAGGATGCGATTGATATCGTGATGGCGCATCATGACGCCGTCCAGCATATTCTGGACAATAATGTCCGTGAAAACGGTGGTGAGCTGGAAAAAATCATGTACAACAATCTCGTCGCCGCCTGTAACCGCTACCGCAAAAAATATCTTCACTAAAAAATAAAATTAAGACAGACCGATGACATGACGCATGTCATGCAGTGTTTTCTGTGCGGTCTCACGGGCTTTTTCCGCCCCCTCTTCCAGCCATTTGTCAATTTTCGGGCGATCTGCCAGCAATTCATTATACAGTTTTGACGGCTCTTCCAGATCGCGTTCGATGGCTTCGAACAGCAGTTTCTTCGCATCGCCGTATCCCATGCCGCCTTCTTCAAAGCCGCGGCGCATTTCCGCCTTTTCCGCATCTGTGGCGAAATGGCAATACAGCTGATAAATAATGCTGTCATCCGGGTCTTTCGGTTCATCCGGCTGTTTGGAATCGGTCACGATTTTCATCACCAGCTTACGGCGCTGCTTGCTGTCCATAAAGACCGGGACGTGGTTGCCATAGCTTTTGCTCATTTTCTGGCCGTCAATACCGGGAAGCAGGCCCGTGCTTTCCTGTACATAGAAATCGGGCAGCGCCAATACATCACCGAAAAGATGGTTAAAGGAACCGGCGATATCGCGTGTCATTTCCACATGCTGAATCTGGTCTTTGCCCACAGGCACGACTGTACCGCGCGGTGCAAGAATATCGGCGGCCATCAAAATCGGATAGGTATAAAGCCCCATATTAATGCCGAGATCAACATCATTGCCTGTTTTACCGGCTTCTTTATTTTTATCGGTGGCGGCTTTATAGGCATGGGCGCGGTTCATCAACCCCTTCGGCGTAACCGCAGACAAAATGGTCGTGATCTCGAAAATTTCGGGAATATCGGATTGGCGGTAGAAAACCGTGCGGCTGGGGTCCAGCCCCAATGCCAGCCATGAAGCGGCAACCAGATAGGTGTAATCTTTCAGCTCTTTGGCATCGCGGATGATGTTCAGCGCGTGATAATCGGCAATAAACAGATAGGATTCCGCCGCCTGCGCCGCCAATTCAATTGCCGGACGGATGGCGCCGATATAGTTTCCGACATGTGGTGCCTCGGTCGGTTTAACGCCGGTCAGGACGCGCGCTTTGCTGAGATCCATTTTTTTCATTGTTTTGATTTTCTTCTTTGTCGTTTGTTTTTGCGCCTCCAGTCATACAGCATGGGGGCAAAAATCACAATCCCTGTTGACAAATCCGCGACACTTGCGTATAAGTTATGACAATAGTTTTACAGCAAATGGAGAGTGAAATGGCCATTTATATCAACGGCAAACGCGTCGACGGCAACGGCGGCGGAAAATCCCCGAAAAAAGAGACCAAAATCATTGATGAAATCGCCGCAGGCGAAGTTTTCACGCATGACGGCCCTGTTGAGGTTACCGGCAATATCGGTGCGGGTGCGACGGTCAAAATTGAAAACGGCGGTCTGCATGTCAAAGGCGATGTCGAAGACGGTGCAAATCTGAAAGTTGAAGACAGCGGCAACGGCAATGTCTCCATTTCCGGCGGCGATATCGTTGGCGGAAATATTCGTATCAGCGGTAATTTCAGCAGCGTCTCCATCGGCAATATCTCCGGCGGCGGTTCCGATGAAAATAATCTGACAGTCGACGGCACGACGGGGAATGATGTTGTGTTGTATTCTGGCCATAAAATTGATATCAAAGCGGCCGGGAACGGTTTGAAAGCCGAAGCTGGTCACAGCTTTAAAGCACAAAGCATTGGTGATAATGCAGAAGTTGAATCCGGTCACAGTCTGACGGCAGGTGATGTCGGTACGGATGCCGAGCTGGATGCAGGCCACAGCATGTCGATCGGCCGTCTGGGGGATAACTCCTATGCCGTATCAGGTCACAGTTTTAACGGTAGCTCCATCGGCAAAGCGTGTAAAGTCCGTGCAGGTCACAGCCTGAATGTTGCGGAAGCGCATGAAAGCGCTCTGTTCAAAGCCGGCCACAGTAAAAATATCGGACGTATCATCGGCGATGAGCCCGAGGTCAAACCCGCAGCGCCGCAGCAAAACAATACGCCGCAAATACGGCATATTGATCGCCGCAATAAAAAAGATCCGTAAAAAGATTTGAAAGAATAAAAGAAACGCCCCCTCTCCCGTAAAGGAAGAAGGGGCGTTTTGTTTTGCGGTTACCGCGTTAGGCTACGAGACCCGCGGACGCGTCGTCTGCATCCGGTGTCTCGAAACCGGCAGCCTGTATCTCAAGCAGTTTACGGTAGTGACCGTTTTTCTGCTTGATCAACTCGTCGTGGCTGCCCTGCTCGATAATCTTGCCTTTTGCAAAGACAAGAATACGGTCAGCCTTGCGGACGGTGGACAGACGGTGCGCGATCATAATGGTCGTGCGGTTGTCTGTCAGTTTTTCCACCGCCTTCTGGATCAGTGATTCCGACAGTGAATCAAGGCTTGATGTCGCCTCGTCCAAAATCAAAATCGGCTTATCCGCAAGGATGGCACGGGCAATAGCAACACGCTGACGTTCACCGCCTGAGAGCTTGATACCGCGTTCACCGACAAGTGTGCGGTAGCCCTCGGGCAGCTCTTTAATGAACTCATCCGCGTAGGCCATTTCCGCAGCCTTGGCGATGTCCTCCTCATTCGCATCGGGGCGACCATAGGAGATGTTCTCCGCCAAAGAGCGGTGGAACAGCATCGGCTCCTGCGGTACCATCGAGATGGCACTGCGCAGACTCATCTGCGTGACATCTGCAATATCTTGACCGTCGATCAGAATCTGACCTTTTTCAAGATCGTACAAACGTTGCAGCAGCTTGACGAAGGTGCTCTTACCGCTACCCGAATGGCCAACCAGAGCGACTTTTTCACCCGGTTTGATTTCCAGGTTAAAGCCTTTATAAGTCGGCTTGTTTTGGTTTTCGTAACGGAATGTTACGTCTTCAAAAACAATCCGGCCTTTTTTGACCTTCAGTTCTTCGGCGCCGTCATTATCGGCGACACCGACCTCCATTTTGTCGATCCGTACCACATCTTCCATCTCGTTGATGGATTTCTGGATGACGCGGATCGTGTTACCGATGTTGCGGACATAACCGCGGATCATCATACAGCTTGCAATGACAAGACTGACCTGACCCGGGGTAAAGATGCCCTGCCCCCAGCGCAGGATTGCCAGCGTAATAATCACGGCCAGCAAACCTGACAGGTAGAAGTCCTGCACCGTACCGACAACAACAAAGCGGAACCATACGCGTTTGAGCAAGCGTGCCCATGTGCTGAGTTCACCATGCAGACGTTCATCTTCACGGTCTTCCGCGCCGAAGGCTTTGACCACCGAGTTACAAGTGATCGAGTCGGCAAGGCAACCGCCCAGATGGGAGTCGTTTTTGTTGAACTCCTGGTTCGCCGGTGCTGCGAATTTCGTCGCCATCAGTACACTCAGGCTGATATAGATCGAAAATCCGACAACGAACAGCGCGCCCATTGTTGACCAGTGCGAGAACTGAACGACCGACAGACCGATCAGAACCAGCAAAGTCGGCAACAACCCTGTGAACACCGCTTCGTTAAAGGTGTCGAACGACCATTTACCGCGCGTGATTTTGCGGACGGTCGAACCGGCAAAGCTGTTGACGTGCCAATCCGTACTCAGACGCAGGACTTTTCTGTGCGCATCAGCGACAAGCTTATGCATCTTGTCGGAGATAATGCGCATCCAGATCATCTCGCTTCCGAAAAAGAAAATACGGTGCAGCACGTTAAAGCCGATATAACCCGCCAGCGCCCAAAGCGCGAGCGGCAGCTGGTTCGGCGTGCCCGCATAGCCTTCGGCAAGTGCTTCGACAATCAGTCCCGAAAAGACCGGAACAACGATGTCACAGACCGAGGCAATGATGACAAGCGTCACCGCCGTAAACACCCAGCCGGGCGTCGACATCATATAGCGCCAGAAATAGCGCCAAGTGTCCCACGCGCTAACCGGAGTCGCGAGGCGTTCTCTTTCTTCCTGTTTATCTTCTTCTGTTTCTTCCATCATAACTAATACACCCGTGTTTTTTGGTTCGTCTAAATACAGTCTTCTTTCAAAAGCTTTTCGCTGTTTGAAATGACGAGATTCCTATCGTTGTTTTTTTTGTTAAACAAAAATAACTGACAGCGGCGCGCCTTTTCCGAAAAGCAACAATGTTGTGCAAAGGAATATCCTTTGTTGTTTGAACATGCTCTCTTCGGCTCAAGTGCACCGCGAAACTTTATGGGTTTAAACGGGCGGAATGTGGAAGAGAGTCAATGTCCAAGGGGTCTTGTAAACAAGATAACCATTGGCTTTGGCCCTTTCTAAAGTTGATCCAACATGTGATTATGGCGCAAAATGAAAATTATGCGCAAGCAGTTTTTTTCAACCTGCCCGTAACATGTTGATTTTTATGAAAAGAAAAGTTAAGGAAACGTGCTATTCCAGCTCGCGCGCATGTTCGGTTTTTTCGAAGACCTCGATGATATCGCCTTCTTTCACATCATCGTAATTCTCGAATGCCATACCGCATTCGTAACCTTCACGCACGTCTTTGACCTCATCCTTAAAGCGGCGCAGGGTCTTCAGCTTACCTTCATGGATAACGACATCATCGCGCAGCAGGCGGACACCCGCGCCGCGTTTGACGATTCCCTCTGTGACCATACAACCCGCGACTTTGCCGACTTTGCTGACCTGGAAGACTTGGCGAATCTCCGCATAACCGATCTGGCTTTCTCGGACTTCCGGCGACAAGAGACCACTCAGCAGGTCTTTAATATCATCGATTGCCTCGTAAATCACTGAATAGTAACGGATTTCAACACCTTCCTTGCGTGCCAACTCGCGTGCCTGCGCATTGGCGCGGACATTAAAGCCGAGAATCAGCGCATCGGATGCATGGGCAAGCGTGACATCGGATTCGGTAATACCGCCGGCAGCGCCGTGCAGGATATTTACACGTACTTCCTGATGGTCTTCCGTCAGTTTTGTGAGCGAGCCCATAATGGCTTCGACCGAACCGTGGACATCGGCTTTGATGACGACATTCAGCTCTTTGACATTGCCTTTTTCCATGTGGTGCATCAGGTGCTCCAGCCCCGTCCGGTTGGTTTTGGCAATCGCTAAAGCGCGGTTACGGCGGGTACGGAATTCGGCAATTTCACGGGCGCGGCTTTCATTCTGCACAACAACAAAATCATCCCCGGCATTCGGCAAACCGTTCAGCCCCTGCACTTCGACAGGCTGTCCCGGAACACCTTTTTTCAATTTTTTACCGTGATCATTGGTGAGTGCGCGGACTTTCCCCCATTCGGGGCCGGAAACGAAGATGTCACCGACTTGCAGTGTGCCGCGCTGTATCAGAACCGTAGCAACGGAGCCGCGGCCCTGTTCCAGTTTGGATTCAATCACCGCGCCGACAGCTGTACGGTCGGGATTGGCTTTCAGCTCTAGAATTTCAGATTGCAGCAGAATAGCCTCTTCCAGCTCTTTCAGACCTTTTTTGGTCTTTGCGGAAACCTCGATACACTGAACCTCGCCACCAAAAGATTCCACCTGCACTTCGTATTGCAGCAATTCCTGACGCACTTTGTCAGGATCTGCATCTTCCAGATCACACTTGTTGACAGCGACAATAATCGGTTTTCCTGCAGCCTTTGCGTGGCTGATGGCCTCGATCGTCTGCGGCTTGATGCCGTCATTGGCGGCAACAACCAGAACAACAAGATCCGTCACATCGGCACCGCGTGCGCGCATTTCGGTAAAGGCGGCGTGGCCGGGCGTATCCAAAAATGTGATTTTCTGCTTGCCGTCCATTGTAATCTGATAGGCACCGATATGCTGAGTAATGCCGCCAGCTTCATGTGCGGCGATATCCGCTTCGCGGATGGCATCCAGCAAAGAGGTTTTCCCGTGATCAACATGTCCCATAATCGTTACAACCGGCGGGCGCGGTTGCAGTGCTGACGGATCATCTTCTTCACCCATCAGACCTTCTTCGACATCGGATTCCGATACGCGTTTGCTTTGGTGGCCGAATTCGGTGACGATCAGTTCTGCCGTATCCGTATCAATCGGCTGGTTGGCGGTCGCCATAACGCCCATTTCCATGAGCTTTTTGACAACATCACCAACGCGCTCGGCCATACGGTTGGCCAATTCCTGCACCGTGATGGCTTCAGGAATGGTGACTTCGCGCACTTGTTTGGTATGTTCGATTTTTTGCTTGTCCGCGGACATACGCATCCGTTCTTTTTCACGGGCGCGACGCTGTGCGGCAAGGCTGGGCATACGGTCATTACCGTCAAAGTCGCGGTTCAATGCCTGTGTAACGGTTAAACGGCCGGTATCGCGGCGGCGGTCACCACGTTTAACTGGCGTGGCCAGCTTTTTCTTCTCACGGCTTTCCTCGGTTTCCGCGGCCTCTTCTTCGACACGGTAACCGGCTGTTTTGCGTCCGGTTGCTTTACGGTCAAGCGTTGTTTCGGCAGCTTGCTGTTCGGCAATGCGCTCGGCTTCGGATTTCGCGGGTGCGGCAGCGGCGGCTTCAGCCTCGGCTTTTTGTTTTTCAAGCTCGGCTTTTTCGCGTGCTTCCTGTGCTTCCTGACGGCGGCGATCATCTTCCTGCTTTTTGCGGGCCGCTTCGGCAATCGGCGGAGGTTTCGGCAAAGAGCTGTCTACGGCAGGCTCTGCGGTGTCCTTATCGGCACCTTGCAGCGCTTTCAAGCGGGCTTCGCGCTCTTCATCGGTCAGATGATGGTCTTTTTGTTCATTTTGCTCTGATTGCGTTGTGCCGCCTGCACTGCGTTTACGGCGTACTTCCACCGCCACGCCTCTTCCGGAAGAAGGTGCTTTATCCTGCAGCGCCTGAGGCGTGCTCTTAAGGCTCAGCGTCCCTTTGTCAGACAGGCTTAATTTTTTGCGTTCTTTTTCCTTGCTTTCAGCAGCCATTAGCAATCCAAATCCTTAAAATACTTCATTCTTTTTTCATCCGCCGCCTGCTTTATGCGGGGCGACCGGATTTCAGTTTTATAGCACTACACCATTTCATCGTCAAAAACCAGCAAATAATCTGAACCGTTTCCGCCCCGTCCTTTCGTGAACAGGGCGGAAAACGGCAGTTTTTCGGCTGGCTTATGCGGCGCCGGATGCTTCTTGCGGTGCACCCTCCAGCAGGGCGGAGTCTTCGCCCTCTTCCGCCGCAGCGTCTTCTTCTTCCTCATCAGCGAACCATCCGGCGGCTTTCCGCGCGTCCATGATCACGGTATTTGCATGATCCTGATCGGTTTTTTCTTCGCCGATATATTCGATGAATTCGTCAGAGGCCAGATCCGCCAGATCTTCCAGCGTTTTGACCCCGTTTTCGGCAAGCGTGATGATCATATCGCGCGTTAAACCTTGTGCGCTGATCAAATCATCGGCGATTTTCAGCTTTTTACAGTTCTTTTCGAACTCTTCGGCTTTTTGCGTGATGTAGATTTCCGCGCGGTTCTGCAACTCAGCTGCGACGTCTTCGTCAAAGCCTTCAATGCGCGCCAATTCAGTGATCTCGGTCTCCGCGATTTCCTCAATCGTGGAGAAGCCTTCGATGACCAGCAGATGCGCGATGACTTCATCGACATCCAGCGCTTCCATGAACAGGGCGGAGCGTGTTTTGAACTCGGCATTGCGGCGCTCGGACTCTTCAGCCTCGGTCATGATGTCGATGTCCCATCCGCTGAGGATAGAGGCAAGACGGACATTCTGACCACGGCGGCCGATGGCAAGGCTGAGCTGTTCATCGGGAACAACTACATCCATGCGGTGGGCATCTTCATCCAGCACGACTTTCGCGACCTGTGCGGGCGCGAGTGCGCTGACAACAAAAGAGGCAACATCTTCCGTCCAGGGAATGATGTCGATTTTTTCGCCTTGCAGCTCGTTCACAACGGCTTGTACGCGGCTACCGCGCATACCAACGCAAGCGCCGACCGGATCGATGGAGTTATCGTAAGACAGTACCGCGATTTTTGCACGGCTGCCCGGATCGCGGGCAACGGCTTTGATTTCAATGACACCGTCATAAATTTCCGGCACTTCCTGTTGGAACAGTTTTGCCATGAAAGCCGGATGCGTACGGGACAGGAAAATCTGCGGGCCGCGCTGTTCCTGACGGACTTCGTAAATATAGGCGCGGACGCGATCACCGTTTTTGAAATGTTCGCGCGGCAGGGTTTCATCACGGCGGATATAGCCTTCGGCGCGTCCCAGATCAACGGTCACATTGCCGTATTCGACACGTTTGACAACACCGTTGACGATTTCAGCAACACGGTCTTTATATTCTTCAAATTGACGCTCGCGCTCGGCTTCGCGGACTTTCTGCATGATGACCTGACGCGCGGTCTGGGCGGCAACACGGCCAAAATCCAGCGGCGGCAGCGGTTCGATGATGAACTCGCCGACTTTGATGTCAGGATGCGTGGCAAGCGCGTCTTTCAGGAAAATCTGGGCGCTTTCGCTCTCCATTTCGGCATCATCTTCGATGACCTCCTGATAACGGAACAGTTTGATGTCGCCGCTTTGACGGTTAATGGTGACACGAATATCAAATTCATGGCCGTATTTGGAACGTCCGGCCTTTTGAATAGCTTCTTCCATTGCGGCCAGAACAACTTCCTGTTCAATGCCTTTTTCACGCGCAACGGCGTCTGCAACCTGTAATATTTCCATTTTCGTCCTCTTTTGCTTTTAGTGTTTGCGTTGGTTTATTGTGTCTTGTCTTGTTGTTTTTCCGTGTGCGCGGCATCTTGCTGTTGTTTTGCCAATGCCAGCAATTCATCCGTCAGAACCAGTTTTGCGCGGGAAACGGCGGCAAAATCGATATCCAGCGTTTCCCCCTCTTCCGTTTCCAATGTGAATTCTTTGTCATTTGCCGCCATGATGCGGCCTTTGAAACGTTTACGGCCTTCAAAAGGCTGGTCAAGCTCGATCCGCGCCTCCAGACCGGTGCTGCGCAAAAAATCTTTCGGGCGCGTCAGCGGGCGGTCCAGTCCGGGGCTGCTGACTTCCAGCGTATAGCGGTTTTCAATCGGGTCTTCGACATCCAGCACGGCAGAAAGCGCACGGCTGATATCCGCACAATCCTCAACACCCATAACGCCGTCTTCCGCCTGCGGCTCGGCCATGATTTGCAGGGTCGGGTTATGCATGCCGCCGATCAGGAGAACGCGCACCAGTTCGAACCCCATATCTTCCAGAACGGGTTCGACAATACGTGCAATACGGCTTTCAAGCGGTGTCGTTTTCATCTTTATTCCACAAATCTTGTTTTAAGTCCTGAATGTGCCAAGAGAGATGGGCGAGCTTCGGAAAGCTCGCCTCCAAAATCCAATCGTCAATTTCAGGAGACAGGCTTTATACATGACTGTATAAAACTTAAGGCGAAAATACGCCTGTTTACAAAAAAATGCAAGGGATTTTTTTACGGAATGCGCCGCACTATTCTTCCAGCACGTCTTTGACCTTTTTCGCCAGCTGCTGCAGGGTGAACGGCTTTTGCAGGAAATGCGTGTTTTTACCGAATTCCTCTTTGAAGCGGTCTTCGGAATAGCCGGACATAAAGATGATTTTCAGCTTCGGATAAAGCCGCCGCAAATGCTTTGCCAATGTCGGGCCGTCCATTTCCGGCATGATGACATCGGTGACCAGCAATTCGATATCAATCTTCATGTTTTCCAGCAGTTCCAGCGCGGCTTCGCCATGTGGCGCGTCCACAATTTTATAGCCCTTATTGCTAAGAGCGCGTGAACTGAAGGTGCGTACGGCATCTTCATCTTCGACCAGCAGAATGGCGGCTGTTCCCGTCAAATCTTCGGAGGCCTCGTCCTTGACCGGTTTTTCAGGCTCGGCTTTCTCGGCACTGTCGCCTTTCTCCTGAACCTGATGGCGCGGCAGGTAAATCGTGAAGGTTGTGCCTTCATTGACGACACTGTCGACGCTTAAATAACCGCCTGTCTGGTGGACAATACCGTGAACCGTTGACAGCCCCAGCCCTGTGCCGGAGCCGATTTCCTTGGTCGAGAAAAACGGTTCGAAAATACGGCGCATCACATCGGGCGGTATGCCAGTACCGGTATCGCAAACCTTGATCAGCACCCAATCGCCTGCGGGCAGAAATTCATCTCCGCTCAGGCTTTCCATTTTGTCATTGCTGTAATTTTCCGTGATAATATCCAGCGTTCCCCCGCCTGCCATCGCATCGCGCGCATTCACGGCCAGATTGATCAAGACCTGTTCCAGCTGGCCTTCATCACATTTCACCGACCACAGATTCTGGCCGTGCTTAATATTCATCTGGATTGTTGCACCGATCAGGCGCTGCAGCAGATGCGACAGATCGCTGAGCACATCGGTCAAATCCAGTATTTTCGGCTGCAGGGTCTGCTGGCGCGAGAATGCCAGCAATTGGCGCACAAGGTTGGAGGCGCGGTTGGCATTCTGCTTGATCTGCATGATATCGGCAAAGGACGGATCTCCCGGCTTGTGCCGCAGCAATAGCAGATCGCAAAAGCCGATCATGGCCGTCAAAAGGTTGTTGAAATCATGCGCGATACCGCCGGCAAGCTGACCGACAGCCTGCATTTTCTGCGACTGGCTGAATTGCTGCTCCAGATTTTTCTGTTGCGTCAGGTCAACAAAACACAGCGCCAGCTCGTTTTCCGTGATTTTATGCGCGTAAACGCAAACGGGTAATTGCCCCTTCTCCTGTAAAAAACCGATTTCGAGCGCATGCGCTTCTTCCGCCCCGTTTGTGTCCGCAATCTGGGTAATCCATTGCCGCAGCGGCTCCTGCTGGTCTTTGACGACAAAAGAGGAAAGCGGCATGTTCAGGCAATTATCGCGGCCGGACAGCTGTGTAAAGGCACTGTTACAATGTGTGATTTCCAAATCAGCCGTGACCGTACACATTCCCAGCGGTGCGGCTGTAAACAGCTCTTGAAAATAACCGCCGATATCTTCCGCCAGTTTTTCGGCATTGCCCTGTTTTTGCGCAAGGTTCTGTTCTGTCGGGTCATAAAAGACGGTATAGCCGCGAATAGCACCGTTTTTTTGCGGTACAATGCAATGCAGCAGAAAGACATGTTTTTCCGCACCGCTGTCAGATTTTATCTTGTAATGACCGGACTGGATTTTGCGCCCGTCTTTAAACAAAGAATATGGTGCGCTTTTATCTTCAGGCGGCGTAACGAAGAGATCGTGGAATTTTATCTTTTTATCTATAACATTAAGAAAGTCATTTAATTTATTGTTTATTTGTATAATTATACCTTTTTCGTTTGTGATGCATAGCCCTGCGGGCAGATGGGAAAACAGGTTTTTCATTTCCTGATATTGCTCTTCGGAAACCTGCTGTTCCTGATATTCATGCGTGACGTCATGCACGAACCATTGGTTATGATCCGGCCAATCCGTAATCGGGTGAACGATTATTTTCAGCCAGCGGGTGTTATCCGTTGTGCGCCCGACAAAAGAAAAATCCTGCTGTGCCGGTGGTGTGCCGTCATGTTTGGCGAAATAGGCCTGCAGTATTTGCCGCAGCTTGTGCGGACGAAAGAAAATATCCGCAACATCCTGATAGGCCAAAATTTCCTTTTCGCCGTAAAAATTCTTCCATGTCTGATTGGCGTAAAGGATATTGCCGTCACGATCCGTGATCGCCTGCGCATCAGGGCTACGGTCAAGGACATCAAACAGAATCTGGCGGTTTTGTTCGGCGCGGGCAAAGATGCGTTTCAGCATCAAAATCGCCAGCCCCCCGAGAATTCCGTAGATGTAAACGGCGGTCACGCCCATCAGGGAGTGGCTGCTCATATTCAGAAAGAATGCCGCAATTGCAAGCGCGATCGCACCATAGAGAATACTGATTGCCGCAACAATCAGGAAACGGGAGCGCGTGGAGAATTTGCTTGTTGTCTCCGCCGCGAGTGTTTTATCGATGAAAAAGCTCGAACCGCTCATATTCTAGAAAACTGATGTTCTGTTTGATATTCTTCTATTTTCAAGGGTACAATATCGCAGGGCTTTCGCCTAGTATATTATGCGGCACCGCATGCGGACATAAAGAAACCATATAACAAAAGATTTAAGAAGCAGATGTCTTATTATTTTACACTTGGTGAATTTCTCGAGGGCAGCGGCAGAAAGAATGACCGCACGCCGTTGACAAGACCTATTCGCGTTCATGCGGATGCGCAAAATATCCAGAATACCATCGGCTCTGCTGCGGATATACTGGTCTCCGACAAATATTTCAATATCTGGGAGATCGGCGTAAGTGAAACTGCACAGGCGCGGCTGGCGCATTTCCTGACGACGACTCAGATGTACCGTTTGTCATTGGAATTACTGCTGGACAAGGCTTTATTGGCAGCAGAAGACGGCGATGAAACACTTTCTGCAGCGCTGCAGAAAGGCTTTAAAGACATCGGCCTGCCGCAGTCAGCGACAGGCGGCACGGAAAGCGATGTGGGGGAACTGGCGCATCCGATGCTGGAACATCTATCCGCAGATGATATTGCCGGCGTTTATATCCGTTTTTATACGGAGCTGAAAACGCCGGAACAGGCGGCACGTTATCAGTTTGGCAATATTATCGCGCTTGACCGCGGTCCCTTCTATAAAGAATTCGATGGTTATCGTGCCAGCGGTGTGAATTATATCCGGTTTGATAAATTGCTGGAGGATGCGCACCGGATGGCGGTTGACGGCGGCCGTTTTCTGGATGATTACGTCGCTGCGGGCAAACAGCGGGCGGAAAGCCGGGATCTCTCTTCCGCCGGAGAATATCTACAGGCCTGGTTGCAAACCGACCGCGCACAGTATCTGCGTTGCGCAGATGTCGATGTTTTGCTGTCTTTAAGTAAACATTTGCCCCCTGCCCTGAAATACGACATTTTCTTTATTATCGAACAAGAGACAATGAAACAGATCTATGCGGCAAAATGTCTGGAAATGGGCGGCGCGGCGCTGATTGCCCATACCGTGCATATCAAAAACGCCATAGAACACAACGCGGCAGGTAAAAACAGCGATAATGTCGAGAAGCTGGTGGCGGAGACGCTTGCGCCGGACGCGGCCTATGGCGGCGCGGCACAGCTTTTTGTCAATGCGGCGCAAAACCGCCATCTGGAAGCAGAGACGGTTTCCGCACATGCCTTGTCCGATGCTGCGGGCAGCGCATCCTAAAACCCCTGCTGTGACCTTATCAAATTATTTTATGTTTTCTCCTTGCGGGTGATTATGCCATATGCTAATCTGCCCTCCAAAATAAGGAAAATGAAAACGAAACCACAGCCCACTTTTAAGGAGGAGCCGCTATGAACCCCGGAGATATGAGAAAACTCTTCAACCAGCTTTTTAGCAAAGAAGAACAGCAAAAACTGGTCGAACTGGAAAGCAAGCCGTTTGAAGAAAAAATGGACGGTCTGGCCGAGATTTTTGAAAACAACGCGAAAATCCCGCAAGGTAAAGTTATGGCACAAGCTATTCGCGATCCCGAAATCCGTCAGGACATGAAGGAAATCGAAGAAGCAGCACAGGAAGGCAAACTGTCTCAGCCGCAGCTGATGCAAAAAGGCATGCAACTGGCGATGAAAATGCGCCAGAAATTCGGCCTTTAATCCTTAAATTATAAGGATTGAACAGATTGAACGGGATGCGTAATGCATCCCGTTTTTTCTTACGCGTATTTTTACCGTTTTTATTTGACATAGTAAATTATTAATGATATGTTAACTTCAGGTTTCTTGAGGGGCTAAAAAGGCCCGCATAAATATTTTACGATGAGAGGGAAGAAAAACATGTTTGATCCGAAACAACTGTCCGAAATGGTAAACAACCTGTTCAGTAAAGAAGAGCAGGAGCAGATTGCCGCATTGCAGGAAAAAAGCTTTGATGAACAAATGGACGGCTTCGCTGCAATTGTTCAGGCAAACCAGAAAATTCCGGAAGGCCAGAAACAGGCTTTTGTCGCCATTTGCAGCGACGCGGACATTCGCGCCGATATGAAAGAGATTCAGGCCGCAGCCAATGACGGCGGCATCAAAGGGAAAATGACCATGGCAAAGAAAATGCCGGGTCTGATGATGAAAGTTCAGCGCAAAATGCGCGGTCAATAAGACCGATAAGAATTTAAGGCACAGTATAGGAAAAACAGGGCTTTATGCCCTGTTTTTTTATGCGCAACCTTAAAAACTTTTCTTTGAAAACAGGTGCTTGCCTCCCTTATCTGCATAAAATAGATGATTTCTAAAGCTTTTTTTGGTAATATTGTTATTAGAATTGCTGTAAAAGCAGTTAAATATAATAAGAATAGTGCATAAATGTATAGGGAGTTATAAGAATATGTCAAGCCTTGGGCTCCAATTACAAGACTACCGCCTGACGACGGCAGAGATCCTGTATCATTTGCCTGATCATCCGATGCTGTTGCAAAGCTATATTTGGCAGGAATATGATCTGGCGCCCCGCTTCCCTGAATTAAAACGTTTTTTAGACTTCTGGACGCGGGAAATCGAAGGAAAACTGCATTCCGTGGTGGTGGCGCATAAAGAACTTATCAAGCCGGAAGAATTTTCATTCTGCGATGGTGAGTTCAAACTTCATTAGGTCTGTTCAGGCCGCGTTTGTTCTGTTCGGCGACCAGCCGATCATATAGACGATTTCGACTTCTACCGTCAAAACCCCTTCGCGCAGCAAATGTTGCGCCAAAATGTCACGCATATTGCGCGTTAGCGGTTTTTTCAAGCGGTTTGTCAGGATATTGCCCTCCCCCATACCGCGCAAATCGGCCAGCGCATCATCTAGGCAGTTATAGCTGATATCAAAACGTTCGCTATCCATCACCGGTTCGGCAAAGCCGATCGCCTTGATCATATCCCCCATTGCGCGGATATCGGCAAAGGGAAAAATGCGCGGCGCGGCGCCGCCGCTATGCTCCGTTTCAAGGCGCAGCAATTCCTGCCGCACAGCAGCCAGTGTGACACCGCCGAAAACAGATGCCATAAACGGGCGTGCCGGTTTCAAAATGCGCTGCGCTTGAATAAGAGCCCCTTTCAGGTCATTAACGCTGTGCAGCGTCAGATTGCTGAGAACGGCATCAAAGCTGTGCTGTGGAAAAGGCACGCATTCCTCATCTGCCGCGACAATATGGCAGTTTTGCGGCAAGTCTTTCGGCTTATGGCTTTGCAGCAATTTCTGTGACAAATCCGCCCAGATAATGTTTTTGGTGTCCGACCTTTCAGCCAACAGTCGGCATAGTCGGTCAGAGTGACCGCCCCAGACCAGAAAATCGGCGAGCGGCGTTTTGACCGGCAGAATTCTCTCATACAGTGCTTCGGCAGCCTGCCGGTGCAGAAAGTCATATGCGCCCGCCTGTGCCGCGGCACGGTCACGTTTGGTACGCAATATTTTGCGGTCGAAAATTTGCGGAACACCCTTGGCCGTCATCCGTCCGATCCTTATCCGCCGATTGGCCCGCTGCCGTGGTCGCCGCGTTTTGGTGCCGCCAGCGGTTTGTTTTTCAGCAGCTGTTCTTTCACGCCGTGAATGTCTTTATCCAATGCGCGAACATCTTTCGTCTCCGTTAAAGAAACAAATGCGTCACGAATGGCAGTCAGATTTTCGCCGACATCAACGCGTATGCTGGCATTAATCAGCTCCTGCGACAGGTTCACGGTTTTTGTTTTGTCCAGATGGATATGCCCCTGATAGCTTTTTTCGCCTAGAATGCGCGAGGGAATACGGTGCGGGCTGTTGATTCCGGCTTGATACAGCTCTTCCTTTTCCAGAGACAGACGAAAATCACGGGTTTTTCCCAGCTCTGCGCGACGGGTTGGTGATAGTCCATGCCCCTGATCCATCAGCATATGTGTGCGGGCAATCCCTTTCAGCAAATCCCCGCTAAAGCAGCGGAAGCAGTAACATAAAATCCAGACGCGTTTTGCAGCGCAGTATTTCCATTTTGGCGGCAGACTCGCTTGTGCATCTGCAACGATGGCAAAGGGATAGACCCGTTGCGGTGTTACGCCGGTATGGGTGAAATAGCTCTGGCCGAGCTGTTTGACATCAGCAGGATCCAGTTTGAATTTATCGGCAATAAACTGCTTGGCTTCCTGCACATTACGCACATCTTTCGGCAGCACAAAGCTGGGAGCCGTTAACATGGCACCTGACCCGCCCATACGCTGCGGGGCTGGCAGCATCTGCGGATCCAGGGCTACCAGCAAGCCGTCATCCCAGTTATGGGTCAGCGGCATAACGATGGCAATGTTTTCGATGCCGTCATCCGTGACAATGAATTCGACGTTTTGCGAGGTCAAACCGCGTGTTGAGCCCTGCGTATACCCCTCTTCCACAAAGACGGAGCGGATGGCGCGCAAATGTTCCGCAGGCTCATCGCTTTCAACGAATTTCTTTTTCTCGACGGCATCCAAAAGAGCAACGCCGTCTTCGGCCATAATATTGCTGCGCTTTTTACCAACGGTCGGCATTTGTTCGCCGACCCATTTCGGGAACGGCAGGCCAAGGCGCATCATCAGTTCGAAAACGCGGATTTCAAGCCGTGGGTCAGGCAGCACACCGACCTGCGCGGCATGCAGAATATCGGTGGCTTCAAGTTCGCAAATCCGTCCCCATGCGCTGTATGCAGGCTGATCCTCCTGCTGTGGCGGTAAATAGCGCCAGCTTGGTTTTTTCGGTGCCCGCACCTCGACATAGACAGGCTCGATGGCCTCGTCAATGCGGTCAGGTGACGGAAAATACGGCAGGCCGACTTCGATTTCGCCATGCGGGCGGGGTTTCAGATTGATCTGTTTTTCCACGAATTTCAAAATAGCGAGTTTGTTGGCGGCCGCATCACTGCCGAACTCATCAACCGACATAGTAATCGGTTCGATCAGATGCCCCGACCAAGTCTTGCCATCCAGATTATTGTTGCCGCGGATGACGGCATTGACGACAGGGCGCGGCGCGCCGTTGATCACGTAAACCAATAGTCGTCCGTCTTCGGTCAAGCGGTAAGGGATGATATCGGAATAGTCATCAGGTTCACGCACCATTTCATGAAGTTCGCCGCTGCGGGTATCGCGTACGGTGACGATATCCAGATGGGAAGGCTTATCCTGTAGCGGGCGACGTTCTTCCAATAGCAGGCTGCCCTTTTCTCCCGCTTTTTGCGCGATAATGAAATAATTGGTGGCAGGCGGCGGCAGTGGATTGCCATCTTCGGTGTAAAGCTGGAATTTGCCGTTATAGCGGTTTTCTATCACCCAGGGGTTCCAGTAAGGCGCGGAATAAACCATGCGCATGCCAAGGCGGGCAAATTCACGGCGGTAATCCTGATAGGTAAAGAATGTGTATTCCTGCCCCAGCTCTTTTTCCCAGCGCACGCGCTCGTCTTTGCGGTACAGGAATTCCATCGCCCATTTGCGCGGCAGGCGGAATAGTCGCGTATCCTCCCGCAGCAGGTCATGCAGCTCTTCCAGAAAGAAACCTTCGCAACCGGCGGAATCAAAAGGCCGAGCGGTTTGCGCAAAGCGGATCAGCAAATCCGCATCGGACATATCGACGGCGTTTTTGCCGTTTTTCTGTGACAAAGGAAATTCCAGCAGCGCAAATTCATCCGCCGGCGGCATCATGTAATCACGGATCAGCATTGTTCCGCCCGGTTTCAGCTTTTTAATCTGCGCCTCCAGCATTCTGGTGACCGATTGCATGCTATAGCCGTGTTCAGAATAAACCTGATGCAGAATATTGGAATTGATGATGCCGTCCAGCCCTTCGTCACGAAAGCTGGAAACGTCAATGGCCTCGCAGCGGAAGGCCAGATTGGACAGGTCATAGTTCTTTTTTGCGGTTTCGATGGATTTCGGGTCACGGTCAATGCCCAGAAATTCTACGCGGGGATTCAGCAGTGCCAACGCATAGGTGATTTCTCCCGTGCCGCAGCCCATATCCGCGACTTTTGATCCGGCGGGCAGCAGGAAATGCGCGGAAATCTGCGCGGCCTTGTTCTGAACAAAAGCGGACAGATTTTCAAAATGATCCTGACGGATTTTCTCGTCGCGGGCGCGCTTTTTAAACTGTTCAAGACTGACGGCGCTACCGCTTTTGGCAGCCTGCTCTTCCAACGCCTCGTCCTGAGGCGTGTGGGAAACCTCAAAAGCTTTCGCAGCCTGCTTTTTTTCAGTCTCCTGCGCTTTTTTCTTATTATCGTCTTTGTCAGCCACTTCTTTAAGTCTTTCTTGTATCCGTCTCTATTTTTTACAGAATCAGTTTAATTTACACTTTTTTTTACAGTTTCTCAACATATCCCCACTCGCCCAGTCGTTCCAGATGGGCATAGTCATTATAGGCGGGCGCTTTATCCAGATCAGGTACGGCATAATAAGGCGTGTCAGGGTTGTCAAAAGCCGCCACCAATGCGGGAAAGCCGATTGCCGCATTGTCGATGGCACGGCGAATATCTTCGGCCTTATAGCTTTTTGCCTGAAACGGCGGATGCCCGCCTGAAACCTGCCAAACCAGCAATGCAGCCGTTTCCGAGACAGGAAGCCCTGAAAACGCGGTTCCGG
>SBHI01000079.1 GCA_006226225.1 Alphaproteobacteria bacterium
GCGCCTGTACGCGTGCGGGCGGGAGAATATGCTGATCTGGCAGGAGCGGGAATCGTGATGATTGCCGCCGGTGTCAGCCAGAAGCCGGGGGAAACGCGGCTGGATCTGCTAAAACGCAATGCGGCCGTATTTGAAGAGATTATTCCGCAAATACTGGACGTTGCGCCGGAGGCGATTCTGCTGATTGCAACGAATCCTGTCGATATCATGACGCATCTGGCGGCGGATATCGCGGCCAAAAGTCATAAATTGCCTGCGAGCCGTGTGATCGGATCGGGAACGATTCTGGATACGGCGCGTTTTCGCGCATTGCTGGGGCGGCATCTGGGTGTTTCCAGCCATTCCGTGCATGCTTATGTGATGGGTGAGCACGGCGATTCCGAAGTGCTGCACTGGTCGGGTGCGACAATTGGCAATTTGAAGCTGTCATCCTTTGCACAGCAAGCGGGCATTCCCGTCACAGAGGAATTGCGCGAAAAAATTGATGACGGTGTCCGCCGTGCGGCTTATCGCATCATTCAGGGTAAGGGCGCGACATGGTACGGTATCGGCGCGGGAATGGCACGGATTGCACAGGCCATTCAGGATGACGAGCAGACGGTTCTGACTTGCGCCATGCTGACGGAAGAAGTTGCGGGTGTGAAAAATGTCACATTATCGATGCCGCGTATTATCGCCGCAGGCGGGGTTATACGCAGTATTTACCCGGAATGCGATGCGGCGGAGCAGGCGGCACTGCAAAACAGCGCGACGATTCTACGCCGCGCTGCTGATGAGCTTGATTTGCCTTAAACAATAGATTGCCGTTCATGATCCCAGCGCGGGCAGGGGTGATCGGCGCGGATTTCGCAGCCACCGACCCAGCGCGGCGGCGGTGACAGAGACAGGAAATCCAGATAATTCTGTAGAAGTTTTGTGCCGGTCTCATTCAATGTTAGTTGTTGTTGATGCCATGGCAGGGACGGATTATCTCTGTCAAAGGGCGCGTCTTTCGCCCGCGCCATCTGCGCCAGCACATCCCAGAACATCAGATCCCCCAAAAAAGGCAGCGGTTCTTTTTCCGTCGTCAGGATGCCGAATAACTGCCCTGCTTTTAAAGACCCGTGTTCCGACAAAATTTCCAGCGCCAGCTGTTGCGTCAGGCTTAGCCCGTTTTGCAGGGAAGGCAGCTCCATCAATTGCCGCAAAATTGCCCCCGCCATTTGCGGAATGGCGGGCGTACCGTTTTGTGCAAGGGAGAGCAGTACAGAAAAATCCGCTTTGCGGTAGGCCTGCCAGACTTTCGTTCCGAGTGCCGTCATTTCCGTTGTGACCGCGCGGCGCTCATGCTCCCACAAATATTGCAAAGCTTCGGGCGAAAGCTGCCCCAGCCCGATAAAATCGGGAACGCCCGGTACATTGTCCACACAGATGATTTCGTAGGTTTTAGGCAGTTTTACGGCGGCAAGCGTTTCCAGCAAAAAGGCCAGAATGAACTGATCATAAGCATCATGTTCGAACCATAAGACCAATTGGTCGCAGCCGGAGAAATCCGTGACGGCGGCATATTCCTTTTGCTGCCGCGCCAGCGCGTCTTTCAATGTGATGCTATAGTTTTGTGAAATAAATTCCGCGCGGATTTGCAGGAATTCCGGCAGCGGCAGATCGGGAACAGGCCCTTGACAGTAAGGATCGGCAAATTCCAGAAACTGCCCTTGGAAACCGGCAATTTCCAGCCCGTGTTTGATATCCGAGCCACAGCGGATATGGGTTGTGCGCGCCGTGTCGCGAGTGGGGATTGTGCCGCTTTCGATCTGCTTTTTTGCCAGTGCCAGCGCATCGCAATGCGCTTTCATTTTCGGCCAGCTGGCAAAGCCGTTTTCCCGTGCAATGACGGATTGGGCATCCGCCAGCTGCGGTGCGGATTTTGCCGCGGCTTGCGGATGATGGGCGGCAAAACGCGCAGCGGCTGCGGCATCACCGTTGCGCAGGGATTTCAGCAGGTCTTTCGCCTGTTTTTTCTGTTGTTCAAAATTCAGACGCCCGTGAAAATAACGGCGTTTCTGACGCGGTGCGGATAGAACTGTATTGGGGGAGGGTTTTTCAGACATTGACGATCTCCTTCATCATTTATGCCTGCGTCCGCCAAAACAGGCCAAGGAAAACCGTATATATGACTTTTATCTTGTTTAAGTCGGGCGCAGCCCTTTCCGCGGACGGGAAGCCGATAGGCTTATGCGGAAAGTGTCGCGTGAATCCGCCCTTTTGTCAAGATGCGGAGAATGTCTCATTTTGCCTTTTGATAGATTTGCGCGCCGTTGATCTGTTTCAGTTTTTTCTCAAGACCGCTGACACCGTCGGCTTCGATAAACAGAAATTCCTCCGGCAGGCCGGATTCATAAATAAACTGCATCACATCTTCATCGACCTTTTTCTGTGATGCCCAAAAACCGGGTTTGGTTTTATAGGCGATGACATAGCACGGGAATTCCGGCATATATTTGACATCCTTTTGCGCCAGATAAATGCGGGCGATAATCGGATGTTTTTCGGCATGTTCTGACAGATAGACCAGCGCTTTCTCGGGTAGGTCATGTTCTTTGAACTCGTCTGCGGATAAAATGGCATCGCGTTCGTCATTTGCCGCACGGCTGAGATAATGCCAGTCATCCAGCTTGTCGTGATAGGGTTTTGCCTCTTCCGGACGTCCTGCTTTCTCAAAAAATTCGATGGCATAGCCGCAGACATCAGCCGTATAGGAGGGATGTGTTTTCAGGAGTTTTTCCATTTCCGCCAGCTGGCTTTCATCTTTTTCGATCATCAATCTGTACCACAGGCAATTCAGCAGGGCACCGGTGCTGTCGGGATGGCGGTGCAGCATCTCTTCACTGGCTTTGTAATACAGTGCATCATCTTCCATGCGGCCTGCGGCGCTGATCAGCTCGCGCAAATCCTCCTCTTCCATATCTTTGACAGGCTTGGTTTTCAGCTCCTCATAACGGCTTTGCCAATGCTGGCGCTCTTCCTGACGGTTTTCCCAATGTTCTTGTGCTTTTTCTTGCCATTCACGGCTGAAGTCGTCGGCCAGCTTTTCCGCCATATCCTCCAGCAATGCCGTTGCGGCGGAATGATCGGGGGTCGGCGGTTCGGGAACGGAAAATTCCGTCCCCAGTGCGGCCAGCCTGTCGGAAACGGAGGGGTGCGTTCCGGTATAGTCGGTTTTACGCTTGAGCGCCTGTTCAATACTGTCTGATACATCGCCCAGATTGTTGAAAAATGACGGGATTTCCTGATAGGGCGTAATATTTTTTAGATTTTCGCCTTTATCGCTGCGTTCCCAGATATTGCGCCAGAATGTGCCGTCATATTGATCGCCATAGACGGCAAGGGAGGATAAAGCCTCTGCCATCGCGTCTTTTCCGGCAACGCGGGCGGAAAAAGCATCGGCTTCGTATTCGCAGCTGCGTGACAGGGCGAAACTGTAGGCGCTGAAGGTGGCGATAAACCATTCATAAAAACGGTTCAGTTTCAGTGTGTACCAGAGATGTTCAAAGCGCAGCTTGTCATCCAGCACCAGCCAACTGTTACGGATGCGGTAAACCCATTGCCCCCAGACATTATCCTTGGCCGCAACATGGCCGTATTCATGCCCGATCACGCCGGAAAGCTGTTTGGATGTTTGCGATTGCATCAGCGGCAGCCCGATTGTCAGTACAACGGGGCCCATACCGAAGAATCCCAGCAATCCGCCGCTGCGCGTGACGGAGGCGTTGAGCTGGTTATCAATGAAAACGCGTTTGAACATAGGCCCGTTTGCCTTTTGGCAGATTTCCTCGAGTAGGGCGAAAAGTTTGGGGCAGTCCTTTGCGGTGACTTCAACGCCTTCATAGTCAAAAGACGGAGAGAGCAGCGATTTTCCCATATGCCATGCAAAGCCGATCGGCACTGCCGCGATGATAAAGGCCAGTTTGGCGACGCCTGCATTACCGCCTGTCAGGACAACCAGAGCCGCGCCAAGCCCAAGACCGACCGGCAGCATCAGCAAAATACTGCCGATGACGACCAGATAACCCAAAAAGGCAAGCCGGATGGTTTTGCGCCGCAGCCAGACGGGATTACCCTGGGCGCGGTTTTCGATGTCTTTTACCAGTTCGACAAAATCCAGATATTTGCGTTTGCGTTCCTGCGGCGTGTCGATCGTGACCTCGTCCACCATCAGCCAGAGTGCCAGCAGAACCGGCAAGGCAAGGCAGAAAAACAGTGTGAACAGGAACAAACCGTTAAAACGCATCTTTCCGATGCCGTATTTTAATCCGGCATCATGTTCCAGCCCCCATTGCGTGACAAACGGAAAATCCCGCCGTCCTGTAATATAAACTGCGCCGGATTTGATCTTGCGTCGTCCGCCGCCATACAGCCATTCCATGAAATCAGCTTTGATAACAACAGGGTAAGGGCCTGATTTTGTGCTGAGATTGGCATGTATCAGCATTTCCGGTTTGAAACCGTTGAAATAAAAACTCCGTTTTTCGATTTTCCACTTTTTATAAGGGCCTTTCCAGGCATCGCTTTGCTCCAGCGGCGGTGAAAAAGAGGTGTTTCCAGCGGCAAAAAGCAGGGAAGGAAGCCAGATAACCAGAAAAACAAGGGAGACAATCAGCTGTTTCATCGAAAAATCCTTTAAAAATACCGTCTTTTTATCATTACTTAGAAAGCTTTAAAAAAACTTAAATTTTTTTTTGCAAAATAGGCGCAGGGTTTTGCAAAAACAAAACGTATAACCAATAGAAGCGGTAAAACACCCGATAAAAAGACAAGATTTATCAACCAGTAAAGCAAAATACACAACACATTCAGTAATTCTAAGGAGAAGACATATGCGACGATTTGTAACAGAACGATTTCTGACAGGACGTGCTTTAACAATGGCAGCGGTCACGGTTTTGACCATCGGACTTTCCGGCCCGGCCTATGCGGAAGAAGCGGCAGCGCCTGAAATGGATGGTGGCCCGAAATATCACCGCGATTACCGCGAAGATGTGCGCGACCGTCGTGAAGATATCCGTGACCGCCGCGAAAACTGGCGCGATCACCGCGAAGATATCCGCGACCGCCGTGAGGATTATCACGACCGCCGCGAAGATTTTCGCGACCGTAAGGAAGATGTGCGCGATCATCGCGAAGATGTGCGTGACCGCCGTGAAGACGTGCGTGATCGCCGCGAAGATATCCGCGACCATCGTGAAGATATCTGGGATGAAAAACATGACGGCGGAAAATTCGACAAGATAGAAGACAGATGGGA
>SBHI01000197.1 GCA_006226225.1 Alphaproteobacteria bacterium
GTTTTTGCTTCATCTCGTGCGGCAAACCGTCCGGCACGCAGGCGGAACAGGTTTTCCCCTTTATCATCGACGGTTTCCTGATATTCGGCTGTCAGCCCGTCCAGTATGGCGGCGTGTTTCGCGTTTAATTCCTGCCATGTTTGCGTGGCGAGAGTTTTGCTGTGAAAGGCACCGAGTTGGATGAGCCAGTCATCCGTTGCGGCGGCATGGGCTTCCTTATGCAGCATCGTTAAACTGCAAACCATAAAAACAAAAATGTATATCATATGGTTAGCCTTCATAGTTAATGTTATATATTAATCATATTAAGAAGCGGTTAATAAAATATGGCACTGTTGACGGCAGCATAAAAGTTATGGTAATAATTGATTGAGTGGTCACATCCGGTCTATATCGAGACGGATCACAGGGGCTCTCCAAATTTCGGTAAAACGCGGCACGTGATGCCTGCACGAGAAATAGGAGCCCTGCAATGAAAAGCAAAACAGTCCCAAAAACTCCCCTGACGGAAAAGCTGAAGAACAAGCTGCAGAATACGCATGCGAAGTGGAAGAATTTCCGTCTGCATGACCATGAGCTCGCCGGCGGTATTCTGGGCGTGCTGATCATCGGCGGTATTATTCTTGCCATGGCCGGGGCGATGGTGCCGCTTTACGGTTTTGCGCCTGTGCTTTATTCCGCAATATTATCCGTCGGTTTCGCCGGGCTGGTCATTCCTTTGGCGCATCAAACTGATAGCAAGGACAAAAAAGACGAAGTTAAATGGACGAATATGTCCGGGCAGGAAGTGCGTTCCAGCACATATGCCAAACTGCGTCTTGCCGATGCCGAAAAGAAAATTACGGCGCTGGGGAATTCAAGAAAGCCGCCGCAGAAGATCAGTGCCGCCTTCAACGAGATTGTCGACACCTATGGCAGCTTTGCCAAAAGCACGAAAGTCACCGGAGGCCGCTACCGTTTCCCTGTGCCGCGCCGTTGAGAGCATCTGCGGTATTTCTCCCTTGCACAATCGCAGGCAGGGCGTTAGGGTGCGGGCGCAAATCATTTAAAAAAAGAGGAGATGTGCCGTGACGACCGCCCTGAAAAAGAAAGTGCTGACCCTGTGTCTGCTATGCCAGCCGCCGCGTATTCTGCTGGGGATGAAAAAACGCGGTTTCGGCGCGGGACGTTGGAACGGTTTTGGCGGCAAGCTTGAGCAAGGCGAAACGATTGAAGAGGCGGCCAAGCGCGAGTTTCTGGAAGAGGCGGGCATTACCGTCGGGGAAATCGATAAACGCGGCGTGTTGGAATTCTTTTTCGAGGGCAGCCCCGAAATGCTGGAAGTACATGTTTTCAAAGCCGAGGAATACGAAGGCGAGCCCGTGGAAAGCGATGAAATGAAGCCGCAATGGTTTGATATTCCCGCTATTCCTTATGATAAAATGTGGGCGGATGATGAGTTCTGGTTCCCGATTTTTCTGGATGGTAAAAAATTCACCGGAAAATTCTATTTTGATGCCGATGAAAATCTGCTCTCGCATGATGTAAAAGCGCTCTGATTTTTTTCAGAAATTTTTTCAAAGGAGTCGCGCTTCTGTGTCGTCTAAAATAAAATAGACGAAATCTAAAAGGAGAGCGATGATGCGTTTTTTACCGGCGGTTGCGGTTTTTACCCTTTTGTTCTTGATGCCTGCTGTGGCGCAGGCTTGTTCCTGTGCCGGGCCGGGCAGTCCTGCCGAGGCGATGGAAAAGGCGCGTGCCGTGTTTGCCGGTAAGGTCACGCAAATGGCCAAAAACACCTCCGGTTATGCTGACCGCATCATCATTCGTGTGGACAAGATCTGGAAAGGCAGTCCGGGCAAAGAATTTGTGATCGGTTTGCCGCGTCATGGCTGCGCCTATTGGAATTTTGAGGATCAAAAAGATTATCTGATTTATGCGCATAAATCATGGGATAAGGACGACCCCGACGGTTACAGCGTCACGATGTGCAGCCGCACCAAGCCGCTGGACAAAGCGCGGATTGAAACCCGTTATCTGGACGCCGCTGTTGCGGGCAAAGACACGGCCGAGCTCGATGCGGGACTTGCCGCTATTTTGCTGAGCGAACAGCCGGATAATATCCGCACGGAAGCTGCCATTATGCTGGGCGGGTTGATACGTGACAGTGCTGCGGACACCGTGCCGGAAGAGGCGGTCAAGGCATTGATTGACGCGTCGCAACACGGCGGTACGGAATTGAAAACCATGATTGCCGGAAATCTTGCTAATTACCATCTGATGGGGCGGCAGGATGTGAAGGCGGCTTTAACCGCTCTGCTAGATGACAAGGTATTTGGTGTGCGCAGCGCGGCCGCAGGGGCGCTGTCGATCATTTCACGCAATAACAGTACGACATTTGCGGCGATTATGGCGGCGCTGGAGAAAACCCGCGCGGAAGCGGGCGGCGATATTCAGACCCATCAGGCGATTTTTACCTCTATGGGGCGGTCTCTGGCGGCAACTGCTGCAACGGAGGAGGAAAAGGCGCAGGTGGTTGATACGCTGCTGGGAATGTTGGACGACATTCCTGATCCGTATAACAAGGTCACGCTGATCCAGCATATGGGCTTTCAGAAGGCCCGTGCGGGTAAAGCCGTACCCAAATTGCTGGAAATTCTAAAAACCGCTGAAAGCTATCATCTGAAGCAATATCTGCTGCTGGCTTTGGGAGATATCGGCGCGGCGGAAACACGCGATAACATCCGCCCGTATTTGAAGGATGAAAACTGCTATGTTGTACAAAGCGCGATCATTGCTTTGTATAAAATCGATACGGCGGCGTTTCCGCAATTATTTACGCAGGAAATCTCACCCGTATTCAAAGCGCGCTTCGATAAATGCAGCTATGAGCTGACAAACGCTTTGCAGACAATCGGCGGTGAAGCAAAAAGCCTGAAACCGTTTCTGGCGGATAAATATCAAAAGATGCCGGACGGTGATTGGAAAAAGAAACAATTGGGCGATGTGCTGGAAAAGCTGTGACCTGCGCTATTCTTCCGTTTGAGGGGCATCGCTGCTTTGTTCGAACAGGATGACCAACTCGTCTTCCTTCGGCTTGATATGCGAGGCGGAGTCCTGAGAATAAAAACTGACCAGGCCGTTTTTGGCGATAATGCCGATAATCAGCCTTGTTTCGTTTTCTTCGGGAATGAGTAAAGCGCCATCTTTTTCAGGCTTGCCGACGCGGGTTGTCCGGAAGCGCCAGCCGTGGCGGAACTTCTCTTTGATATTGTGCAGCGTCAGATCGGTTTGCGTTAGAGAGCGTCCTTGCAGAATATTGGCGATTTTCCGACGCTCGGAACGTTCGGTGTCGCCCGGATTGATGCGGAAGACGCGCTCCGTACCGTATTCATAGCCGAAGGTCTCACAAAGCAGCGCGTTATAGGCCGGGCTGTAGGTGGCGGCAATCAGCGTATTGTATTTATTGAATTCTAGGGCGAATTCGGTTTCTTCCGACAAAAGCTCACCGTAATAGACGGGAATATCTGCCAGACGCGCTTTGCCGAGCGAATGCCAGCTGTTATCAACAACCATCACCGGCACATTGCGTGATTTCAGTATCTCGGCAAACTGGATCGACCATTGATGTGCGCCGACGAAGATGACGCCGTTGATTTCCTCGGAGCGTAAATTCAGCCGCCGTGCCAGCGGTTTGATCATCAGGCTGTGCAGCACGACGCTGACGACAACGACGGCAAAGGCGATCGGCAGCACTTTCTCGCCGTCGGCAAAACCGGCCTGTGTCAGCAGCGGGCCGATGACACCGGCCATGGCGGCACAAACAACCCCGCGCGGCGCAATCAGGCCTGCCAGCAGGATTTCATTCCGTGTCATTTGCGTGCCGATGGAACACAGGAAAAAGGTGACGGGGCGGATCAGGAATAACAGGCAGATGATAAACAACACGCTGCGCCAGTTCAGTTTTAGCAAGACGGCAAGGTCAAGATCGGCGGTCAGCAGAATAAAAACGCCCGAGACCAGCATCAGCGTGATGGTTTCTTTGAAACGTTTGATATCTTCAAGTCCGGCGGTGTTGATATTGGAAAGCGTTAGGCCGAGAACGGTGACGGCAATCAGACCGGATTCATGCAGAAAGACATCACAGCCGAAAAAGACGGACAGCACCACCGTTAGCAAAAACGGCGTTTTCAGATATTCGGGCATATAGCCGCGCTCGAAAGAGCGTTTGACCAGATGGGCAAGGGCGAAACTGCTGACGGCGACCACGGTCAATGTGATGCCGTTTTCAAAGAAAAAGGAGCTGCCCGCATGCCCGCCGCCGTGCCGGGAAGCGACAAAATATTCATAAGCCAGAATGGCGAAAATGACACCAATGGGGTCATTGACGATCCCCTCCCATTTCAGGATGGAGCCGACGCGCGGGTTCAGCCGCGCCTGCCGCAGCATCGGCATGATGACGGTGGGGCCGGTGACAATCAGCATGCCGCCAAGTGTGACGGCAACCGCCCATTCCAGCCCTGCGACATAATGTGCTGCGGCACTAATGGCGGCCCAGCTGACGGGCGCGCCAAGAAAGATGATATGGCGTACAGCCATTCTTGTTTCACGCAGTTCCTTGAAATGCAGTTGCAGGCTGCCCTCGAATAGAATGATGGCAACAGCGGCGGCAATGGCAGGTTGCAGAAGATCACCCATCAAAACATCGGGCTTAATCACGCCCGATATGGGGCCAAGGACGAAACCGAAACCAAGCAGAAAGATAATCGCAGGCACGTGCAGCCGCCATGCCGTCCATTGCGCCAATATACCGGCGATGGCAATTACGACAATCTGGACGGCGAGAAACTCTGTCACAGCGGTCTCCATTATCTCCCCTAATCGTTTCTTATGTTTATATTTTTTTAAGGCCCCACCATAAAGGCTCACGCCGCAGATGGCAAACATTTTTTGCGGCGCAGCATAGGGGCAGTGTGCTGTTGCTTGACTTGCCGCAGGCAGAGGATTAGTTTTGAAAATATATCATGAAAAACAAAAAAAGAAGGCTGGCAGACAATGGACGTAAAATCCTTTTTTGACCCTGATACCTCGACCGTGACACATCTGGTCATTGATCCCAAAACCAAAAGCTGTGCGGTGATTGACCCTGTGATGGAATATGATGCCGTGACGGGCGCGCTGAAAACGGGAGCGGCGGATAAGCTTGTGCAGTATATCCAGGATAACGGATTAAAACTGGAATGGCTGCTGGAAACGCATATCCATGCCGATCATTTGACGGCTTCGGCCTATATCCGCGACCAGATCGGCGGCAAAATCGCCATCGGTGAAAAAATTACGGATGTGCTGAATTACTGGGTGCCGTTTTTCAATACCGATGCCGACACGCCGCCAGATGGCAGCCAGTTTGACAAGCTTTTGAAAGACGGCGAAAAGATCAAGCTCGGCGATTTGGAAATCGGCGTGATACATACACCCGGCCACACGCCAGCTTGCGTCAGCTATCATATCGAGGATGCCGTTTTTGTCGGTGATACCGTCTTTATGCCGAATTTGGGAACGGCGCGCGCCGATTTTCCCGGCGGCGATGCGGGGGAGCTGTATGACAGCATCCAGAAACTTTTTGCACTGCCGGATGAAACGCGGGTGTTCATTTGCCATGATTATCCCGCCAATGGCGGCGCGCCGTCATGGCAGACAACGATTGGCGAGCAGAAAAAGGATAATGCCTTTGTCGGCGGCGGCACAACGAAAGAGGATTTTGTCAGCAAGCGCGAGGCGCGGGATAAAACCCTGCGCGTGCCGCAACTGCTGCTGCCCTCTATCCAGTTCAATCTGCGTGCAGGCAAATTGCCCGATGCCGAAAAGAACGGCACACATTACCTGAAAATTCCGATTAACAAACTTTAAAGCCGTTTAAAATTTCGGATATTGGGTCGGGTTGAACGGTTTTTTGTTTTTCGGATCCGCTTTGGCGCTGGCGGCTTCCATGACTTTGCCAAGCTGGTTGGCAAGTTCCGTCCATTTGATATTATTCTTTTCGTCTTTGACGGCATCCGTGAAGGAGAGCGGGGTATTCTGATCGACTGTGTTGCGATAGTCATCCAGAATATGCGCGATGACAAGCAGGGGCTCGGTGGCGGCTTCTACATCCTTATCTTCAAGCAGCGCATATTTCTCGAATTCAAAAGCGGCTTCGGTTGCTTTCAGTAAAATTTCTTTCGGTGTCATGTCATGTGCCATTGTGGGGTCTCTCTGCTTGTGACTGTTTGTGGAAAGCAGGCAGTATATGCAGGCTGTATTGCTATGTCAATCTATGAGATGCAGGATCAACCGCCCCAGTCTTCCCGCCATAATGCGGGCTGTTCGGTGCGGAATTGTGCGGCGAGGGTAATGCAGTTTTGTGCGGCAAGGCTGTCGGCCTTGTTCATCACGATGACTTCAACACCTTTGGCCTGCAGAAAACGGACAGTTTCATCGCTGCCTGCATTTTCGCAATCGCCGATGACCACGCGGGGGATGCCGAATTGTACGATTGTTCCCGCGCACATAAAGCAGGGCTGCAAAGTCGTATAGAGCGTTGTATTATGGCGGTTTGTTATGCGTCCGGCATCGCGCAGTGCCGCCATTTCACCATGCAGGATCGGATTGCCTTCCTGTACCAGCATGTTATGGCCTTGCCCCAATACCGCGCCGCTGCCGTTATCGACCAGCACGGCACCGATCGGGCAGCCGCCTTCGTTATAGCTTTCACGCGCCAGACCATAGGCGGTCATCATATGGGTTTCGTGATCATGCATTGTTTTTTAAAGTGTGCTTTCTTTCAGGATGGCTTTCACATCCTTATAGGCCGTCTGGATTTCCTTGAAAAGCTCTTTGCGCTCATCCGCGCTGGCATCCAGCATATGCTGCGCTTTTTCGCACAGGGCACGCAGATTGCGGGCACCCATCATGGCGGAACCGCCTTTCAGCTTGTGTGCGGCCTCTGACCATTCTTTGCATTTGCCGTCTTTGCAATTGTTTTTCAAAATTTTGACGGTTTTGTCGGATTGGGTGATGAAAAGCGTGATGTAATTCTGCAATTCATCCTCGTCATCCATAAAGGCCTTCAAATCGGTCAGATCAGCGGCGGGCAGTTTGTCGTCATCTTCGTTGCGCAGCGCTGCCGGTTTTTTCTTGTCCGGCAGCGTAAACCAGCGGCTGAATACCAGATCCAGCTCATCGGGGTTGACGGGTTTTGTCACATAATCATCCATTCCGGCATCAAGGCATCTTTCGCGGGCGCCGACCATGGCATCGGCTGTCATAGCAATGATCGGCATGCGCGGTTTGTCGTTGCTTTTCTCGCGTTCACGGATTGTCTTTGTCAGCTCAAACCCGCTCATTTCCGGCATGTGGCAATCCGTGATAATCAGGTCATATGTGTTCTTTTCATAAGCTTCCAGCGCTTCGACGCCGTTATTCACAATATCGAAATTCCGGATATGCTTCCGTGTGAACAGTTTTTTCATCAGCGATTGGTTCAGCAAATGATCTTCCGCCAGCAGTAGGGAAATATCCCGCAGGCTTTTGCGTTTGTCCTCGGGCAGAAAATCCGCCTCTTTGCGGTGGAATGCCTGTTTTTTCAAGACCGGGCGCATTTCCGAAGTTTTAAAGGGAATATGCAGTGTAAAGACAGAGCCGTGATCAACCACGCTTTCAACGCCGACGCGACCGTCCATGGCTTCGACAAGCTGTTTTGTAATATTGAGACCAAGACCGGTTCCGCCGAAACGCCGCGTGGTCGAGCTGTCGGCCTGCGAAAATTTTTCAAAAATAAGTTCCAGCTTGTCTTCAGGAATACCGATACCGGTATCCGCAATGCTGATTTTGAGTTCGACTTCATCCCCGTTTTCATCCAGCTCCTGACAATCAATGGTCAGCGAGACGGAACCTTCCTCTGTAAATTTTACGGCATTACTGACCAGATTCATGATAACGCGTCCGGTACGGACGGGGTCCCCCATCAGATAGGGGATATGGGGGTGATTATAGGCGCAAGACAGGATAATGCCCTTCTCGCTGCTGGGCACCATCATATTCTCGATAATATTATTGACGACTTCCTGTAGGGAGAAAGAGACGGATTCTAGCTTCAACTCTCCGGCTTCGATTTTGGAAAGGTCAAGCAAATCATTCAGAATGTCGAGCAGATTGTCGGCTGAACGGTAGACAACGCCGACCATTTCCTTGTTTTCTTTGGAGATGCTGTCATCTTCGTATAAAAGATGGGTCATGCCCAGAATGCTGTTCATCGGTGTGCGCAGTTCATGGGAGACATTGGCCAGAAATTCCGATTTGGCGGCATTTGCAAATTCGGCCTGTTCCTTGGCTTCCTGCAATGCGGCGGAGGCGCGTTCTCGTTTGCGGTCGGCAACATCCAGTGCTGTGGCAATCCACCAGACCAGCGCCGTAAACAGAATAACAATCATTAGAACAAAGAAGGTAAAGGCGGCGATTTCTCCGATCATGCCGTTTTGCAGCGCCATGCGGAGCATCCATCCGCCTAATACCGGAATAAGGATGAGTAGTGGCAATAACAGGCGCGTCATAACGCCGCCGGGGCCGGCACTGCTGAAAACACTCATTAATCCGTTTGTGGGGCGGGCAAAGAATATGGCGGTATTCAGCAGTAGGAAACAAAGTGCCGTATTCAGCGCCATCGGAATGAAAGCTTTGACCCCTGCCAGACCGACAGAATTATAAAGATAGCTGATAAAGGTCAGAAAACCGAACTGAAAGGCCACAATCGCCAGAATTTGTGCAACCCAGATGCGGCCGAGTTTTACGTCAAGGAGCAAAAGGGCAAGTGCGGAGAGAATAAAAGCGGCTGCAGTATTGGGTGCCATACGGTTGGCATAACCGAGCGCCAGCGCCTCTTTATCCAGTTTTTCGCGGAACAGCATTTGATCAAATCCCGTATCTGTGCCGGTATACTGGTTGAAAAAATATGTCACGGCAATCAGCAGGGCACCGCCTGCACAAAGCTTGCCGATGATCAGTGCGCCGCGGTTATCTTTGATGGTATGCAACCAGAGGGAGATGCCGGAGAGTAAAAAAGCCAAGGCCGTGCCGCCGGGATTCATCGCAGTCATACCCGGAAAAACGCTTTTCATCGTGGCATTGTCAAATTGCCAGCCAAGCAGGACGCAGACGCTGATCGCGGCAATAATCAACACGATACCACGCGCGAGCAAGGGCAGGGCGACCAGCAGATTCTCTTGGTGCTGTTTGTCAGCTTCCGATAGGGCTTCTTGCATGAATATCAATAGTTGAAAATAATTTATTCGTTATACCAAAGCAACTCAGGAATATTAAAGAACGAAAGCGGAAAGAAGAAAAGCGTTTTTTTTTTGGGGGGGGGTGGGGTAAATTATTTTTGAAGATCAGCCCCTTGGGGCGTTATTCTGCTGATCGTTCTGAAGGGGGTTTTTGGTGCGGGTGGCCGGAATCGAACCGGCACTCCAAAAGGAACGGGTGTTTGAGACCCGCGCGTCTACCTATTCCGCCACACCCGCGGCGCCGGTCATATTAACGCGTATCGGGATGAAAAGACAAGCGTAATTTTCACCCTGCATCCGGCGCAATAAAAAAAATGCATTTACATTGCATTTACGAAGGGAAAGCCTTATCTTGTCGGCCATGAGTGATGATGTGATTGAAGAAAAAGACACTGCGAAAAAAACGGTGGCGCCTGTGAAATGCTCCCCCTTGCGCAGACTGTATGATTGGGCGATGGGCATTGCCGGTCATCGCCATGCCGTGCCATGGCTGGGTTTTATTTCCTTTATCGAAAGCATGATTTTTCCGATACCGCCGGATGTCATGCTGATGCCGATGTGTCTGGCGGAACGCAAAAAGGCCTTTTTCTTTGCGCTGGTCTGTACGGTTGCCTCGGTGCTGGGCGGGCTGGGCGGCTATATGCTCGGTCATTTATTCTATGAGGGGTTCGGGCAGAAAATTGTCGCCTTTTACGGTTATGAAGAACAGTTTCTGAAATTTCAGGGCTATTATATTGAATGGGGTATCTGGATCGTGCTGCTGGGCGGGTTGACACCGTTTCCTTATAAGGTCATCACGATTGCCAGCGGTGTTGCCGGATTGAATCTGTGGCTGTTTATGCTGGTATCGGTGATTGCGCGCGCTTCGCGCTTTTTTCTGGTCGCCGCTTTGCTCTGGTTTTTTGGTGAGAAAATCCGTATCTTGATAGAGAAGTATCTCGGGCTGTTGACGGTATTGTTTTTCCTGCTGCTGCTCGGGGGCTTTGCCGTTATCAAATATCTTTAAAATGAAGGAGGTTTGAAAACGCCATGCAATGTTCCGGCTTACCGCAAATTGATACACGCCTCGCCGCGATTTTATTGATGCTGGGTAGCGCCGCAATGCTGATGGGGGCGCTGTTTTTTCAGGAAGTTATGAACCTGCCGCCTTGCGTCTTGTGTATCTATCAGCGCGTTCCTTATATCGTTGTCATCGGATTGAGTGTGCCGGCAATTCTGCTGCGCGGTTGTCCGGCTTTGCTGATGCTGTGGCTGTCGGCGCTGGCTTTGTTTATTGATGCGGGGATTGCAGGTTTTCACGTCGGTGTTGAAAAAGGCTGGTGGGAAGGTCTGGGTGAATGCAGCGGTAATTTCAATGCAAATATGACGATCGAAGAATTGCGCGCCGCCGTGCTGGGCGCACCGATTGTCCGTTGCACCGACGTGCCCTGGTCGCTGTTTGGCATTTCAATGGCCGGTTATAACATGATCATCGCGACGGCGATGGCGATTTTCGCCACATTATCGGCATGCAGCATGTGCTGTAAAGACAAAGTGTGCATCCCCGAAGGCACGGGCAATATCGCCGACCGCCCGAAAGGCAATGCAATGGCCGCGGATATCGGTAAAATTGTGGATAAGCCGAAAAAGAAAAAAGGTAAAACCGCCAAAAAACCGGCGAAAAAAGGAAAGAAATAGGGATGGCGCGGCAATTGAACAGAAAGCTGCCCGGAGATAAGGGTATATCCGGCACGGCGCGGGCGGAAGACAGGATCGCCCGCATGATCCGTGTTAATCATGCCGGAGAATATGGTGCACGCCGCATTTATCAGGGGCAGTTGAAAGTGCTGGGCAAAGATCCGGAATTGCGCAAAACGCTGGAGCATATGGCCGCGCAGGAGGAAGAACATCTGGCTTATTTCGAAGAGGCGATCGTCAAGCGCCGTGTGCGTCCGACGGCACTGCACCCTTTGTGGCATGCGGCGGGTTATGCGCTTGGTTATGTGACGGCGCGGATCGGGCCGGAGGCGGCGATGGCTTGCACGGTTGCGGTGGAAGAAGTGATTTCCGATCATTACGGCGATCAGCTTGCAGCGCTTGCCGATACAAAAGACGAGGCGGATTTACGCAAACATATCGCAAAATTCAAGGCCGAAGAGGAAGAACACCATGATATCGGTCTGGAACATGATGCCGAACAGGCACCGTTCTACAAATTATTGACGACAGCCATAAAAACAGGCTCAAAGCTGGCCATTGCTGTTGCCAAACGTGTTTAGAGCTGTCATCATTCCATATCGGCTTCGTTGCTTCATCGCTCATGTACTGTTCGTACACATCGCTCCTCGCGCCTATCCAATATGGAACGCTGTTCGCTCTTGCGCATTGATAAAGTGACCGTGAAACCGGCCGTGATTGATCTTTGCCCGGCCTAAGCGTCCAGCTCGGAATCCCAATATAGATAGTCGCCCCAGCTTTCATGCAAAAAATTAGGCGGGAAAGCCCGCCCGTTTTCTTGCAGCTCGTAAATGCTGGGGGTGGTGGGGTTCCTAAGCGGGTGCATATGGCATTCGCCCGGCAGCTTGTCGCTTTTTCTCACATTGCAGTCATTGCAGGCTGCCACGATATTCTCCCATGACGTATCGCCGCCGCGGCTGCGGGGGATGACATGGTCGAATGTCAGCTCGTGTGTTTTGAACGTTTCGCCGCAATACTGGCATTGCCATTTATCACGAAGGAAGACGTTAAAACGTGTGAAAGCAGGCTTATGATGCGGCATCACATATTCCTTCAGCGCGATCACGCTGGGAACTCGCATTTCAAAGCTGGGTGAATGGACGCTGCGGTCATATTCGGACAGAATATGCACACGATCCATGAACACCGCTTTGACGGCTTCCTGCCATGACCATAAAGACAAAGGAAAATAGCTGAGTGGACGGAAATCCGCATTCAGAACAAGCGTCGGGCAATTGTCAAGATGGAGTGACATTCTCTCTCCCCTTTCTCCCGTTAACCGGAAAGATAAGAAGAATCCTTCCGTAGCTTCATTATATCATATTTTTTACGGCTTGAAAAAATATTCGCAGCTTTTTCAGGTCAGAATGCGGGCGAGGAATTGGGTGCCTTTTTTCAGACCTTGCTCGTCAATCGAATGCCCCAGATGCGGGCAGGCCAGTGTTTCGAGATCAAAATTCTGTGCTTTTAATGCGGCCTCTGCCAGCTCCAGACTGTGAAAAGGAACCACATCATCGGCTTCGCCATGAATCAGGCAGACAGGAAGTTTGGTCAAAGGCCCTTCATCTTCATCCAGAAACAGAACGCCGGAATAGCCGAGAACACCGGCATAGGCTTCTTCCGCATAAAGGGCGGTATAAAGGGAGGTCATCGTGCCTTGTGAAAAGCCACCAAACGCCAAGTCATTGTTTTTTAAGTCGTATTTTTCCAGAACTTCCCGGATATAGCCTTCCAGAAGCGGGCGCACACGGCGCAATTCCATCAAAATACGGGTCGGGTCACGATCCTGCAGGCTGAACCATTGATAGCCGAAGGGGGCCATATCGCAAGGATAGGGGGCGTCAACGGAGAGAAACAGCACGTCGGGCATGTCAGGCGCCATCATCGGTGCCAGTGCGATCAAATCCTCGGCATTCGAGCCGAGACCGTGCAACAAAAGTACGATTTTTTTCGGCGGATTTCCCGATTGCGGTGCCAGTGCCAGCGTGCGCAGTGAAAAATCAGGTAATTGTTGAATCTGCATTGTTTTCTCCCTCTTTTGTCCGTATATTGAGCGCAAATAGGGGCAAAATCAACCGTGAAAGGCCCGAATCAATGAAAAGTTTTACAATTGTGATCGTTTTGGTACTGATGCTGGCTGTTTTGGGTGCATTAGGCTTCGGTTTGTGGCAAATGGCACATGATGGCGAAGACCGCCGCAAAAAAAGCAACAAGATGATGCAGCTGCGCGTCTATTTACAGGGGGCTATTCTGGCCTTGCTGGCGCTGATGGCGGCTTTTACCGCGATGGGCGATTAACGGCGCGTTTCCTTCTTTGACGAATAAATTGACCATACGTTATTATTATGTTAAAATAATGACGTATTGCCGGTTTATAAAAAAAGAAGGTGGGCAGAGCGTTGAAACTCAAGAAGCTAAAAGAAGAAGCAAAAAAATTCGGTTATTCATTCGATAGCAACGCCGGTGGACGGCATGCCAGTAAATTTGTGAATGAAAAAACAGGGCATAAAATTCCTGTGCCGTCGCATGGCGATGAAATCAAAGATCCGACCGCCGTAAGTATTTTAAAAAAAATGGGCTATAAACCGCCTTCGAAACCGGTACCGGTCAAAGTGGCTTCTGCCGAGGAACTGACCACAGCAAAAGCAGTGAGGGACAAAGTTCTGGCGGAGCGCAACCGGAAGAAGCAGCTCAAGCGACATATGCGCGGTCTCTGCGATCATCCGGGCCCCCGTCGCTGACTTTAAAAAAGATTCCTTTTTTACTTTGTAAATAACCCGTGTTACTGTCATTCCCGTTGTTGAAATCAGAAAATACGGGGAGCGGTTTCGCCGTGAAAATCCTTTATATTACCTCCAACCGTCTGGGTGATGCCGTCCTGTCAACGGGGCTGGTGCGCCATTTTGAAGAAACTTATCCTGATGCGGAAGTCACAGTGGCTTGCGGCGGTCTGGCCGAGAGCATTTTTGCGCCTGCGCCGGTTGTGACGCGTGTTATTCCGATGAAAAAAAGAAGCTGGTCGCGACACTGGCTTGACCTGTGGCGTGATTGCCGCAGCACGCGCTGGGATATGATTGTTGATATTCGCAACAGTGCCGTCTCGCGTTTACTGCGTGGCGGTAAAAAATACATTTTCAGTGGTAAGGGAGATGACAGGCTGCATAAGGTTGAGCAAATGGCGGCGGTGATGCGGCTAGATACGCCGCCTGCACCAAAATTGTGGTTTTCGCCGGAACAGATCAAAACGGCACAGCAATATATCGCAGATGAGGCAATGCCGGTTCTGGGAATCGGACCTGCTGCCAACTGGGTCGGGAAGATATGGCAGACGGATCGTTTTACCGAACTGGTACGCCGCTTGACAGCAAAAGACGGCATTCTTCCCGATGCGCCGGTAGCGGTTTTTGCCGCGCCTGGTGAGGAGGAGATCGCCTATAAACTGCTGGAAACTGTTCCGGAAGCGCGGCGCATTGATGTGATTGCCAAGCTGGATCCGGGAACGGCGGCGGCGGTGATTGCCCGTTGTGCATTCTTTGTGGGTAATGATTCAGGCCTGATGCATTGTGCGGCGGCGGCGGATGTGCCGAGCGTCGGACTGTTCGGACACGGCTTTCCCGCGCAATACCGTCCGTGGGGGAATCATTGCACCTATGTGCGCACGCCGGAAGACCCCGCCGCGTTACTGAAAGCCGCGGGCGTGGATCACCCGTCGCTGGTGACTCATAGTCTGATGGATTCTCTCAGCGTCGACATGGTGGAAGAGGCCGTGATAGAGCATTGGCGCAGAACCGCAGGTGCCGCAGCCAAGAAAAAAGCAGGCTAAAAAGCCTGCTTTTTCTTAAGTGACGCCAATCAGCGTCAGTCATTCATATGTTGGAAATCATCCGTTTTAAGTTTTGCACGGCGCATTTCTTCAGCTTCTTCGATGCTGCTGGTGCCGTATTCGCGGATGGCTTTTGTGACCTTATAGTTTTTCTTTGCTTTATCGGCATGCTGATAGCGGACATATTGTACGCGTTCCCAGCCTTTGTGGCGCATGCAGCTTTCAAAATCATGGAAGTCACTGTGGTCAATGCGCATATCTTTGTAACGCGCGGGTGTTTCAAAGTAATCCAGATCGCCGGATTCTTTCAGAGCCTTGTGATAGACACTGTGTGTTTCAGGCGGTGTTGTTTCGCGCAGAGCTTCAAGCTCAACCAATTCGTCAATCTCGCGAACGCAACCGGCAATATTCTGCTCGAGCTGTTGTTGCGCCTTCGGGCCTGTCAGATACAGCGCCGAATGCATTTCAATACGCTGCCAATAGGCCTCTGCCATATTCCGGGGCGTACATCCTGAGAGAACCGCCGTCAGAACACAGATGCTTGTGAATGTGCCGATACGTTTTAGCATTTTAAATCAAACCTCTTTTTACTTGTTACGCGAGGGGTGGAAGACCCTTCCTTGCGGAAAATCGAAAACTTCTTGAAATAGTTTAGCACAGCCGACAAAAACGCCAAGTGTTTAATTTGCTTTTTCATCAAACCACCATGTCTCAATTACCGTACCATAGGTCGGCACATTGGGGGAAGAGGATAAATGGACATCATGTGCAACCAGATCTTTTCCCAGATAATAGAGCGGGATGGTGTAATATCCCCACAGCAGGGCACGATCCAGCGCGCGGGCCTGTGTGACAAGCGCCGCGCGGCTTGGCGCCTGCGCGATACTTTGCGCCAGAGCATCAATGGCAGGGTTTTTGACGCCGGAATAATTGCGGCTGCCGTTCATATCGGCGGCGGCGCTGCCCCAGTAATTCACCTGCTCATTGCCCGGCGAGAGGGTGTTAAACCATGTGAAAAAAACCATATCATAATCAAAAGAATCCAGCCGTCCCTGATATTGGGCGCTTTCAACCTGCCGCAGATTGGCGGTGATACCCAGTCTTTGCAGCGATTGCGCGAAGGCCAGCGCGATTTTTTTCTCTTCCTGTGTTTGCAGCAGAATTTCAAACCGGAACGGTGCGCCATCCTCTTTCCGTACCAGTTGTTGGTCAACGACATGCCATCCGGCTTCGTCCAGCAGTTTGAGGGCTTTGCGCATATTGCTGCGGCGGTCGGCGCCGTCATCAGGCGTATAAATATGTGTAAACAGTTCCGGCGGCAGAGAGTCTTGATAATCTGTCAGGGCATCCAGTTCGTCTCCCTCGGGCAGGCCGCGGGCGGCGAGTTCGGAATTCGGGAAAAAGCTGTCGATCCGCTTGAAGGCACCGTAGAAAATATTCTTGTTCAGCCAGTCGAAATCAAACATCAGCGACAGCGCCTGACGTGTTTTGCGGTCGGAAAAAATATCACGGCGGGTATTAAAAACAAGGGAGCGCACACGCTCGGGTCGTTCATGGGGGATGGAGCGCGCCAGAATACGGCCTTCCTGTACGGCCGGAATATCATATCCGGTTGTCCATTTGCCGATATCGTTTTCGCGGCGCAGATTATAAGCCCCGCTCTTAAAGGCTTCAAAAGCAATATCGTCATCGCGGTAATAGCTGAAGGCGACCGTATCAAAATTATAATGTCCGGCATTGACGGGCAAATCGCGACCCCAGTAATCCGGCACTTTCTGATAGGTAATGCTGCGCCCTGCATCGACTGCGGCGATTTTATAAGGCCCGCTGCCCAGCGGCGGGGTCAGGGTGGTTTTGGAGATGTCACGGCCTTCCGCCGTCCAGTAATGTTTAGGCAATACCGTCATCATCGCCAGAATAAGCGCGGTTTCCGCATCATAACCTTCACCGAAATCAAAGCGGACGCTGTTCTCATCCAGTTTTGTGACTTTATCGACCATACCGTACACGCGCTGCCGGACAGGATGCCCGTATTTGCGGTAGGAGTCGTAGCTGAAAATCACATCTTCGGCTGTCATCGGCGTGCCGTCATGGAAACGCGCCTGCGGATTCAGATGAAAGATAATAAAAGAGCGGTCTTCCGGAATCTGGATTGTTTCGGCGACCAGACCATAGAGCGTAAAGGGTTCATCCCAGACGCGCGTCATCAGCTTGTCCTGCGTTAGTTCGAGATAGCTGGCGGCGCTGCCTTTGATAATCAGATTGTTCAAATTGTCGAAATGTCCGATGATCGCCCGATTTAAAACGCCGCCTTGCGGCGCATCGGGATTGGCGTAATCAAAATGTTTGAAATCGGCCGGATATTTCGGCGCACCATGCATGGCCAGCGCATGGACGGGCGGCGGCAAATTATCCGCATATGATATTAAGGGATTTAAAAAAATTGCAAAAACAAAGAAATAGAAAATTTTCCGAAAGAATTTTCTCATGCGATTTTGCCGTTTTTTATGCCTTAGGCGGCATGTCCTATTTTTTCTTCTAGCAGTTCAGCCAGACTGATTTGCGGTCTTGCGCCCATATGTGTCAATGCTTCGGAGGCGGCGATCGCTCCCATACGTCCGCAGACATCCAGCTTGCGGCCGTTGGTATAGCCGTGCAAAAAGCCTGCTGCGTAAAGATCACCGGCACCTGTTGTGTCGACAACCTGTCCGACGGGCTCGGCGGCGATATCAATGACAGTATCGGGGGTGATAATGACAGAGCCGTGTTCGCCACGTGTCAGCACAGCCAGTTCGCAATTCTGCTGAACGGCATAGACGACATCTTCAAAGCTTTCAACCTCGAACAGCATCTTATATTCATTCTCGTTTCCGAACAGAATATCGACATGGTTGACGACCAGATCATGGAATTCTTCACGGTGGCGCTCGACGCAGAATACATCCGACAAGGCGAGGGCGACCTGCACACCTGTTTCATGTCCGATTTCCGCTGCTTGACGGAAGGCTTGTTTGGCGCGGCTGCGGTCGAACAGATAGCCTTCCAGATAAACGATTTTGGCGGATTGAATCAGATCGGGACGGATATCCGTCGGCGCGATCCAGACACTGGCACCAAGAAAAGTACACATGGTGCGCTGTCCGTCGGGTGTCACAAGAATAAGGCAGCGTGCTGTTGGCGGGCCGTCTTCAAGACGCGGCGTATCATAAGTCACGCCCATGGATTTCATATCGTGCTGGAAAACGTCACCCAGCTGGTCATGTGCGACCTTGCCGATAAAACCGGCCTGACTTCCCAGTGACGCAAGGGCGGCAATCGTATTGGCAACGGAGCCGCCGGAGATTTCAACACCCGGGCCCATTTTGCCGTATAGTTCACTGGCCTGGTCGGCCTCAATCAGGGCCATCGTGCCTTTGGTCAGTTGCTCCTGCACCAGAAAAACTTCATCTGTGTGGGACAGAACATCGACGATCGCATTGCCGATTCCGACGACACTCAGTTGTTTGCTGCTCATTCTCTTATACTCTTCCGTTTCTTTATTATTGTCTTTGGCTCTTTATGAATAGTCTGCTATGGTTCAAAAAAAAATTCACAGACGTCAAGACAATGACAGAACACGAACAAAAAAGACAGAAAATTCTCGCCGCAGCGCTGGAATTGGCCGCAAAAAGGGCGTGGGAGTCCGTCTCTCTTTTAGACATTGCCCGCAAAGCCGGGGTGCCGCATCAGGACATCACCGCCGTTTTTCCGCAGAAATACGATATCACCAGTGCCGTGCTGCGCGATATAGACGACCGCATGAGCATCGAGGATCTGGGGCTGGACGGAGAGAGAGATTCGTTGAAAGACCGGCTGTTCGAGATTGTGATGTTCCGTTTTGACCTGTTGGCCGAAGACCGGGAGGCGATGGTCTCGATGCTGAAACCGGCCATGCAGTCGCTGGAACAGGCGGCACAGCATAAACAGGGCTTTTGTCACAGTATGCGCTTGATCATCGAAAAGGCGGAGATGGATTGTGATCATGTCTTGAAAGAAGATATTTTGATTGCGGCGCTGGGTTTGGTCTATATGATGACCGTCAGAATCTGGCTGCAAGACGACAGCCCGGACATGACAAGGACAATGGCGGCGCTGGATCGCTATCTGGAGCGGATGCTGAAGATTTTACCCCTGCAGGACAGGGCGGAAGCGGCGTAGAAATGCGTCTGGTCAAAAACAAGAAGTTCTGCTAGGCTGAACATTGGGAGAAGGTATAACAAAGAAGCGATGCCCTTGAAGTTCATCAGATATTTACTACTGTTGATGACGGCCGCATGCTTGTTTTTGCATACGTCCGCCGCCTATGCCGAGACCGTTGAAAAGATTCGGATCGAAGGCGCGGAGCGTATTGAACCCGCGACGGTGATGACCTATCTGGACATCCAGCCCGGCGATGATCTGACGCAGGATAAGCTGAACCAAAGCCTGAAAACATTGTTCGGTACGGGGCTTTTTGCCGATATTGATTTTTACATGCAGGGCCGCGATCTGGTTGTTCAGGTGGTGGAAAATCCTGTCATTAATAAAATCGCCTTTGAAGGCAACAAACAATTGAAGAATGAAGATCTTCTGGCGGAAATCCGCCTGCGCCCGCGTGTTGTTTTTACCCGCACAAAAGTGCAGACCGATGTGGAAAGGCTGCTCGAAGTCTACCGTCTGAGCGGCTTGTTTTCAGCGACGATCGAACCGAAAATCATTAAACTGGATCAAAACCGCGTCAATCTGGTCTTTGAAATCTATGAAGGGCCGAAGACGCGTATTCGCAAGATCAGCTTCCTTGGCAATCAGCAGTTCAGTAACGCGAAGCTGGAAAGTGTCATCCGCAGCCGCGAAACGGCATGGTACCGCTTCCTTTCTGCAAATGACAAATACGACCCTGATCGGCTGGCTTTTGACCGTGAGTTGCTGCGCCGCTTTTATTTGAACAGCGGCTATGCCGATTTTCAGATTACCTCCGCCGTTGCTGAACTGTCGCAAGACCGCAAGGACTTTTTCCTGACCTTTACGCTGGAGGAAGGCGAACGCTACCGTATCGGCAAAATTAGCGTGGAAAATAATGTGCAGGAATTGCAGGCCGACTGGGTACGCGGATTGGTCGACCTGAAAGAAGGCTCCTGGTATAACGCTGAAGCGGTTGAGGATACGGTCGTAAACCTCACGACAGAAATCGGCAACCGGCAATATGCTTTCATTGATGTGCGTCCGCGTGTGGAACGCCGCCGCGCTGATAAACAGATTGATCTGGTCTTTGTTGTGAATGAAAGTGCCAAGGCTTTTGTGAATAATATCAATATTAACGGTAACGTTCGGACACTGGATCAGGTTGTGCGCCGCGAAATGCTGCTTGTGGAAGGTGATCCGTTCAACCGCACCCGCGTGCAGAAATCGAAGCAGAACATCAAAGACCTCGATTTCTTTGAAGAGGTCGAAATACGCACGGTGCCGACTGCGGTGGAAGACAAGGTTGATATTGAAGTTGATGTGCAAGAAAAATCCACAGGCGAGCTGATGATCGGTGCGGGTTTCTCGACGCAGGACGGCCCGTTGGCGGATTTCCGCTTGCGTGAGCGGAACTTTCTCGGAAAAGGGCAAATGCTGGACTTTTCGACCACGCTGTCAGGCGTGCGCACGGAATTTGAATTTGGTTTTACCGAGCCTTATTTCCTGAACCGTGACTTGCAGGCTGGTTTTAACGTCTTTCACATTACACGCGATTTGCAGGATGTCAGCTCCTATGACCGCAGGCAGACAGGCGGGCGGATGTTTACCGATTATCCTCTGGCGAAAAACCTGCGCCAGACATTGTCCTACCGTCTTGAAAAGAACGAAATTACCAATGTGCAGCCGACAGCCTCGCTGTTTATTCAGTTGCAGCAAGGCAAGCGTGTGACCTCTGCCGTTGCGCAGCGTTTGACCTATGATACGCGAAACAGCACGACAGATCCGACGGAAGGCGGTATTTTCCGCTTTGATACGGAAATCGCCGGTCTGGGCGGAGATGCGCGTTATTTCAGCACCCGCATCGGCGCGAACTATTACTGGCCTTTGACCAAACAATGGATTGTCAGCGTGTTAGGGGAAGCTGGCCATATCGTGGCTTTTGGCGGGCAGACGGTTCAGATTAACGAGCGTTTCTCTATGGGCGGCACAACCTTACGCGGTTTTGAGCGTTCCGGTGTGGGGCCGCGCGACTTTGCGACCTCCGATGCTTTGGGTGGAAACACGTTTTACCGTGGCTCTGCCGAAGTCGGCTTCCCGCTGGGACTGCCGGAAGAGTTTCAAATCCGCGGGCATCTGTTCAGTGACTTCGGTAGCTTATGGGGCATTGATGGCAGCGGTGCGGGGCTTGTAGGTGAAGATGCCTCTCTGCGTCTGTCCGTTGGGGCGGGGGTGTCGTGGAAGTCGCCGCTGGGGCCGATCCGCGTGGATGTAACGGCACCGATTCTGAAAGAAGACTTTGACATGACGCAGGTTTTAAGCTTTAGTTTCGGAACAAGCTTTTAAAGCTTCGCAAAAGATTCGCAAAACACGTTCAAATAAAGGGGGAAGGTGATGAAGAATTCACCCGTATTCGCTGTATCAATGAAAAAGACTGTGCTGCATATGCTGGCTGTGTTGGTGTGTGTCGGGCTGCTTTTCGGTGGTACGCCTGCAGCGGCCGAGACCAAAGAAGGGCACTTGACGATCGGCATCGTTGATATGGATTTGCTGATGCAAAAATCATCGGCCGCCAAACATGTGCGCAGCCAGATTGATAAAAAACGCAGCGCCTATCAAGGTGAGCTGAAAGCGCTGGATCAAAAACTTGCAGCGACAAAGCAGGATTTGATGAAAGGCGATACGAAACCGACACCGGAAGATTTGAAGAAAAAGCAGAGCATCTTTTATGAGAAAGTGGTTGAGGCGCAAAAGAAAACACAGACCGAGCAGCGTGCGATGGATGCTGCTGTCGAGCGCAGCTTGAACGAGCTGCGCAAGAAAACGGCACTGATTATCCGCGATGTGGCCAAAGAGCGCAAAATTGATGTCGTCCTGTCGCATCAGGCGGTGATTATTGCGGCAAGCGCATTTGACATTACCGATGAAGTATTGGTGCGACTGGATAAAGACATGAAAACTCTGCCGATCAAATGGTAAGCCCGATTTTTCCCCTTAAGAGCGCAGGATAAATATATGGCAGATCAGCGTTTTTTTAAAAAGACCGGCCCTTTTACATTGCGGGAACTTGCCGGCATTGCGGGGGCATCGCTTGCCGATGGCGCGGCGGCGGCAAAGCTGTGTGAAGATGTGGCGCCGCTGGATCAGGCACAAGAAATTCATGTCAGTTTTCTCGACAATAAAAAATATCTGGATCAGTTTAAAATGACGGCGGCAGGGGCGTGTTTTGTGCGGCCCGAACTGGTGCAATACGCGCCGGAAAAAACCGTTTGTCTGGTCGCGGAGAACCCTTATAAAGCCTATGCGCTGGCTGCGCAGAAATTTTATCCGGAAGAGTCATCCGCGACGGCAGAGCAAATTGCACCGACAGCTGTGATTGACGAGAGCGCGTCGCTTGGCAAAGCTTGCGTGGTCGGGCCGGGCGCGGTCATCGGCCCGCATGTTAAAATCGGTAAAAACACACGTATTCAGCCGGGCGTGGTGATTGAAGAAGCTGTGGAAATCGGTGACGATTGCATTATCGGCAGCAACGCCGTGTTGAGCCATTGTCTGATCGGCAGCCGTGTGCATATTTACCCCGGTGTTTGTATCGGACAGCGTGGCTTCGGTTTCGCCATTGATCCGGGAGGATTTGTATCCGTGCCGCAGCTGGGGCGCGTGGTGGTTGAAGATGATGTGGAAATCGGCGCAAATGCAACGATTGACCGCGGTGCGGGGCCGGATACGGTCATCGGTTCGGGAACACGTATCGATAATCTTGTTCAAATAGGGCATAACGTGAAGATCGGCAGTAATTGCGTGATTGTTTCGCAGACGGGTATTTCCGGCAGCTCTGAAATCGGTGATTTTGTCATGCTGGGGGGGCAATCCGGTATTGCCGGACATTTAAAGATCGGGTCGGGGGCGCGGATTGCCGCGCAATCGGGTATTATGCGCGATATCGAACCGGGCAGCGGCGATTATATGGGGTCGCCCGCCGTACCGATGCGGCAGTTTATGAAGCAGGTTGCCGTTCTGTCAAAGCTGGCAGGCGGAAAAAAGAAAAGCAAAAAGTAACGAAAAGTCTTTTAGGAGAGGTCTTTCGCTATGAGTAAAGAATTTGTCATCGATGTTGAACGTATTATGCAGATGATACCGCACCGTTATCCGCTGTTGCTGGTGGATCGTATTCTGGAATTGGAAAAAGGCGAGCGTGCCGTGGGGTTAAAAAACGTCACGATGAACGAACAATTTTTCCAAGGGCATTTTCCGGGTGCGCCGGTGATGCCGGGTGTACTGATTATTGAAGCAATGGCGCAAACCTCCGCTTTGCTGGTGGTCGATACCATGGGGAAGGATCTGGAAGGCACACTGGTCTATTTCATGGCCATTGATGATGCAAAATTCAGAAAGCCTGTCGTGCCGGGTGATGCCCTGCATATCCATGTCGAAAAACAGCGGTCGCGCGGCATGGTTTGGCGGTTTGCCTGCAAAGCAACGGTGGAGGGCGAATTATGCGCCGAAGCTGTTGTGACGGCAATGATCGTTGACCGTGAAACCAGAAAACAGGCATGAGGGAAGAATGACAAACAATATCCATGAAACGGCAATTGTCGCCTCTGGCGCGAAACTGGGTGCTGACGTAAAAATCGGCCCGTACTGCGTGGTCGGTGAAAATGTTGTGCTGGGCGACCGTGTCGAGCTGAAATCGCATGTTGTGGTCGAAGGGCGCACCACGGTGGGCGAGGAAACGGTCATCTTTCCTTTCGCGTCCATCGGGCATCCGCCGCAGGATTTGAAATTCAAGGGCGAAGAATCTGAGCTGATTATCGGCAAGCGTAACAAAATCCGCGAACATGTGACGATGAATCCAGGCACCGCGGATGACAGCATGAAAACAATTGTCGGCGATGACTGCCTGTTCATGATGGGCTCACATGTCGCGCATGACTGCATGGTCGGCAATCAGGTGATTCTGGCCAATAACGCAACGCTGGCGGGGCATGTCCATGTCGGTGACTTTGTTATTCTGGGCGGACTGTCTGCCGTTCACCAGTTTGTCCGTATTGGTTCCCATGCCTTTATTGGCGGCATGTCGGGTGTCGAGCATGACGTTATCCCCTATGGCATGGTCAAAGGTGACCGCGCGTATCTGGCGGGGTTGAATTATGTCGGTCTGGAACGCCGCGGTTTTGACAAGGATCAGGTGCAGATATTGCTGAAAGTCTTCCGCCAGCTGTTTAAGGGCGAGGGTACTCTGGCTGACCGTATGCATGCCGTTGCCGATGAACATGCCAATGACGATTTCGTTATGACGATGGTGAACTTTATCAACAGCCGCGAAAACCGGGCCCTGTGTCTGCCGCGTACCGGCTAACGGGGAGGCGTGATGCCGGAACAAAGCTCTATAACCGCCAATAAAGAAACGCGCCGCCTTGGTATTATCGCGGGCGGTGGCGGCTTGCCGCAGGCTGTGATTGACAGCTGCGTGGCAAATAAAAAGCCGTTTTTCATTCTGGCCTTGCAAGGTTTTACCGATCCCGCACTTGTTGAAGGGCATCCGCATGAATGGGTGCGTCTGGGGGCTTTGGGACAGGCTTTTGCCGTTTTAAAAAGTGAAAATGTGACGGATATTCTCATGGCGGGGCGTCTGCGCCGTCCGTCCTTGCAGGAAATCCGTCCGGATGCGCGCGGAATGCAATTTTTTGCCAAATATGGTACGGCGGTTTTGGGCGATGATGGTATTTTGCGCGCGATTTCCAAAGAGCTGGAGTCAGAGGGGTTTGCTGTGATCGGCGCGCAGGAAGCGGCGGAAGATATTCTGATGCCGCGCGGGTTGTTGACGAAAAAAGGCCCGCAAAAGCGCCATAAACAGGATATCGTGCATGGCTGGAAGATTGCGGCGCTGCTGGGGGAAGCGGATGTCGGGCAGGCGGTGGTCTTGCAGGAAGGGCTGGTGCTGGGGCTGGAAGCCATTGAAGGTACGGATGAATTGATGAAACGTTGTACGGCGCTGCGCCGCGCGGGATTGCTGCCGGTGCTGGTGAAACGCTGCAAACCGGGGCAGGATTTGCGGGCGGATTTGCCGACTATCGGGCTGGAAACGGTGGAAACAGCGCGTGAGGCAGGCTTCGCCGGTATCGCGGTTGAAGCCGGAAAGGCCGTCTTTCTTGATCGTGCGGCGGCCATTGCCGCTGCGGATGAAATCGGCATGTTTATCTATGGCGTGACAGCGGAAGATATAGAGGATTTTCAGGCGTGACGATATGGGTGTAACGGGGCAGCATGTCTATATGATTGCGGGCGAGGCCTCGGGCGATATTCTCGGCGCGGGTATCATGAAACAGTTGCGGGAAAAGGCGGAGGGCGATCTCCGCTTTTCCGGTATCGGTGGGGAGCTGATGGCGGCAGAGGG
>SBHI01000215.1 GCA_006226225.1 Alphaproteobacteria bacterium
AAAGAAAAAGCACGGAAAAGGATGCCCGTGCTTTTTAATTCGTTCTAAAAAGAGATAACGGCGCTTACCCCACCAGTGCGAGCTTCGCTTCAATCCGCTCTAGTTTACGTGTCAGGCGCGTGCGTTTGATCAGATCGTCCTGCTCTTCTTCTTCCACCATTTTCAGATGTTCCGAGGTTTTCTCACGTTCCGCCTCAAGCGCTGCACGATCCAGATCGGACAATGCCGCCGCATCTTCGGCCAGAATGGTGCAGACATTATCATTCACATCGGCAAAACCGCCGGATACGAAGACTTTTTCTTCCGTACCATCTGCACGCACAATCACCGCAATCCCGTCTCTAAGAGAGGATAAAAGCGGTGCGTGATTGGGCAGAACACCGAAATCACCGGCATCGCCCGGCACCGTCACCATCTTGATATCCTCGGACATCAGGATGCGCTCCGGCGAAACCAGTGCGAATTTAAAGGTGTTTTCCGTCGTCATAGTCGCTGATGACATGATGCGCCTTCTTTCCCGTTAAAGTTATGCAGCTTCCTGTGCCATTTTCTTGGCTTTTTCGACAACTTCCTCGATCGTGCCGACCATGTAGAAGGCAGATTCCGGCAGATGATCGTAATCACCGTTGACGATGCCTTTAAAGCCGCGGATCGTGTCCTCAACCTGTACGAAGACGCCCGGCGTACCCGTAAAGACCTCGGCAACGTGGAAGGGCTGCGACAGAAAGCGCTGGATTTTCCGTGCGCGTGCAACGGTCAGCTTGTCTTCCTCGGACAGCTCGTCCATACCCAGAATGGCAATAATATCCTGAAGCGCTTTGTAATCCTGCAGGGTTTTCTGAACCTGACGCGCAACCGCGTAATGTTCTTCACCCACAACGCGCGGATCCAGAATACGGCTGGTAGAGTCAAGCGGGTCAACCGCCGGATAAATACCCAGCTCCGCAATCTGGCGCGACAGAACCGTCGTCGCATCAAGGTGCGCAAAGGATGTAGCCGGTGCAGGGTCAGTCAAGTCATCCGCGGGGACGTAAACGGCCTGAACCGAGGTAATCGACCCTTTATTCGTCGATGTAATACGTTCCTGCAATGCACCCATATCCGTTGCCAGCGTCGGCTGGTAACCCACAGCAGAAGGAATACGGCCCAGCAGCGCCGAAACCTCGGCACCTGCCTGCGTAAAGCGGAAGATGTTATCAATAAAGAACAACACGTCCTGACCTTCTTCATCACGGAAATATTCCGCCTGTGTCAGACCCGTCAGAGCAACACGCGCACGCGCACCCGGCGGTTCGTTCATCTGACCGTAAACCAGCGCGGCTTTCGAGCCTTCTTTGCCCGGTTTGATAACGCCGGATTCAATCATCTCGTGATACAGATCGTTTCCTTCACGTGTCCGCTCACCCACACCTGCGAAAACCGAAACACCACCGTGTTCTTTCGCAATGTTGTTGATCAGCTCCATAATCGTCACGGTTTTACCGACACCGGCACCACCGAACAGACCGATTTTACCACCTTTCGAATAAGGCGCGAGCAGATCGACGACTTTAATCCCCGTTACCAGCATTTCGGTTTCGGTGGACTGGTCAACGAAGGCCGGAGCCGGACGGTGAATCGGATAGGTTGTTTTGGATTTTACGGGACCGATTTCATCAACCGGATTACCGACAACATCCATGATGCGGCCCAGTGTTGCCGGTCCGACCGGAACGGAGATCGGCGCGCCCGTATCTACAACGTCTTTACCGCGCACCAGACCGTCAGTCGTGTCCATGGCAATCGTACGGACGTTATTTTCACCCAAATGCTGAGCAACTTCCAGAACCAGCGTGCGGCCATCCATATCAATATGCAGCGCGTTCAAAATCGCGGGCAGGTTACCTGTGAATTTCACATCAACAACGGCACCCAGAACCTGCGTTACCTGACCGGTTCCGGCAGCTTTAATCGGCGTGACTTTTGTATCGCTTTTCTTTGCGGCCGCTTTCTTGGCGGGGGCTGCTTTTTTCGCAGGCTTCTTCGTGGTTTTGGTTGTCGTGGCTTTGGCCATGTCTTTTTCTCCTTGCAGTCAAAAAATGTTGTTTATTCCGTTAAACCGCTTCGGCTCCGGAAATAATCTCAATCAGCTCTTTCGTAATATAGGCCTGACGCGCCCGGTTGTAGTTCAGCGTCAGTTCGGCAATACGGTCACCGGCATTGCGTGTCGCGTTATCCATTGCCGTCATACGTGCGGCCTGTTCACCCGCCGCACTGTCCAGCATTGAACGGAAAATCTGTACGCTAACATTTTGTGGCAGCAGGCTGTGCAGAATTCCGTCCTCGGAAGGTTCGAATTCGTAAACCGCTTTGGCCGCATTACTGTCTGTAGATTCTGTCGTGTCGGCATCCGCGTCTTCCGCCGCAGCAAAAGGAATTAACTGCTGTGCAGTCGGAATTTGTGCAATCACGGATTTGAAGACGTTGTAGAAAACGTGGCAGACATCAAATTCACCGGCCTCAAAACGCAACAGCACATCTTCACCAATCCGGTGCGCATCGGAAAAGGACAGACCTTTTTTACCCGGGCCCTCAAAAAAGCCGAGAATTTTGCTGCCGAATTCACGTTTCAGCGCATCGCGCCCCTTGCGGCCAACGCAAAGGAATTTGATCTCTTTCCCTTGCGCCATCAGTTCTTTCGCCTTTTTGCGCACTTCACGCGTGATAAAAGCGTTAAAACCGCCGCACAACCCGCGATCCGAGGTAATCACGACCAAAAGATGCGTCTGATCGCTTCCCGTTCCGCGTAAAAGTGCGGGCGTACTGTCACTGATTGTGATGTTTGAAACCAGACGTTCCAGCATATCACCCATATGGCGAGCATAAGGCTGGCTGGCCTCCGCCTGCGACTGGGCGCGCTTCAACTTACTGGCCGCAACCATTTTCATGGCGGAGGTAATTTTCCGCGTTGATTTCACGCTCGTGATACGGTCCCGCAGGTCCTTCAAACTTGGCATGGCTTGTCAAATCCCCGTTTTCTTAAAATTAGGCCGCCTTTGCGTAACGCTTCGCGAATTTCTCCATGAAATCCGCCAGGAAGTCTTTCAGCTTGGCTTCGGTGTCGTCCGAGATTTTCTCTTCCTTGCGGATGGCCGACAGGATGGCTTTGCCTTTACTGCGGATTTCCGTCAGATACTCTTCTTCGAAAACCGTGATCAGCGAAACATCAACCTTGTCGAGATAGCCTTTCACACCTGCATAAATCGATACAACCTGCTCTTCAACCGGCATCGGGCTGTACTGGCCTTGCTTCAAAAGCTCGGTCAGGCGCGCACCGCGTGCCAGCAGACGCTGCGTTGAGGCATCCAGATCGGAGGCAAACTGTGCGAAGGCTTCCATTTCACGGAACTGCGCCAGCTCCAGCTTAATGGTACCGGCAACCTGTTTCATGGCCTTGATCTGTGCGGCGGAACCGACACGGGAAACCGACAGACCAACGTTAATGGCCGGGCGGACACCTTTATAGAACAGGCTTGTTTCCAGGAAGATCTGACCGTCGGTGATGGAGATCACATTGGTCGGAATATAGGCAGAAACGTCACCGGCCTGTGTTTCAATGATCGGCAGTGCCGTCAGCGAACCCGCACCGTTTTCATCGCTCAGTTTCGCCGCGCGTTCCAGCAGGCGGGAGTGCAGATAGAAAACGTCACCCGGATACGCTTCACGTCCCGGCGGACGGCGTAGCAGCAATGACATCTGGCGATAAGCAACAGCCTGTTTGGACAGATCGTCATAAACGATCAATGCGTGCATGCCGTTATCACGGAAATATTCCCCGATCGTGCAGCCCGTATAAGGCGCAAGAAACTGCAGAGGTGCAGGCTCGGACGCAGTGGCGGCAACAACGACGGAGTATTCCATCGCACCGTTTTCTTCCAGCGTTTTCACCAGCTGTGCAACCGTTGAACGTTTTTGACCGATAGCAACGTAAACACAGTAGAGCTTTTTGCTCTCGTCATCAGTGTCATTCACTGTTTTTTGGTTCAGGATCGCATCAATCGCGACAGCGGTTTTACCTGTCTGGCGATCACCGATAATCAGCTCACGCTGGCCGCGGCCGACGGGAACCAGAGAATCAAGCGCTTTCAAACCGGTCTGCATCGGCTCATGCACCGATTTCCGCGGGATAATGCCCGGAGCTTTGCTTTCCACCAGCGCCATTTGTTTTGATTTGATCGGACCTTTACCGTCAATCGGGTTACCCAGACCGTCAACAACGCGACCCAGCAGTTCTTTTCCGACCGGAACGGAAACGATCTCACCTGTCTGGCGGACTGTATCACCTTCTTTAATGTCGCGGTCATCACCGAAGATCACAATACCGACATTGTCTTCCTCAAGGTTCAGCGCCATGCCCTGAATGCCGCCGGGGAATTCGACCATCTCACCGGCTTTGACATTGTCAAGGCCGTGAACACGGGCGACACCGTCACCAACGGACAGAACCGTTCCGATTTCGGCGACATCGGCTTCGACGCCAAATTCGTTCATTTGCTTTTTCAATACGGATGAAATTTCTGCTGCACGGATTTGCATGATCTTACGCTACCTCTTTCATGGTTTTTTCTTGTTCATAGACAACATCACTGTTTTTCAGGACACGCGTTAGCTTGTTCAGCTGTGTGCGTACGGACCCGTCAATCATCAGCGACCCGGCGCGGATCACAAGTCCGCCGATCAATTCCGGATCCTGCGTAACACGCAGCTCGACCGCGCGGCCAAACTGCTTTTTCAGGATTTCGCTGATTTTTTTCGTTTGCTGTGCCGTCAGCTCTGCTGCGGAGACAATCTCGACCGTCAGCTCGCCTTTATATTCGGCCACCATAACCTGCAATGCGGAAATAATGGATGGCAGGCAGTTCAAGCGGCGGTTTTCAGCCGCAATACCGATAATGCGCGACAGCACATCGGAGATTTTTGCCTTTTTACACAGTTCCGCCATAGTTTTTTCCTGCTCCGCACGGCTCATCAGCGGCGTTTCAAGCAGGACAGCCATTTCAGGCACCGTTTCCAGAATTTCCGCAAAAACGGCAATATCTTTTTCCAGTGCGGGAAGTTTTTTATTTTCTTCCGCCCACAAAAAGCCCGCCCGCGCGTAGCGTTTTGCAATGCGTGTTGTTTCAGCCTTTGATGACACTATCTGTTCCCTTGTTATTAAGATGTCACGAATGCAGATTCACAGTTTTTCACCTGCTATGTAGCATAACCATATCCCGCG
>SBHI01000108.1 GCA_006226225.1 Alphaproteobacteria bacterium
GCGCCATAGGCGGTGACTGTTCTGAAAATACGCCCGTCTTGCGTGAAGACCCGTCCGGCGGGGTCACGGAAAGACGCGCCGTCACGTGTCGCCATCACCGTTATCCTGCGGGCTGTTGCCGCCGAAAGAGTTTTTGATTTTACCGAAAAAAATCGTGATTTTCAGCCAGAAGATTTTTACCGCAGCCAGCGCGGCGGCAACGCCTGCGATCAATGCCTGCAGGATCAGACTGCCCGTTCCCGGATCAAGATAGGCATGGGCGGGGCCGGTTGTGGAAAGCAAAATCAGTACGCTGAATGACGCAAGTAAAAGCATGGACTTAATCCTTACAGGTTTTTTGCCGCAGGTTTGGCGCGCTTTTTATTTTATAGGAAGAAGAAGGCGGGATACAAGTCTTCTGTTAAGGGCGTCGTCTTGACAAATATGCGCGGGTATTTCAAGTTAACGGGCAAAGCAATCTTAAAGAAAAACACTGGAAGGAACGCTGAAAAATGCGCGGATATTTCGCTATGGGGGTCGAAGGCAGCAGCAAGCCTCATAATCTTGGAAACCTGGTGCGGTCGTCACATTCCTTTGGTGCCAGCTTTTTCTTTACGGTTGCGCCGGTCGTTGATGTCCGCAGTATGCGGCAGACGGATACGTCGGATGCGTTTGATCACCTGCCCTTTTATAATTTCGAAACCATCGATGATTTGAAGCTGCCGCGCAAATGCGCGTTGGTCGGAATTGAGCTGATGGAAGAGTCTGTGGAACTGCCCAGCTTTCGTCATCCGCTCAGGGCGGCCTATATATTAGGCCCCGAGCGCGGCAGCCTGTCGGATACCGTTGTCAAAAAATGTGATCATATTATAAAGATACCGATGAAGTTCTGCGTGAATGTCGGGGTGGCTGGGGCCATTGTTATGTATGACCGCCTGATCAGCCTCGGCCGCTTTGCGCCGCGCGGTGTCAAGGCGGGCGGGCCTGCGGAGTTTTTGCCCGAACATGTGCAAGGGGGGCAGATTATCCGCTCGAGCCAGGAATGAACGCAGAGCCCATTTCCGTAATAAAGTAACTTTATGCTCCGTTTTTCACAAAAACAGAAATAAAATTATATGTTTCTTCCCCTGAATATGGTTTTGTTTCGAAATAGGGCATTTCAGAGAATCAAATAAAAAACATAATACCGAATTTCATATATTTACATAATACGGTTATATATGACATATTTCATTAACATTTTTATAATTTAATTACAAAATTAACGAAAAAATAACTTTTTATTTCGGATTACCTTGCATTCGAGCGAATCGAACCTAAAATAACCTTGAGTAAAATGACAGAAACAAAACTTTTGGTATCGGCGATTCCCTCTTTGTGGCAACCGGAACCATGCAGACAAAACAGGTTTTTGTGTTGCGCCCGACGTTAACTGACAAGTTTACACTGATAAGTTTAACGAAGAGCCACTGCCACGAAGAAGGTTGTTTCTACTCTGATTAATAAATAACAAATAAAGAAGGAGTAACTCCGTCATGGTAGACAAAAAAGAAGATGTAACGCGGCACGTCGTTATGGATATTGAATCAGGTGCCGTATATGGCTTGGCCCTGAAACAGGATGGTTCCGTTTTCGGTATGCAGAAATTTGACCGCGATCTTCCTACTATTTTCGGTCTTCCTCCGAAAGGAAAAGGTCCCGCAGTACCGCCCGGAATGCCCGGTGCGCCCGATGAAGACGAACTGCCCTACGGCAAAACAGTCTACGCGGTTGATCTGGCAGGATCCGATGATAAAAATCTGTACACGATTGTCTTCCCGGATAAGGAAGAAGTCGAAGCAGGCCAGTTGCCGCATGTTGGTGTGAAGGCACTGCCCGCCAATCTGGTGAAAGCAGGATTGGCAGCATGGCCGGATTCTCTGAAATCCGCTGCACAGAAAGATCATGAAAATGAAGAAGCGCTGAACGCTGCCATGAAAAACATTCTGGAGCTGGTCGGTCTTGAAAACGTCAAGAAAGACCTGAAACAGAATATCGCGATGGCACGTTTCATCCGCGCAAAATCCGAAGTTCTGGAAGCCAAAGGCAGCGAGAACACCGGCCCGTCCCTGCACCTGGTCTTCACCGGTAACCCCGGTACGGGTAAAACGACGGTTGCGCGCGAATACGCAAAAGTTTTGCACGCGCTGGGCTTTATCAAAAAGCCGAAAGTTCACGAAGTCACACGCCGTGACCTTGTTGCAGGCTATGTCGGCCAAACCGCGTTGAAAACACGTGAAGAAATTGAAAAAGCCAAAGGCGGCATTCTGTTCGTTGATGAGGCTTACGCTCTGACGATCAGCAACGCCGGTAACGATTTCGGTAAAGAAGCAATTGCCGAGCTGGTTGCCGCAATGGAAAACATGCGTGACGATCTGGTTGTGATCGTTGCCGGTTACCCCGAGCCGATGAAAAAATTCATTGATGCCAACGAAGGTTTGAAATCACGTTTCCAGACCTATCTGACATTCGAGGATTACAACATTGACGAGCTAGGCCAGATCATGGACTTCATGCTGGAAACACGCGGCTACACGATGGAAGAAGAGGCGAAAAAACACGCTGTTTCTTTGATCAAAAGCGAAATGGGCAATGCTAAAGAACATTTCGGTAACGGCCGTGAGGTACGTAACTTGGTTGATAAAGCCGAGAAAAACTTGGCATTCCGTCTTGACCAGACAGGCGTTCTGAAAAAAGGCGTTTTGCCGGAAGACGAGCTGAAACTGGCATTGACAACGATTACGCTGGATGATGTGAAAGCGATTAAACTCTCCGGTGTTGCCTCGAAAGTCAGCAAAGGCGTTATCGGCTTCATGGAAGAAGAAGATAAAGCCAAAGCCAATGATAACAAAACCACGCCGCCGGCACCGATCGTTCCGGAAGGTGACACCTTGAAAAGCGTCGGTGTTAAACCGATCGCGAAAGGGTTTGGCCGTTAAGCTTTAAACGCTTTGCGACAAAAAGAAACAAGGCTGTCGGGGTATTTCGACAGCCTTTTTCTTTTGCCCGCCGCGTGGCGCAGTGATATATTCAGGGCAAATCTTCACAAGACATATTAACAGGAGGTATCCCATGCAGACACAACGCAAGACGGACGGAACCACGATGCCGGATCTGAGTAAAATCCTGACGGAAGCTCTGGACGGGATGCGGGCGGTTTACCATGCTGATGAAACGGAAACGCTGCAACAGCTGGCCGCCGGTTTGGATATGACGGAAGAAGAGCGGGAGCGTGTGAAAAGCCGCGCCGCCGATTTGGTACATAATGTGCGCGCTAACCGCAAGCGTTTTGGCGGGTTGGACAGCTTCCTGCAGCAATTCGGTTTAAATACGCAGGAAGGGATTGCGCTGATGTGTTTGGCAGAGGCGCTGCTGCGTATCCCCGATGGTGATACGGCGGATAATCTGATCCGTGATAAGATGGGCAAGGCCGATTGGAACAAGCATGTCGGCACGGGGGATGATATTTTCGTCAATGCCTCGACTTGGGCGCTGATGCTGACGGGAAAAGTCATCGGCGATTTTGACGGAGAAGAAGGCACCCGCGAAAATCCGGCTTCGGCCTCCGATCTGGTCGGCGGTATGGTCTCACGTCTGGGGGAACCGGTTGTGCGTCAGGCCATGCTGCATGCCATGAAAATTCTGGGACGCCAATTTGTGATGGGACGCAGTATTGAGGAAGCAATCAAACGCGCCCGCAAGGAAGAGGCGCTGGGATACCGCTATTCCTATGACATGCTGGGCGAAGGCGCGCGCACCCGCGCAGATGCGGCGCGCTATTTTGAGACCTATAAAAAAGCGATTGAAGGCATCGGTGCCTCGATCAAAGGGCGCGATGGCGCATCACCTGTGACAACGCCCGGTATTTCCGTCAAACTCTCGGCACTGCACCCGCGTTACAGCTATGCGCAGCGTGATATCTGTGTTCCGGAATTGACGGAAAGCCTGAAACAGTTGGCACTGGTCGCTGCCAAACATAAAATCGGATTGACGGTCGATGCGGAGGAAGCCGACCGCCTTGAAATCTCTCTGCAAATCTTTGCCCATGTTTATCTCGATCCGGAGGTTGCGCAAACCGGCTGGACAGGTCTGGGATTGGCGGTGCAAGCCTATCAGAAACGCGCTGCTGCTGTCATCGACTGGCTCGGTGAACTGGTACAGGAGGGACAATCCGTGCTGGGCAATACGCGTCCTGTGATGGTGCGCCTTGTCAAAGGCGCGTATTGGGACAGCGAAGTCAAACATGCGCAGGAATTCGGTCTACCCGGTTATCCGGTCTTTACACGCAAACATGCGACCGATGTGTCCTATCTGGCCTGTGCGGCAAAACTGATGAAAAACCGCGACCTGTTCTATCCGCAATTTGCCACCCATAATGCCCATACGCTGGCATCGGTGCTGGAAATGGCGGGTGATGATCACGGCGGCTTCGAATTCCAGCGCCTGCACGGTATGGGCGAACCGCTTTATCACCAGATTGTCGGCCTTGCGGGCGAAGCGGGTAAATATCCCGTCCGCATTTATGCGCCCGTCGGCGTGCATGAGGATTTGCTGCCTTATCTGGTACGGCGCTTGCTGGAAAACGGCGCAAACAGTTCCTTCGTGAACCGTTTGCAAGATGATTCCGTGCCGGTGGTCGATATTGTGCGCGACCCGCTGGCTTATATGCAAAGCGTTGATTTCATGCCGCATCCGAAAATTCCCTTCCCTGCCAATATGTATGGTGCATCGCGGCAGAATTCAGCAGGGGTTGAACTGGCTGACCCCGTCGTTTCTGATGCATTATTGGCCGGTATCGCCAAACACAGCAAAAAAATGTCCTATACGGCGGCACCGATCATTGACGGAAAGCTGCGTTTTGACAAAAAACGCGCCCGCGATGTGATTGATCCGTCCAATAACGCCAATATTATCGGTCGCTTGAGCGAGGCAACGGAACAGGATATGAAAGACGCGCTCAAGGTCGGCAAAGCCTATTTCCCCACATGGCGCGATACGCCTGCGGCGGAACGTGCGGCCTGTTTGTCGCGGATGGGTGATCTGCTGGAACGTCACCGTGATGAATTTATGGCGTTGTGCTGCCGTGAAGGCGGCAAAACCCTGCCGGACGGTATTGCCGAAATCCGCGAAGCCGTTGATTTCTGTCGTTATTACGCGGCAGAGGCGGAAAAGAATTTTGCCGCACCGCTGGAAATGCCCGGCCCGACGGGTGAGCGCAACCAATTGCA
>SBHI01000116.1 GCA_006226225.1 Alphaproteobacteria bacterium
GACAGGCTGATGACATGATCGGCCAGCTCTTTCTGAAAAGCCTGACTGTCGTAAGATCCCGCACCTTCATCCAGCATGATTGACATCATATTCGACAATCCGGCAGCAGCAGGGTCTTCCAGCGTCATGCCGCCGGGAAAGGAGAAATCAATCGAAATAACCGGCACGGAGGTATCTTTGACCAGCCATGCTTTCAGCCCGCCGGGGCTGGTGACTTCCTCAATCGGCACGCGGCTTTTATGCTGCGGTGTTGCCGCATCGTCTTTCAGCATCTTTGCCAGTTTTGACGGCACCACTGCGGGCGCGCCCGTATCGGCTTTTTGCAGGAAAACAAAACCGATGATCAGTGAAAAAATGGCGATACCGACCAGCATCCAGGAAAAAGGGGATTTCTTCCATGCATGCGCGGGATGCGTTTCTGCCGTTTGCGTTGTCATGTTTCTCTTGTCCCGTTATTGTGTCGTTTTTTGTGTCAGCGGCAGCAAAATACCGGTAATGGCGGCCTTGCCGTCACCCAGAATATCCCGCGCGGCGGCGTTCACATCTTCCAATGCGGCATTCTCGATACGCTGTGTCCAGTATTCGACGTAATCCATATCAAATCCCGCCGTCAAAGCCTGCCCGAACACCATTGCCGGATATTGCAGACTGTCGCGCGCATAAACCGCGCTGTTAATCATGCGGTTTTTCGAGGTTGTCAGCTCTTCCTGCGTGACACCGTTTGCGGCAATCTCGCGGATTTCCGCCAGCAGGGCTTTTTCGACCGTTGCGATTTCGACACCGGGGGCGGGCACGGCATAAAGCACAAAGCTGGACGGCCCGCGCTGCACGGCATCATAACCGCTGCCGATGCTGGTGGCGATTTTCATCTCGATCACCAGCTTGCGGTAAAGGCGCGAGGTCGTGCCTTCACCCAGAATATCCGAGAGCAGCTCTGCCGCTTCCGATTTATGCGGGGCGCGGTAGTAACGGCGGTATGTCGGTGCCTGTACTTTTTCATCTTTCAGCACGATGGTCTGGTCAGCCAAAAGCGGCGCGGGATCCGTCCATACACGTTGATAATTTGCCGTTTCCGGCGGGTTCGACAGCACGCCGTAATAGCTTTCCGCCAGCTTGCGCAATTCTTCCAAAGTGATGTCGCCTGCAACGATCAAAATCGCATTCGCGGGGCGGTAATTGGCGTGATAGAAATCAAACGCATCCTGCCGTGTCAGCCCTTCCATTTCATGCCGCCAGCCGATCACCGGAATACCGTAAGGGTGGTTTACAAACAACGCGCTGTTCACGGCTTCGCCCAGACGGGCGGAGGGGTTGTTATCCGTACGTTCATTGCGTTCCTCCAGAATAACCTGCCGCTCCCGCGTTACCGTTTCTTCGGACAACATCAGGTTTTTCATGCGGTCGGCTTCCATCGCCATAATCAGCGGCAGTTTTTCCACCGCGATATTTTGGTAATAGGCGGTGAAATCCTGCGAGGTAAAGGCGTTATCCTGCCCGCCGTGACTTTTGACAATTTTTGAAAAGGCATCGGGGTCAATGGTCTCGGTTCCGGTAAACAGCAGATGCTCCAGAAAATGCGCCACGCCTGATTTGCCGCGTTTTTCATCGGCCGCGCCGCTTTTGTACCAGACCATATGCGAGACAACAGGGGCGCGGTGATTGGGGATCAGCACGACCTGCATGCCGTTTTCCAGTGTGAAGCTTTGCGCGCCAAAACTCTGTGCCTGCGCGGGATGGACGCAAAGCAGACTGCACAGAACCATGCACAGTGTCAGCGCGGCATAAAAAATCTTTTGACAGTTGGCGGGTTGAGCCGATAGAAAGAGCATGAAACATGTCCCCTTTAAAAAACGTATAACAGGAACAGTTATGAGCAAAACAGACAGTGCTGTAAAGGAAATTCTGGCTCCCTACCGTAAGGAGATCGACGCAATCGACAAGGAACTGGTCGCGCTGCTGGTGCGCCGCTTTCAGATCGTGCAGGAAGTTGCGGGCATTAAAGGCCGTCACGGCATTCCCTCCGTTCTGCCGGATCGCGTCGAGGAAGTCCGCAAAAACGCCGCTGATATGGCCGCAGCGCAAGGACTGGACGGCAAATTCGTTTACGATCTTTATACGCAGATCATTGATTACGCCTGCAGTTTCGAGGACGATCTGATGGGCGGCCAAACGGACGGAAAGGCACAGCAGTGAAGCAGGGGCTTGCCGCGCGGATTGCCGCCGCACGCGTTTTGGGACGCATTCTTGAACAGGGTCAAACCATTGATGATGCCTTCGCGGCGGAGCAGGGTGGGCAGCTTTCTCCCTCCGATAGCGGCTTTATGCGCGCATTGGTAATGACAACTCTGCGCCATTGCGGACAGATCGATGCAACGCTGCGCCCGCTTTTGCCGCGCCCGCCACATAAAATCAAACCGCCGCATCTGCTGAACATTTTGCGCCTTGGTGTGGTGCAAATTCTGTGTATGGAAGGCGCGGAACACGCCGCTGTTGACTTGTCGGTCGAGGCGGCGGCCAAAAACCGCAAAACCGCCCCTGCAAAAAACATGGTCAATGCCGTACTGCGCCGGATTCTGCGCGAGGGGCTGAAACTTGATCCCGATACGCAGCGCAATATTCCGCAATGGATGTATAAAAGCTGGCAAAAAGATTACGGTGCGGAGATCGCGCAAAAAATCGCTGATGCTGCCATGATCGAGCCGGCTTTGGACATCACCGTCAAAAACGCAGCGGAGCGCGAAGAATGGGCGGAAAAGCTTGAGGCCGTTATTTTGCCGACAGGCACATTACGCTGCGCAACTCAAAAAGGCGATATTACCGCTTTGCCCGGTTTTAAGGAAGGTGCGTGGTGGGTGCAGGACGCGGCGGCGGCTTTGCCCGCACAGATGCTGGCCGAGGGGCATGATTTAAAAGATGCACAAGTCGTTGACCTTTGCGCCGCACCCGGCGGCAAAACCATGCAATTGGCGGCATTGGGTGCGAAAGTTACTGCCGTGGATAAGTCGAAAAAGCGGCTGGAGCTGCTTGAACAAAATCTGAAACGCACGGGACTGTCAAAAAATGTCACGACTGTGGCGGGAGATGTCACGACATGGCAACCCGCAGAGCAAGTTGACTATGTGCTGCTGGATGCGCCGTGTAGCGCGACAGGCACGCTGCGCCGACACCCTGATCTGCTGCATTTAAAACAGGAGGCTGATATTGCAGGGCTGGCGGCATTGCAGGAGCAGGCATTGCAAAATGCCGTCCGCATGCTGAAGCCGGGCGGTACGCTTGTTTATGCGGTTTGCGCGCTGCAAAGTGCGGAGGGAGAAGCGCATGCGACGCCGCAAGGCACAACGCGCATCCCCATTGACGGCTTTCCGCTCCCGCCGGACAAGGCCGGAAATTTAAGAATTTTCCCGTTCAGCGATGCAGGCGCGGCAGACGGCCAAGGGATTGGTATGGACGGTTTTTTCATTGCCCGTTTTCGCAAGGATTGATATGATGAAAGCTATGGAACAGGATATCCTCATCGCACCCTCAATTTTATCTGCCGACTTCGCCAAACTGGGCGAAGAAGTCCGCGCGATTGATAAAGCAGGGGCGGATTACATCCATATTGACGTGATGGACGGGCATTTCGTACCGAATTTGACCATCGGCCCGAATGTGGTGAAATCGCTGCGCCCGAATACGGACAAGATTTTCGATGTGCATTTGATGATTGCGCCTGTTGACCCTTATATCGCCGCCTTTGCCGATGCGGGGGCGGATATTATCTCTTTCCATCCCGAGGCGGGGCCGCATATGCACCGCACGATCCAGATGATTCAAAGCCACGGTAAAAAGGTCGGTATCGCGCTGAATCCCGGCACGCCGGTTTCCGTGCTGGATCATATTATCGGCGAGATCGACATGGTGCTGATTATGACGGTCAATCCGGGTTTCGGCGGGCAGGCTTTCCTGCCGCTGGTTGATAAAATTCATGCCGTGCGCAAAATGATCACCGCCGCAGGACGCGACGGAGAGATCGACATTCAGGTTGATGGCGGAATCACGCCGGAAACCGCGCCGCTTGTCATTGCCGCGGGGGCAAATATTCTGGTTGCGGGAACCGCCGTGTTCCGTGACGGGCCGGAACATTACGCCGCCGCAATCTCCGCCTTGCGCAGCAAATCACTCGCTGCGTAAAGCATCTCCTACCTTTTGCCGGAACACTCTCCGGTAGCCATGCGAAGAAACGTAACGAACGGGGCCGAAGCCCATGCAGGATGACAGATCAATGCCGCAGGAAACGGGATTCTTCAAGAATCTCTCCGCTTATGCGCATCAGATCAAATGCCGTTCCCCGCTTTATGATATGGCGCTGGGCCGTGCCGCTTCGGTCGAGGATGCGCCGCTGGTCATTCCGCCCGATCCGTGGTCGGGCGATGCGGGGCGAGGCTATGATATCGTGCAGGGGCTGTATCTGTTTGACGGGCAAAGTTTCCGCAGTATTGATGTGTTGTGGGAACCGGAAGGCGTGAATGACGGCTGGCTGAAAGCCATGCACGGTTTTGACATGCTGCGTGATTTGCGCGCCTTTGGTGGCGAGCGGGCAAGGCAGCATGCCCGTTATCTGATTTCCGACTGGCTTGACCATTACAGCCGCTGGCATGCGTTGGCATGGCGGCCTGATATTACGGCACGGCGCATTGTGCATTGGCTGTCCTCCTATTCGGCTTTTTGCGCCAGCGCGGGCGAAGAGTTTCGCCACGCCATGCTGGAAAGCCTGTCACGGCAGATCAAACATTTGTCCAAACATGCGGGCGAGGGCGATCTGCTTTATACGGCCAAGGCGCTGTTCTATGGCGGTATGGCGATGGGGCAGGAGAAATACTGCCGTCAGGCGCTGCATATTCTGGCGGCGGATATTCAGAATGATATCCTAAGCGATGGCGGCCATAAAAGCCGCGCACCGGAACAGCATCTGGTCTTTTTGCAAAATCTGCTGGATATCCGCGCCGCTATCCATCTGGCGGGGTTGTCTGTGCCTGATTTTCTGACCCATACATCGGGAAAAATGGCGGCGGTGCTGCGCAGTCTGCGCCATAATGACGGCGGGCTGGCGCTGTTCCATGGCGGCGGCGCGGCAGGCGGCAGCCTGTGCGATATGGTGCTGGCACAGGCAGGCGCCTCGGGCGGGCGCCCGTTAAAATCACTGGGTGTGACAGGTTATGACCGTTTGTCGCAAGGGCGCACAAGCGTCATCATGGATACGGG
>SBHI01000138.1 GCA_006226225.1 Alphaproteobacteria bacterium
ATACCGACACTGATCAGGAACACCGCCGAACCCACCAGGTTGAGTACCACGTAATGCAGCCCAGGAACGGTGCGTGCGGTGCCGCGCTGCGTTATATTTGTGCGGTAATAATGAACCGCGAGGTCTTTCCCTTCGGAACAGCGATGGTGAATATTGTGGGGTCGTTTATCATGGGAGCGTTTGCGGCATGGCTGTTGTCACGGCCGGAAAATACCGTACAATCTGAAAATCTGCGCTTGTTTCTGGCGGTCGGATTACTGGGCGGTTTTACGACATTTTCGGCCTTTTCTCTGGAAACCATGAAAATGTTTCAGACAGGTGTCTCTTTGCTGGCATTTTCCTATATTCTGTTATCGGTTTTCGGGTCATTGGTGGCGGTGTTTTTAGGCTATGCCGTTATGCGCGGTGCTGGCTGACAGGTTAATCAAGAAAGAAAAAAAAGATGTCGGATCAAGGTGTGCAGACACGGATTGTGGAAGAAAAAGATGACGGTATGCGTCTTGACCGCTGGTTTTTGCAGTATTTTCCCAATCTGAAGTTCGGGCATTTGCAGAAATTGCTGCGTGGCGGACAAATCCGCGTGGATGGCGGGCGGGTTAAAAGCGGTACACGGCTTGCAACGGGGCAGACTGTGCGCATCCCGCCACTGGATTCCCTTGCGGCCAACCCTGTCAGAAAAAGCGTAAAAACAGCCGCGTATAAATTAACCGATGAAGACCGCATATTACTCTCCTCCTTTGTTCTCTATGAGGATGATGATGTGCTTGCCGTCAATAAGCCTTCAGGGCTGGCGTCACAGGGCGGCAGCCGCCAAAAACGCCATTTGGATGGTATTCTGGCGGCTGATGCGCGGGAAAAAGGCATTGACCGCCCCCATCTTGTCCACCGCCTTGACTTGGAAACATCAGGCGTCTGTCTGGTGGCGAAAAATGCTGCTGTTGCCCGCAAACTGGGCGATGCTTTCCGCGGGCATAAGCTGCAAAAATATTACTGGGCCGTGTGTTTGGGCGTGCCGGAAGAAGCGGAAGGAGAGATTGTTGCGCCGATTGCCAAACAGAATGTGCGCGGCGGTGAGGCAATGGAGGTTGATCCGGAATTTGGAAAATCCGCACGAACCGTTTACGCGGTCGCTGACCGTCTTGGTAATAATGCGGCATGGGTGGTGTTTTCGCCACTGACGGGACGGACGCACCAAATTCGCGTGCATGCGGCATATATGAGCTGTCCCCTGATCGGCGATACGAAATATGCGTCGCTGGAGGAAGAGGAGCGCTTTCAAGAAGTGATGCAGGAGGAGGAAACGCCGCTGCATCTGCATGCGCGGCGCTTGGTTGTGCCGAAAAGTGTTCTGGGACGGCGGGCTCTTGATATTACGGCACCTCTGCCGGATCATATGCGCCGTACATGTAAAAAATTCGGGTTTTCTGAAGACGCTGCGATGGAAGAGGCGTTGTTATAGGAGAAAAATGGGACAGTTTGTGCGTTATATAAGTGTTATTTTGCTGCGTTTGGTGATTGTGCTGGTTTTGTTGACCGGCATTACCTATGTCGGATTGCTGCTCTATCTGAATTTTAATGATTGGCCTGAACTGATCGCCAGCAAAAGTCAGAAAGAATTCGGGCGTAAGATTGTGATCGCCGGGCCGATTTACACCGGCTTCAACCCGAATAGCCCGCGCCTGATTTTTAGTGATATTACGGTCGGCCCCGGTCTGGAGGACAATATAACCGTTCATGCCGAAAACGGTGTGATGATGCTGCATGATATTTACACGATTTTTCGCAGCAGTGATCAAATCAAAAAGGTTGTTGTGACGCTGGAACTGAACGGTGTTGCGGTTAACGGTAAGCCTGTCGGTACATCAAAGATGGATATTGTGTATGAGCAGGATCAATGGCGGATTGATCCGTTTGAGATCGGTATCGGCAAAAGCGGTATTACCGGTAAGGTGCAGATGGAAAAAGACAGTTTTGACCTGAAAGCGGTTGCCGATAATGTGGATTTCGGCCCTTTTCTGGAAGAAGAGGAGGCTGTTCTGAATGCTGAAATGACGGTCACAGGTGACATGACAGAGGGCGGAACGGCGCTGATGTCTGTCAAACCGCTGGAAATTCGCTATGCGGGCGGCGGTTTTTCCGGCGAGATGACGGCGAGTGAGCAGCAGATGGAATTGACGGGGAAACTATCGGATATCGACTATCTGAAGCTGGCGGCAAAATCCGAAAAATTGCAGGAATTTATTTCACCTGAAATGAGAGAGGCGCTTTCGGGCAAACTGAACGGCGACATTCTCTGGCAATATATTGAAGAAGATGAAATGCATCTGCAAATCGCACCGTTGCAAATCGATGCGGCGGCGGGAAGTTTCTCCGGTGCATGGTCTTACCAAGATGATGCATTGAATTTGAAGGGGCAGTTGCAGGAGGTTGATTACGGACGTTTCTTCGAAGAGGTTTCCGGCAAGCTTGATGCGGATCTGGATTTGTCTGCGACCGGTGCCACACTGGGAGATTTTAAAGGGAAAGTCGTTATTCGCGCGGGGGCGGGTAGCATTCAGGGGAATGTGATTGATCTTTGGTCAGGTGATCTGGTGACGGCTTTGCAAAATACGACAGTCGGAAAAAACACGCCCTTTTCCTGCGCAGTCGGGATCTTTACGATTGAGGACGGCATTGCCACCGGCCCGATGGTGCTGGATACGGAGAATACCGTCATTCACGGACGCGGCAGTATTAATCTGATGGCGCAAAGCTATGACCTGACCTTTTACCCGCAACCGAAACAGAAGCAGGAAGGGGCGATGAATCTGGCAGCGCCTTTGCGCATTACGGGCCTGTGGGAATCTCCGGAAATTGCGCCGGAAACAACAGGTATGCTCATGAAGCTCGGCGGTATGCTGACAGGCAGCAGTCTCGGTGAAATGCCTGTCGCACCGGAGGGGAAGGATTTCTGTGCGGCTTTGCTGGAGCATGAAAAGGCGGCAGAGCAATGAAGCGTTTTTACAAGACGGTGACGTTGGAAAAAGAGGCGGACGGCTACGGTATTTTTTTGGATGGAAAGCCGGTTAGAACGCCTCTGCGTAAAATATTGCTGTTGCCGCATAAAAGGCTTGCCGAAAAGGTCGCGGCGGAATGGGATGCGCAACAGGAAAAAATCAATATCGATGATATGCGGTTAACGCAGTTGGCTTATACCTATGCCGATAAGGCGGAAAGTGAAAAACAGAGGATTATTGCAGAGCTGTTGCCTTATATCGAAACGGAGCTGATCTGTTACCCCGCGCCGCATCCTGCAGAACTGCAACAAAAACAGCAACAGCTGTGGCAGCCGGTTAGGCAGATCTTTACCGAAAAAACGGGGATTGCGTTAAAAACAGCGGCAGAGATTACGGATGCGGCAAACGGCGCGGATGAAATGGCGGCGTTTGAAACTGTGCTACAGCAGGAAGATGGTTTGACACTGACGGCTATTCAGGCGGCTGTGCCGCTTTTGGGGTCGGCAGTATTGGGTTATGCGCTGGCAAAAAAAATGGTTACGCCTGCGGCGGCGCATGAGGCGGCATTGGTTGAAGAGCTTTATCAGGCAACACGTTGGGGTGATGATGAGGAAGCCGTCAAAAAACGCACGGAACTGCTTGTAAACCTTGGGGCGATTGCCGATTTTGCAGCGTTTTAGACTTGTTGCTGTTGTTCGGCGGAAGTGGTCGGGCTCATCACCATGCGGCGGTCATACCCCTCAAAGGGTTTTTCCTTGATGCGTCTGTCAGGGCCGACATAGCCGAGATTGCCGTTATCATCCGTAGCATGGACAAAAGGGCGCGGTTTCTCAATCAGACGCTCAATCCGTGATGCCAGATCTTTGGCGGAAAACGGTTTGACCAGATAATCGGAAACGCCGCTGTCACGCGACAGGAAGACGCGCCGCTCATGACCTGACCCTGCGGTCATTAAAATTGGTACAAAAGGGTTGGGGGAACGCGGATTGGTGCGGATTTCGCGCACCAGCTGGATACCTTGATCCGGCACACCCATCCAGTCGATAATCAGCAAATCATGTTTTCCACGCACGAATTTCTCAAATCCTTCATGTTTGGAATAGGCGGGGTAAACATTGGATTCCGGCACGCCCAAAAGGCGCAAAACGCCTTGGAATAATTGGAATAAAGGGGCTGAACTTTCAACGACAAGAACTTTAACTGTATCTAATTCATATGCCATGATTGGCGCAATACTCCGTAATGTTACAAACGAATATAATTTTTAAAATTAAGTTAGATTTCTATTATAGCATGAGTTTTTACATAAGGAAAATATTTTCGCATGCAACATTTTTTTTTGATTGAAATCAATTAAGTAGTCGTGCTTGCAGTCTATAAAATATCGTTTACAATAGTAAGATAAAAGTAATTTATAAGTGAGTCGAAAATCAGCTCTGCATTTTATACTGGAACTGACCGTACAAATATTGATGAAAGATAAGGTATCGTCACAATGGCGGATATGGCCAATCAGACAAAACTGCGCCGTGCGGAAAAGATTGTTCCGCCCAATGTGCTGAAAAAGAAAGTCGGCAGCGGCGGTTTTGACAAAAAGAAAATCGAAAAAGCGCAGGAACTGATCGAACATAACGAGATTGATTTCACGCCGGTTGCGCTGGATTTACTGGAGGAACTAAACGGGATTATTCAGGACATCAATTCCGGTAAGCTGGAAGGTGAACGCGCAATCGAAAAACTGTTCTTTCCGGCAATGCAATTGCGTGCGCAAGGCGGCATGTTTCAATATCCGCTGGTTTCGAAAATCTGTGATGTGCTGATCAACTTCATGGAAACCGTACAGGCACCGGACAGTGATGTGATGGAAATCGTTTCCGCCCATCACAGAACGCTTTTGGCAGTGTTGTCAAAGGATATGAAGGGCAAGAACTTTTCAGGCGGCGCGGGTGGCGATTTGTGCAAAGCGCTGTCCGATGCCTGCAACCGTTATTATAAAAAGCATACGGAAACGGAAAAAGCTTAAAATATGGAAGGTGTGCGACGGCTGCGTGGGATTGTCCCGCTGGCAGCTTTATGATATATCTCGTCTTTATTTTTAAAGGAAGTGAGGCCACGCCATGACAGCGAATTCTCCCCGCACGCCGCAAAATTATCCCTCCG
>SBHI01000149.1 GCA_006226225.1 Alphaproteobacteria bacterium
TAGGCCGGTTTCGGCCCGATTTTAGCGGCGCGGCGCAATGTTGCCTGCGCCGCTTTTTCGACTTTTTCGTAACCGGGAACAGGCTTCTTTGCCTGTGCGGCAATTTTGCGCTGACGCTTTTCCTCGCGGCGCTGCGCAATCACCTGATCAAGCTTATCGGCACAACCGTGATTGACGTCACGGTGCTCAGCCTCATCCGCGCGGACGGCCAGAACGACATCACGCAGTTTAGCATCATCTTTCAGCTTCCAGTAATCCTTGGCGATTTGCGGGGCATCGACATTTTCGACCTTGCCGGCATCAATCGCGTCCAGATAATGGGTATAGCTGCGCACGGCCTCTTCTTCCAGCAGCCCGATAAAACGGTGTGCGGTGCGTTTGTTGAAAGCGTAAGCCAGCGAGAAAAATCCCAGAAATGCCACCTGCGTTGCCGTGATCATCATGCGTTCCAGCAATGTCGGTTTTGCGACTTCAACAAAGGTCATCAGATGCATGCGTTCGTTTTCCGCCTCATCCATCAGCATGCGCACCAGCCCGTTATCATGTTTCATGCGGCGCAAGGAGAGCAGATGGTTATGCATCGAGCCGACCATGCCCGGCACGGCCGCAACAGTTTCCAGCACGACGGCGCGGCTGCCGTAACGTTCTTTAAAAAACGTGTCACCGACAAAACGCAAAGTTTTCACCGCCGCTGCCGCAAAATGATCGGACAGCGTTTTGTTTTTGTAATGCCAGTGCATGTCGTTTTTGATGTCCGGCTCTTTGCGCGGCGGAATATAAGGGGGTAGCCCGTTTTTTTTGACGGTTCCAGAATTGTTATCCGTTTGCGGCGCGTGCGAAGAAGTCAAACCCCGTCCCCTTTCAAATATAAACATAAATCAATGAAATATTCCTGTTACAAGAATATTAGAGCAAAGGAAAACGGCGCGGTCAAGCGGTTCTATTAGATTCCGCAGAGGATGGCGCAGGCAGAAAATGTAGCAGCAGCGCCTGCAGGATCATCGTCAGAAAGGCGACGACTGCCGCGCCGAAAACGGCATCCAGACGAAACAGCGCAATCCGCATCCCGTATTGTGCCGCCAATACCACCAGCATATAGGCGACATAGCACAACGCCGCCGCAACTGCGCAAAGTGCAGCACGGCGCAAACCCGCTGCTGTGCAAACAGCACAGGCAAAAAACAGCAGCGGCGCGGCAATCAGATGTGCGAAATAAACAATCAACGGAATCCGCCCCAGCCCGCAAAGACCGGAGATTTTATAGACCAGAAAAATCGACAGCCCCCAGAAAACGGGTACGGATATTTTTCGTAGCATGCGCAAAAACCTCTTTGATAACTATCGTAACAAGACGTACTGCAAATAAATATGATATAATAAATATTGTTTCAGCCTTTCCGGAGCCGTGCCATGCTGCAAAAATTTTCCCTGATATTACTGACCGCTTTCTGCCTTTCGATCTGCTGTGATGCGGCGGGAAGCACAGCCTTTGCCGGTGACCGTTCACCGGGGCAATACCAGTCCCCCGGCTGGTCTCAGGGAGGAGAATACCGCACACTGAATCGTTCGCCCTATTTGCCGCGCACGCAAAGCCGCGAAAGATACGAATACCAGCCGCATCCGATTACGAATTCAGGCGAATCATGGGAAGACAAGAATAATTATTATCTGAGTCGCGAGGACGAGCGTTATCTAGACAGCGTGATGAAGACAAAGCCGAAAGTCCCGACCATTAAACTGCCCAGCGGGCTGGCAGTACAGATTGTCATGGTCAGAACGCCTTCCGGCGCGACCTGCCCTGTCACGCATAAGCCGCTTTACAATACGCGCTATGTACCGGCGAAACCGCTGATCATTCTGCCGTAAGTCAAAAAACTGTAACAGCCGCATATGAGTGATTTCTTCAAAAAATATCAGGCGCTTTTGTTTGCCCTGTTGACGTTCTTTTTGCTTCATTCCCCGCATGAAGCACAGGCGCAACAGCAGACACAGGCACATAAATTTTATATGGGCTTCACACCGTGGCCTTATGATCTGACGGATGAAGCCTTGCGCGAAACATATGGTTTTATCAATCAAAACGCGACAATCATCGCCCATCATTTTGACGGCGGTGTGCCGTGGGAGGCCGCCCTGCACAAACGCCCCCTGCCCGCGCATCTTCTGAAAGACTGGGAACACCGCAAGAAAGCGACCCGTCACGGCATGAAGATTTTCCTTTCCGTCACGCCGCTGAATTTCGGACGCGACGGGCTGGCGCTTGCATGGACTGACGACGGCGACAATCAGCCGCTGCCGGAGATGTGGCAGGCAAAAGCGTTTGATGATCCCGCCGTCGTACAAGCCTATACCAATTACGTGCAGGCGGCGGTGCGCTTTTTTGCGCCGGACTTTCTGGCCATCGGCATTGAAAGCAATATCATGATCAGCAAGGCGCCGGAAAAATGGCCCGCCTATCTTGCCTTGAACAAGGCGGTGTATCAGGCCGTAAAACAGAGCCATCCCGATTTGCCTGTTTTTGCGACCGTACAATATGAACATCTGCGCGGCATTGAAGATGAGGCAAAGCCCAATCACGGTTTGCAGCATGACGCCGTTGCCGCATTGATGAAACATGCTGATGCGCTGGCACTCAGCACTTATAAATACGGTATGCTGCATCCCAATAAAATCAGTGCTGATTATTTTGATGAGGCATTAAGCTTCAAAAAACCGCTGGCGATTGCCGAAAGCGGCGCCATGTCGGAAACAACGGTGGTAGTCGGCATTCCTCTGCCCTCCAACAAAAAAACGCAGACAAATTTTACAGCTATGATTTTGGAGCAGGCCGCCGCCCATGATTTCCTGTTCGTCATTAACTGGGTGGCAATTGATTTTGACGCGATGATTGCGAAACTGCCGAAAAGCGTGCGCGGCATTGCCAAAGCATGGGTACATACGGGACTGCTGACCAAGAAGAAAAAGCCGAAACCTGCATTTGAGGTTTGGAAGTTATATCTGAGTAAACAACGTTGACCTTTTAGTGGTGCCCCCGGAAGGATTGGCGGCGGGGTGTGCCACCCCTTCGCCGCGTCTGCGGTTTTGCCGCCGCAAAACCTTGCCGTCGAACGAGTTTCGCATCCATATTACGAATCGCCATTAAAAAAGCCCCCTAAAAAGGGGACTGTTTTAATGGCGCGCCCGGAAGGATTCGAACCTCCGGCCTCATGGTTCGTAGCCATGCGCTCTATCCAACTGAGCTACGGGCGCGTTGTCATCAACGGAAAGTACAGAAACTGAGCGCAGAATTCAAGTGTTTTTTTCAGATTCCATCTCACGTCTGGCGCGGATCTCCGTTGCCGAGAGCGGATGCAGCGGAATATGCAGAATTGTCCAGCAAGGCGGGCGGGTTTCCGCCAGATCAGGTGCCTGATTTTCCGGCATGCGCATTTTGGCAAATGTCTCCGAAGCCGGACAGGGCGTATCAGATTGCCCTGCAGGCGGACGATCCATCACCGCAATCGGCAGGGTTTCAAAAATACTGCGCCAGTTTTCCCATTTATGGATTTGCAGCAGATTATCCGCCCCCATCAACCAAACGAATTTTGTTTCGGGCAAAGCCTCGCACAAAATGCGCAAAGTTTCGGAGGTATAGCGGGTATTGATCTGCTGTTCGACTGTCACCGGAACAATCTGCGGGTGGTCGCGTGTAATAGCCCGCGCGGAATTCAGCCGTTCTTCAAACGGTGCCATCCCTTTTTCGGATTTTAGCGGGTTCTGCGGACTGACCATCCACCAGACCGCATCCAGTTTCAGGCGGTTTAAGGCCTCGCGGCTGATATGCAGGTGCCCATCATGCGCCGGATTGAACGATCCGCCGAGAATGCCGACCTTACGTCCGCGCCATTCCCCGCTATATTGTTCCAGACCGTTCATTATTATCACGCATCATCTTCGGATAATGACACCAGTGTCGTGTTGCCGCCCGAAGCCGTGGTATTGACCGTCAGGGTTTTTTCCGTTGCAAAGCGCAGCATGTAATGCGGCCCGCCCGCCTTCGGGCCGGTACCGGAGAGCCCCTGCCCGCCGAAAGGCTGCACACCGACTACAGCACCGATCATCGAACGGTTGACGTAGCAGTTCCCCGCATTGACCCGCGCCGTAATCTTGCGCATCGTATGTTCAACACGTGTATGCACGCCCAGCGTCAAGCCAAAGCCTGTGTTATTGATGGCATCAATGACTTTGTTCAGGTCACGGCTTTTATAACGGATGACATGCAGGATGCAGCCGAAATGTTCTTCCGTCAGCTGTGACAGGCTGTCGATTTCAAATGCGCAGGGCGCAAGGAAGCTGCCCTGTTTTGCCAATTCCGGCGACAATTGCGCCCGCGTCAGCAGTTTGCCGCTGTTTTCCATCTCGTCAATATGCGCCTGCAAACCCGCCCGCGCCGCATCGTCAATCACCGGGCCGATATCGGTCGCGAGCAATGCGGGATCACCCAGCGTCAGCTCCTGCACCGCACCGTCCAGCATCTTGATCACTTTATCGGCGATTTCCTCCTGCAAGAACAGGACGCGCAAAGCCGAGCAACGCTGACCTGCCGATTGGAAAGCGCTGATAATCACATCATCCACGACCTGTTCGGGCAATGCACTGGAATCGACAATCATGGCATTCTGACCGCCGGTTTCGGCAATCAGCGGCACAATCGGTGCGCGGCGCGCCGCCAGAGTCTGGTTGATTGTCCATGCCGTTTCCGTTGAACCAGTCAGTGCCACACCACTGATTTCCGGCGATGCCACCAGCACTTCGCCCATCAGACGGCCTGAACCCGGCACAAATGCCAGCGCCTGTTTCGGAATGCCTGCCTCATACAGCAGTTCCACTGCACGCAGCGCGATCAGCGGCGTTTGTCCTGCGGGTTTGGCAATGACGCAGTTCCCTGCTCCGAGTGCTGCCGTCACCTGTCCGAGGAAAATCGCCAGCGGGAAGTTCCACGGGCTGATGCACAGAAAGACGCCGCGCCC
>SBHI01000128.1 GCA_006226225.1 Alphaproteobacteria bacterium
CCGGTTTTGATCAAGCCGCCGCGGACGATGTCCGATTCAACCTGTTTGCACAGGCCTTCAATAACAGCACCTTCAATTTCACCTTCAACAGCCAGTTTTTCAACAGCGGCGGCGCGGACCTCAGACAAACGCGTCTGGCGTTCCTGCTTGACCGTCAGGCCGTAAGCTGCTGCAAAATCCTTACCGAAGTCTTTTTCCAACGTTTCCGCCAGTTTTTTCTTCTCGGTATCTTCCTCGGGCATATCCCAGGGTTCTTTGGCAGCTTTTTCCGCCAATGCGATGATGGCATCAATGACCGGCTGGAAGCCTTTCCAACCGAACATAACGGCTTCCAGCATGATTTCTTCCGACAACTCGCTGGCTTCGGATTCAACCATCAGAACACCTTCCTGCGTACCGGCAACAACCAGATCAAGCTCGCTTTCAGCCATTTGCTCGGGTGTCGGGTTCAGGACAAATTCGCCGTTAACGCGTCCAACACGGGCAGCACCAACCGGCCCCATAAACGGAATGCCTGAAATCGTCAGGGCTGCAGATGTCGCAACCAGTGCCAGAATATCCGGCGCGTTCTGGAAGTCATGTGACAGCGTTGTACACAGCACCTGAACTTCGTTTTTAAAACCTTTGGCAAACAGCGGACGGATCGGACGGTCAATCAGACGTGACGTCAGCGTTGCAAATTCGCTCGGGCGTGCCTCGCGCTTAAAAAAACCGCCGGGAATTTTACCGGCAGCATATGTTTTTTCCTGGTAATGAACCGACAGCGGGAAAAAGTCAAAAGCCGGGTTCGCTTTTTTGGCACCGACAGCGGTTGCCAAAATCATTGTATCACCATAGCGGGCAACAACAGCACCGTCAGCCTGACGCGCCATTTTGCCTGTTTCAAAAGACAGGGTACGTCCTGCCCATTCAATTGTTTGCGTATGAATATCAAACATGTTTTCTTTATACCTTTCTTGCGTCACCGTTGTTTGTTCTTTCGGACAACGATGCATTCTGTGTAAGTTTAGAGCAGCTTTCGGACACCGTGTCCGGCTGCGCTTCAACCTCGTTTTTTTGACGTGCTTGAGGAAAACTTCCAGGAGGGTCTATATTCCAAAACATCTCTTTATCAAAATATTCCGGGCCGGATGTGCTGAAATCTAGACCCAAACACGCCCTTCGCCGTATAAATTGCATATTCCTGCCATTTTGTCAAACAAAGATTACCCGAAGAACGCTCTGTTTGGCTGTGTTTTTCACCGCTCCGCAGATAGAAAAAACCCCGCTTGGCAGCGGGGTTTTTCTTATTCTATCGGCATTATTCCTAACTAGGATTTCTTGAGTAACTTGCCGCCGAGCTTCATGGCGCCTCCGCCGATCATACTGCCGCCCATTTTCAGCGGTGCGGTCACGACGCCACCTGCCAAGCCCCCCATAGCTGCGGAAGCTTGTCCAGCAACACCCATGCTCTGAGCAAACTCACCCATATTCTCTTTCATAAAGCTCTCAACGTGGCTTGCTTCACCACTGAAGTCCTGAGAACCGGCACTACTGCCAAGCCAACTCATCGTCGAGTTCGGGATAATATCCACCAGCTTGAACGACGCGTTGACCAAAGCATAGGCCGAGAATACGTAGATATAGGTGTTGATCACCTGGTCAATGATACCAAAGCCACCAGAACCCATATTCGCAATCGACTGGTTAAAGGTATCGTTCAGGTACAAGATCATAGATTCAAAGATCAGGTTACCCATCACGAAGCCGATGACCGTCAGTCCCGGGCGAAGCAGCAAGTTCAACCATGCCACATAGGCAGAGGATGCCATCGGTCCCATCAGACCCTCACCATCCGTACGCATATGCGCCAAGGCCACCACCGGTATCGTCGCAACCGCTTCCACCACCGAGACAATCCACGCAACAACTGCGAACATCACCTTGGTCCACGGGATCAGCGGTACATAGTACAGCAGCATCAAACCGGGGGTCAGGCCGAAACTGGCAATCATACCCAGGAAGCTACCGACCGGACCGGCCATCAATGCCGTGATCATACCACCAATCAGCGGCAGACCTGCAAAGAGCGAGATAAAGGCCATCACACCGTAGAGGAAGATCGCTTTATCAACAATCTGGTAACCTGCATAGGCCAGAGACGCCATCGGGTGCGTATCCGTACCATAGCCACCGATCGAGATCAGAAGCGGGCCGTTATCCGACTTCATTTTATGAAGCGCCCAGTGGATAATCTTTTTACCTGCATCCAAGTTGATATCACTCGCCCCTTGGATCGGGAAACCTGCCAGCATGCTGGAAAGACCGTCACCGGCAACCCATGCGACACCATCGGCAACACCTGATACCATTGCTTTACCAACTTCCCAGGCACCGCTTGCCACACGGCCTACGGCTCTACCCGTATCACAGACCCACGACCAGACCCAACATCCGCCGCCACTATCATCTGCGTCAGCGCTGGGGGAACCGGTATTCATAACGCTGGGGCCCTCAGCAGCCGTTTCAACAACAACAGCCTCACCGAAGCCACGGTTGATACTGGCAATCTTGAAGTACCACGCACCCATACCTGCCCAGCCTTGTATCGCCGCATCACCGGTAAAGGTACCCGGACCCGCGCCTGAAATATAAGGATCCAGATTTGCCGCTTTTGCTATCGCGATAGCATCTTCACGACCACCGCCACCGACGCTTCCGGTATAAGCAGCAACCATCTGACCAAGACACAGAGCCGATGCAGGATCACCGTTAAAGCCACCAGCATTGGTGTTACAGCCACCCGCAATTGCCGCAGCCGTTGCGTTGGCAGCTGTCGGCACATAAGTCACAGCCGGACATGTTTGCGCGTATGAAGCCGGGTTCGCCTGCTGCGTTGTACTTGCCATTTGGCAGGCAATACCTTCCATATCCGCATACAAATCGTTAAACAGATCCCATTCCGCCTGACGCACATCCTGTTTGAACTGTGCAAATTCGTCAAAGACCGCCCCGACAGGAACAGCCGGATACATGGCCGTGTACAACGGATCATAGTTCACGATATCGTTACCCTGAGGGTTCGGCAATGTAATGGTACCGCAACGGTTCGGGTTCGACATATCGCCAAAGGAAACCGTAATACTCGGTGCATTTTTGGCAACATCCGTCTGCTGCACGATCGGGCGCACAAACTGGTCATGCACCGCAGGAGCACCTGTCAGAGCCAGTGCAGGAGTTATCGCCGCACCCGGATAGGGGCCAGCCGGGAAGCTCGCCGTTCCCAGAGTAATTTCCTGCGCCATATTATGGCGTTTCATACAGGTCAAACTATCCAGGGCAGGTTTGATAACCGTTGTACCAGGATTCTGCGATTCCACGATATTAACCAGCAGGCTGATATCGTTCGCACCGCTGATATAGGTCGACCACATGTTACTACCAAGGTTTGAACCCCATTCCGCCAGTTTCATCACAACCAGCTGACCGCCGTTGAACATGCCACCAACAGGGATCAACATTGCCAGAGCAAAGACAAAACGGATCGGTGTCCAGACCATATTATGGCGGCCACCACCAAATTGTCCCGTACGTGCGGAATCAATGATGATCGATACAATCGACCAGAACACGACAATAGACGCAATGATCAAAACACCCGTACTGTAGGTACCGAACATCGGACCAATAGCCGACTGCATCGGGCCACCGCCACCTACGGCTCCCTGACGCAATACCTTATCTAGAATACCTAGAGCCAAATCCCCAGTCGCAGACTGAGATCTGTCAAACAATGCCGTGGGAGATGCAACGGGAACCGTTGCGAAGTCCGTTGCGACGGGTACGCCACCCGGTGCCAACTGGAAAATCTGTGCATGTGCAACAGTTCCCATGACCAGATACGACGCCGACATCACCAAAGCGGCAACGACAGTGGCAAACATCATAACAATGGATGTGAAGATACCCCATTGGTAAAAGCCCATATGCGGCCGCGTCCGCAGATTATACCATGCCTCTCCCATGATGTCGGAGACAGAAATTCTTTCACCTTCCGCGTTATATCCGTGGCGTGTTCCGGGGTGATTGATCGGCAACAGACCTGACTGCGCAAGCATGATAGAAAGTGTTTGTACAAAGATTGGTCTTATATGACTGAAATGTGCAAAAGACCGCCAAAACTGTGGAAGTAAAAAGAACGCCAAAACAGGTTTTACGCCAGGACGTACCATTTTGACCCGCTCATGTCTACTACTCATACCAACACCCCTTGTTATTATAACCTCGCATATCCATGCCTGTCATTCGCCGGGCCACAACACGAATCAGCCTTGAAAAGCTGTCAAAAGTCGCAGTTCGACCAATACTTCTATATTACACCTTTTTCGATATTTCGTCAAATGCACGTCTCTTTTTATTAAAGTTTTAAAATTATGCATAATCACATATCAAAAAGGTTAAAAGCCAACTTACCGCAATGCATAAAAAGTATTTATTTTTAATCGGTTAACTATAAACCCCTTGTCCAATGCTGCAATCTTTATAAATTCATAAAAACTGCGAAAAGCAGGACGGATTCCACCTGTCAGCCCACTAACTCTTACCTTTCATCGCACCGCCAATCCCGCGCGCCAATCCGGTTAGTCCACCACTCACCGCACCACCGGCACTAATACCTGCCGTTGCCGCAGCTTGCGGTACAACCTGACCAAAGGCTTTCGCAACCTCACCTACGGCCTCACGGCCAAATGACTGCATTTGGAACACCTCTTCCTCAAAGCTTGCAGGACGCGGCCCACCAAGCCATCTTACCGTTGCATTTGGCATCAGATCCACCATTTTGAACGACGCATTCACAAGCGCGTAAGCAGAGAAGATGTAAATATAGGTGTTCAAAATCTGGTCGATAATTCCAAAGCCGCCGCTTCCCATTTGGGAAATTGAAGTGTTGAAAGTATCGTTCAGATACAAGACCATCGATTCAAAGACCAAGTTCCCCATTACAAAACCGATCACCACCAGCGAGGGACGCAACATAATGTTCAACCATCCCATATAGGCGCTTTGCGCCATTGGCCCGACCAGACCGTCACCTTTGGTTCGAATATGTGCAAGCGCGATAATCGGCATCGTAACAATCGCCTCCAGAACGCTGACAATCCACGAGACTGTTGCAAACATAACCCGAATCCAGGGAATAAGAGGCACATAATAGACAAACAACATTGCAGGAACAAAGGCGATACCGCCCATTGTTCCGATAAAACCGCCAACCGGCCCCATCATCAACGCCTCAATCATAGAACCGACCACCGGTAGCGCTGACAACAGAGACAGCACAGCGATTGTTCCGTAAATCCCCAATGCTTTATCCATAATTTCGGCACCAGCTCGCGCCATTTCGGAAATGGGATGCACATTCTGGTTATAGCCGCCAATCGTCATCAAGACAGCCCCATCCCCCTGTTTCATTTTATGCAGAATCCAGTGGATGATCTTTTTACCCGCATCAATATTGATATCTGCCGCACTCGTCACCGGGAAGCCAACAAAGAAATTTGACCAACCTTCACCGCCAAGCCATGCAAGACCGCCTTCAATTGCGCCTGCAATGTTTTTGGTAACCTCCCAGGCTCCCGAAGCAAAGTCCCCGATTGCACAAGCCCAGCGCAGCATCGGATGGCAATCACCGTCATCTTCTGCGGTCGCACCGCCGCCGCCTACTGCAAGGTTGCCGCCTTCCGTCACAGTTTCCGGCTCAATTGATGAGCGGAATGTGCGGTTAATCGCAGCAATTTTATAGTACCAGACCCCCATACCGGCCCAGCCCTGCGCCGCCATCTCTGTTACAAAGGCACCACCGGTAAAATACGGGTCAAGATGCGTGGCTTTTGCTGCCGCAATATCCGCATTCCGTGTCGTCATATACCTGTCGACAAAGTCATTAAAGCAAGAGGTATCAATCGGATTTTGGCCGTAACCACCGCCTGCGCCACCTTGACAAGCATTTGAGTAAGTGACACCGGTCGGGCAACTATTCGCATATAGCGCGGGAGCCGCTCCCTCACCCAGGCTAACCATATGGCAGGCCATTTCCTGCATATCCGGCAATAGAACGTTTATAATATCCCATTCCGCCTGACGCACTTCCTGCTTGAATAAGGCCATCGCATCAAATGCCGTTCCAACGGGAACAGCCGGATAGGCCGCTGCATAATCAGGGTCATAGTTAATGATATCAATACCGTTCGGATTGGGCAGGTTGATCGACCCGCACAGATTGGGCTGATCTTCCGTACCGAAATAAACCGTGATATTAGGCGCATTCGCCGCAACTGCAGACTGGTCAACAATAGGGCGCACATATTCACGGTGCGGACTACCCCATGCCGCAGTCGGTATCATCGGTGCCATAGCCGGTGTTAACGGCGTTCCCGGATAAGTACCACTTGTAAAGACGGCGCTGCCAAGCCCGACCTCATTGGCAATATTGTGCCGTGCCGCACACAACGTCATCTCATGCATCGGATTCAGAATTGTACCAGTCGGATTCACCGTCCTGACCTGATTCCCTAAAAGGCTTAAATCCGCCGTTCCCGCAACATAGTTGCTCCAGAGATTTGTTCCCAGATTCGAACCGATCTCCGCAAATTTCATCATAATAAACTGGCCCGAATTAAACGCGCCTCCAATCGGCACCAACAAGCCAATCGCCAAAACGAAACGGATCGGTGTCCAGACAATGTTGCGGCGACCGCCACCGATTCTACCGGAACGCGCCGTTTCCACGACCATAATTGTGATGTGGAAGAAGATAAACAGGGAGGCCAGCACAAGCACCGCCGTACTGTACGTTCCGAACATCGGGCCAAGGTTCACCTGCATCGTTCCGCCACCACCCGATGCACCCTGACGGAATACCCTGTCCAGAATGCTGATAGCCAAGTCGCCGTGCGGCCCTGCGGGTGAGCGGTCAATCAACGGGTTACTTGTCGCAAGGTTCACAGCAGCGATATCCGTCGAAAAACCCGTTGGATGGTCAAAAACCTGCGCCTGCGCAACCGAGCCGCTCAGAAAATAGAACAGCCCCAATATCAGGGAACTAATCATGCATATGAACATCATGATAACGGCACCGAAAGTACCCCATTGATACATACCCGCATGCGGGTTGTTTCTCAGGTGATACCAGGCCTCGCCAAGCAACGCGAATATTTTGATTTTCTTGCCGTCAATCTGCGCACCGTAGCGTATGGCCGGATGATAAGGCGGCAACAAATTCGCCTGCGCCAAAGATGTGGCCAGTAATTGTACAAAAATCGGGCGAATGTGACTGAAATGTTCGAAGGATCTCCAGAATTGGGGAAGTAGGAAAAAGGCAAAGAAAGATTTGGCGCTCGGGCGCTCTATCTTGATCCGTTCCTGCCTACTCATGCGCACACCCCTTAGATAATTATATTACAGCCCCTTCGTCACCGCTCCGTCATAGCACGAATCAGCCGCAAAAAACGCTTGCTAGCTAAGACAGACCGATATTTTTATTTTATCTCTTTTTCTACGATTTCGTCAAATTTATGACAGTTTTCATTAAAATACTGCGCATTATATTACGTAAAAACAAGAACATAGAAGAAACAGAATAAGCCCCGTGAAACCGGCGGAAATATATTAACGAAATCTTAGGGGCAAACGCGCGCCGCATTAGGTGATATTTCTGTCGCTTTTCTCTGCTGTCCATTTGCGCGGCTCGCCGAACAAATAGCCCTGCCCGTAATCCGCATGCACATCAAGAAATTCCACCAATTGACGCTCAGATTCTATTTTCTCTACAATAAAATCAATCGCATGATAATCAAAAGCGTCTTTCATACGCCGTATTTGCGTAAAACCTCCCGGACCAGACAGTACACGCATCAGCACACCGCCGGACACTTTGACATAGCGGATATGGCAGGCTTCCATTTTCTCGAAATCAAAATCAAGATGCGTTACGCCATCCATTGCAAAACGGCAACCCAAACGCGACAACCCGTCCAGCACCCGCAATGTTTCCGGATCAATTGCCGTCAACTCGCCTTGCGTCAGCTCAAAAACCAGCCGCGGCGCCAACAGGCGATTTTGCGTCAGAAACTCTAGCAAATCCGCCATAAACTGTTGATCATTCAGCGTAAAAGGAGAAATATTACAGAAAAAAGAACGGTTTAAATTACCCTCATCCGCCGTTTGTATTAATTCCAAGGCGTGTAATAGCAGCCTGTTATCAATCTCGGACAAAATACCGTCTTGTTTGGCCAGCGGAATGTAGCGCTCCGCCGGCAGGTAAACATCCGGACGGACGCGGATGCGCGAATACATCTCATAAAAACGGCGTTTTCGTTGCGGCAACTGCACAATCGGCTGGATAAACATATCAATGCGGTCACGGGCAATTGCCTCCTGCACACAGCGGATTACCTTCCCATCCGACCAGTCGGAGAAATCAGCAGCCGCAGATAATGATGAAAAATCAATATCTTCCTCAACAGGCTTTAAACGTTCAGCCATCGCTGTCGTTCCTGTTGCCGCATAGGCCGTGCCCGCCGCCATACGCACATCTTCCAGAAACGACTCCTCAGTCGCCTGAGGAGAGCGCTGCGGCACCGAGTCCGTTGATAAAGTTTCAGGTCTTCCTTCCAGAAGCCCTGCCACACTCTCCGGCAGACTCTGTTGTGCAGGCGGTGCGGGTTGCTCTGTCGCCCCGCGCCGCAAACGCTCATAATCTTTCCGTAGCCGCTCTTTATCCTGCAGCAGCTTGCTGTAGCCTGCCCATACGCCCCCGCCAATTCCAAGCACAGTCAGCAGGATCAACGCAGGTAACACGCCCGCCGCATACCAGACAACAGCGGCTACTGACACAGAAAGCACCGCGGAAATCGTATAAAGCGCCGCATCACGAAACAGCTTTTTATTTGTTAAGTGTACGCTTGATGTACGCGTTTTATATCTTTGTTTTTTAATGAATTTTTTATTTTTATGCGGAGGGTTCGGCTGCTGCAGTACTTTATCATTCAGGCTTTTATGCGACGACACGGACGACAACGCAGGCCGTTGCTTTTTACCTGTATGCGGTCTGATAAGGATTTTCGGCTGCGGCCCTTTTTTCACGGGCGGCTGCCCTTGTTTTTTACGGGCTGACATCATCACGATCGCTTCTTTTTATATTTTTTGGCGCCTTGATGGCGCTCTCATCTCTGCTACACATAACATTAACGCATATAACGCGCAGAGTCGATTCCTATGATCTGCGTCCAGTCAGAAATCCCTTCCGCAGCGATAATTTGCGACAATTCGCGCACCGCACGCGCCGCAACATACGGCCCCACAAAAATCATTCCCGTATAAATCTGCACCAAAGAGGCACCAGCACGGATTTTTTGGTACACATCCGCGCCCGAGGATACTCCACCGGCACCAATAACCGGAATTTCTCCATCCGTCAGGGCATAAAAACGGGCAATCATCTGTGTTGCCTTATCGCGCAGCAAAGCACCGCTAAGCCCGCCCTGCTCGGCGGCAAAATCCTGCGGCAGCACATCCGGACGCGCCAATGTCGTGTTGGAGATCACAATGCCGTCACAGGCCGTTTCCGTCACGACAGCCGCGATTTCCTCCAGTTCCTGCTCTGACAAATCCGGCGCAATCTTCACCAACAGAGGAATTTGCGTATCTTTTACCTGCATCAGCTCTGTCAACAAACCGGACAATGCCTCTTTACTTTGCAAAGCGCGCAAGCCGGGGGTATTCGGTGATGACACATTCACAACAAAATAATCCGCCAGCCCGCCCAGCATCCGTATACAGCTTTTATAGTCATCGACAATTGCATCGAAGTCTTCGGTCGCCTTATTCTTACCGATGTTAATGCCCAGCGGCACAGGACAGCTTTCGCGCCCGCGCAATCCGTCTTTAAAATGTGCCGCCCCTTTTCCCGGAAAACCCATACGGTTGATGACTGACTGCGTTGATGAATCGCGGAAAATACGCGGTTTTGGGTTTCCCGGCTGTGGCTTGGGTGTCACCGTGCCCAATTCCAGAAAACCGAATCCAAGCCGCGACAAGCCGCGCCACGCTTCGGCATCTTTATCAAAGCCGGCGGCAAGTCCGACCGGATTATCAAAACGGCGGCCCCATAACGTGATCGGCAGTTCCGGCACCTGCGCCCGCGGGAACAAAAACGGTAAATGCGCCAGCGCAAAAACAGCAGCGCGGTGCGCAGTTTCCGGCGATAATGTAAATAACAGCGGGCTGATCATCCGGCGGTACATATCCATGTTGCGGTACTTCCCCTTGCCTTAAGCTCTCCCCTTCTATACAGTTTTTCCTGATGTCAGACCAGAAAAAACACACGGAAATTCTGCGCCCGCAGCGCCAAAACGTCGCGCTTGTCTTTGACAGCCCGCATAGCGGCAGTGATTACCCTGCCGATTTCAACCATGCCTGCGATATGAAAGATCTGCGCATGGCCGAAGACATGTATATTGACGAGCTGTTCGCACATGTCACCGATCACGGTGCGCCGCTGCTGAAAGCTCTGTTTCCGCGCTCCTATATCGACCCCAACCGCGCGGTAAAGGAGCAGGATAATAAGGACGGCAGCCCAACCACTCTGCGCGGTCTGTTCCGCACCGTCTGTAGCGGTATCAATCCGACACCAATCTATGCGAAAGGCGCTTTTCCGACAGGACAGCAAAAGCAGTCCCGCATCGACAAATGCTATCGCGAATACCACGAAAACCTAAGCGACATTATCAAAGACACGAAGCAACAGCTTGAAAAAACAGTGCATATTAACTGCCACTCCATGCCCTCAACCTATGGCACAGGCACCCCCAATAATTATGATTTTATCCTCGGCGATCGTGAAGGACGCAGCTGCGCCCCCGAACTGGTCGCCTTCGTGAAATCCGCACTGGAGGATATGGGTTATAAAGTCGGTGTGAATATTCCGGGCTATCGCGGCGCGGAAATCGTCAAACGCTATGGCGATCCCGCCAATGATGTGCATTCCCTGCAGCTGGAAATCAATCGCGGCCTGTATATGGATGAGCGCAGCTTTGCCAAAACCGCCAATTTCGAAAAACTAAAAGAAGATCTGAAAACCCTGACGACGAAACTGGCTTTCTATGCCGCGCCGAAAACCAAGCCGCAGGCAAAAGCGCCTCAAACTCTCAAGAAACGGAAATAAACCGGCTGCCCTGCCAGCTGTTTCTGTCCATAGCGCGTTTCCGGCCAGTCACCAGGACGGCTGCGCCAGTCATCCGCACAATCCGCCTGAAAATCAAAGCATGGATGGCTCCATGTTTTTGACAACATCCAGTTCGCCAGATCAGCATCATCGGTCGCGATACGTAGCTCTCCACCCTTGCGCAATAATCGCGCAAATGCATCCAATGTTTCGGTTTGAATAAAACGACGCTTGTGGTGGCGTTTTTTCGGCCAGGGATCGGGGTGAAGCAGGAAAATTTTTGACAGTGACGCACTCTCCAACGCATCCAGCAGCATCCGGGCATCATCAGGCCAGATACGGATATTCTCCACCTGCGCTTTCGCCATGGTGGTCAGCAAGGTCGCAACACCGTTGATAAAAGGCTCACAACCAAGTATGCCGATATCAGGGTGCAGTCCGGCCTGTGCCGCCAGATGCTCGCCCGTGCCAAAACCGATTTCCAGCCAATAATCCTTATAGACCTCATCCGCAAAAAATGCGGCGGGGGCAAGGCTGCCTGCGGATGTCTCTTCAGGAATATCAATGGCGAAACGGGGCAGATCTTCTTCCATCGCGGTTTCCCGCGCAACATTCAATCTGCGTCCGTGTCGTCTGCCGTAGAATTTATAGCCGTGCATTGATCCGCCGCTTTTCAGCAGGCTTCTGCCGCCTTCAATTCCGCACCTGCGCCAAGGCCGTTTTTTAACGTCTCGACCAGATCCAGTTTCTCCCATGAGAAACCGCCATCAGCTTCCGGCTCGCGGCCAAAATGACCGTAAGCAGCGGTACGCGCATAAATCGGACGGTTCAGTCCAAGATGCTTGCGGATGCCGCGCGGGCTAAGATCCATGATTTCGCGGATCAGCGTCGACAGGGCTTCATCGTCAACACGGCCCGTGCCATGCGTGTTCACATAGACGGACAGCGGCTGGGAAACACCGATCGCATAGGACAGCTGGATCGTACAGCGATCCGCCAGACCTGCGGCAACAATGTTTTTCGCCAGATAGCGTGATGCATAGGCCGCCGAACGGTCGACTTTTGTCGGGTCTTTACCTGAGAAGGCACCACCGCCATGAGGCGCAGCACCGCCATAGGTATCAACGATGATTTTACGTCCTGTCAGACCGGCATCACCGTGCGGGCCGCCAATAACAAAACGTCCTGTCGGATTGATCAACAGATTGGTGTCTTTCGTGACCCAGCCTTCCGGCAAAACGCGCTCGATATAAGGGCGTACCATGTCGTAAACATCCGATTGCGAAACGTCATCCGTATGCTGCGTCGAGACAACAACCGATGTCGCCCGTACCGGCTTGCCGTGAACGAATTCAAGACTGACTTGGCTTTTGGAATCCGGCCCCAGCTTGTTCAGAACGCCCGTATGGCGGTCATCTGCCAGCGCTTTCAGAATACCGTGAGAGTAATGCAGTGCTGCAGGCATATAGGTGTCTGTTTCGCGGCAGGCATAACCGAACATGATGCCCTGATCGCCCGCACCTTCGTCTTTATCCGCACCGGCATCAACGCCCATAGCGATATCGCCGGATTGCGCATGCAGACGGACGGCGACTTCAATATCTTTCCAATGGAAGAATTCCTGATCATAACCGATGCTGCGTACAGCTTCGCGCGCAACTTGTTCGATCTTCTCGGGCGTAATGCTTTCCGGCCCGCGTGTTTCCCCGGCAATCGCCAGAAAATCGGTCGTAGCCAGACATTCCGCAGCAACACGCGCTTCCGGCTCGGCGGCCAGGTACAAATCAACGATTTCATCGGACACGCGGTCGCAAACTTTATCGGGATGGCCTTCCGATACGGACTCGCTGGTGAAAATATAATGTTCGGACATAAGGTCTTTCCTCCGGATTTTTATTAAATATAACAACCCGAACACTAAAGCACATGCCGCCACCTGAATCCACCGTGTTTTTGCCTTTTTTGGCTTTTTTTTGCCCGAAAAACATCGCCAAATATTGCAATTATGTAAAAATAATGTTATACAGTATGGTTATTACAAAATGAAAAGACGCAAAAAAGGTGTGCTTGGCATGTTCTACAGCCCGGCTGAAATGACACGGAAGGTCGATTCCTATCTGGAGCAGCAACGCTCCATCTCGACGCTTGACCCCTTCGCTGAACTTATGCAAGCAATTGCGGAGAAAGAAAAAATCGGTCAAGGTCAGGAAGATTTCGACAGCTTTCATCTTCCTTTTCTCAAAGGTATCTCTGCCAATGATCTGGCAAAAGATGACGGGATCTTGCTACTGTCCGCAGCCGATAAGGCTCAACATCACACCATAGGCTATCTGCTGCAAGAAACGGATCAATGGCCGCAAGATGCGCTGAAGCAAGCCGCACTCTGCGCCTCCTCCAAAGGCTACGACATGACGATGCGTGCCGTTTTAAAAGGTCTGCCGGATATGAATGGCAGCTTCTTTCAGCAATTACTGGACTGCGCGGCTGATAGCGATATGCGCAGCACGCTGGAAAGCTTTCGCAGAGAGGCTCTGGGCGAAGGCTGGCGCATTAATGATGAATACGAAATCCAGCGCAAAACCGAATACCCGACTCTGGTGCATGTCTTCAATTTCGGCGCCTGCCATGTGACAACAATCATTCCGGGCGGCGAAAAAGGCCAGCAAGTCATCCAACGTGACTTCAAAGATTTGCAAAATGACGGTGAGCTGGAAATCGCCTATGCGAAGCTGCAGAAATTTACCGCTAACCCGCCCCCTTACCGCGGTAAAGATACCAGCGCCACGCGCCGCATCCAGAAACGGGAAAGGACAGCCCGCAATGTTTAAGCCCGATGATATTCTAGAAGAAAAAATGCGCGAATACAGCGAGCAGCAGACCCGAAACTTTAACGAGGCCTTGCAGAAATTCCAGTATCTGTCGCCCGATGACACCTATAACGAAGGAGATGAAGCGCGCGAAAAACCCTTTATGGAGATTCTGGTCAAATTGAAAGACCGCCAGCGTTCACAAAACAGCGAAGCCCTTGTCATCGACATCGCCGAAAAAGGCCTAGTTGTCGTGGCGGACTATCTGTTCGGCGAAGAGCATGTCTGGAAACCGGGATTGTTAGAAAAAGCCGTGCTGGCAGCCGCTGAAAACGACCGCCCGGAAACAACGATCTTCCTGCTGAAACATATGGAGGACTGGAGCGGTGTCTTCTTCCAGACGGTTCTGGAGGTTGTCCAAAACGACGAAACGCGCCGTAAATTGGAGAGCTTCCACAACGACTATATCGAAAACAGCCGTCCCGACTGGATTCCCGAAGCCGGATATAATGATGCGGAACGTCTGCAAAGCAGTGATTTGCAAAAAGTCATGAAAGAGCGCCGCCTCTGGTGCATCTATCAATTTCTGCAAAAGGGCCAGACGCCGGAAAAAGACGATTTGCTGGAAATGGTCAAAGAGGGCGCTTCACGCGAGGACAGCAGCAAACTGATCCGCCTGTTTAAACAATATGATCAGGGAACAACCGTTCATATTCACCGCCGCGACATCACCGCCATGCTTGTCGATGCCTATCTCAAACACCGGCGTGAAAACCGCAGCAATACGGATGAAAGTCTGAAGTCTCTGGCACATGTTTTTGAAACGCATTTGAAATCCGGCGCGAAAGACAAATACGAGCTGCTGCTGAAAGGTGATATTCCCGGCCTGATGAAGGCCGGACAAGGGCGCGACCCGCTAGCACAGGTCTTTGATGCCCTGCCTAAGAACGAACGCACCGAAATGCTGCGCCCGCTTATGGAGGCCGCGCAGGAAAACCACGATCTTTATGTCCTGCACTGGCTGGACAGCACCGGGCTGGTCAAACATATCGCCAATCCGGGTGTGTTCAAAAATCTGCTGGCCTGTGTGGACGGGCTCAACCCCGATGATGAGGATTACCAGACGCAACGGCGCTACCGCGAACAGATCAATGCCATGTTCCAGCAACTGCCTGCGGAAGAACTAGGGGCGGAAAACGGCCGTCTGCTGCAGCACGTACTGGATAAAGAAGACCGTGATCTGCTGAGCAATCTGATGGAACGCAAAATCGACTGGCCGCGGGATCTGGTGGAACAGAATATGCGCGATGCGGTCTATACAGGCAATGGGACGGTTTTGAAACAGCTGTGCCGGATGCAGCAGGACTGGCAAATCGATTTTATCAAAACCTGCACGGATATGCCGTCTGCCAATAAACGCAATATTGAATCGGAAGTCAGCAGTATCAAACGCAGCTTTATGGGCGAATGGTCTGCCCGCAACAATAGCGAAATTTCGCGCAGTGTCAGCAATGACAACAGCAAAATTTCCTATCTGTTCAATTTTAAATCCGCGCAAATGATTACGACCGTCACAACCTATGAAGGCAAAGGTGCCGCCGTAGAAGTCACCAATTTCCGCGATGTCCAGAACAGCGAGGAAATCGACGAAGCCTATAAAAAGCTTTGCATCATGCATGATGATGCCCCACCCTATAAAGGCAAGGATGACACAACGCGTCAGCATGTCATTCGCCGCCGCAATACGCACAGCCGCTAAAAAAACATGTAACCTTTTGCATCTCACCCGCGAAAAGCACTATAGTGAAGAAGGAACAACGCGGGGAGATCACCATGCGCATTATGCTGATTTTAACTTTGGCCATGCTTGTCGCGGCTGTCTTTTATCAGGCTCTCCCCTATCTTCATATTGCGCCCGCAGAGGCCGCCAATGGCCGTGAAATCTCCGCACAGGCCAGCGACGCCAATATCAAAAACGATCATCCCGTCCTGCTGGAACTTTTTACCTCTCAAGCCTGCTATTCCTGCCCCTCTGCCGAAGCACTGCTGCGCGAGCTGGCTCTGCGCCCCGATGTCATCACGCTGGAATATCACGTTGATTACTGGAACGAACTTGTTTACGGGCTGGCTGGCCGCTGGAAAGACCCCTACTCCAGCCCGCAATACACCGAACGCCAGCGCGATTACAACAACGCTTTGCGCGGCTCCGCAAAAGTTTACACACCGCAAATCATCATTAACGGTGCGGTAGAAACCGTCGGCTCCCGCAAGAAAGAAATCGAACAGGCCGTTGCCGCCGCCAAAGACAGCGGATTGCGCCTGACCGCATGGTTGAAAAAAGACAATATGCTGCAAATTGAAACCGGTGCCGCAGTATTGCCGCAGGATACGCGGCTGGTGCTGGCACGTTATCTGAAACGCGCGGAGACCGATGTCGTCTCGGGCGAGAATAAGGGGAAAAATCTTGTCAGCTATAATGTTGTGACCGCGCTGTCCCATATCAAGCCCGCGCAGGATGAAAATGGCATCATCAACAGCAAGATCACACCTTTGAAAACGGAGGAACACTGCGCTGTCTTCGCACAGGATAAAAAGACCATGCAAATCCGCGCTACCGCGCTGTGCCGTCCGGAAGAATAGTACGGAACGTTACGCCGCCGTGCCGCCAACCGTCATGCCGTCAATACGCATGGTCGGTTGACCGACACCAACAGGAACGCCCTGCCCGTCTTTGCCGCAGGTGCCGATTCCAGCATCCAACTTCATGTCATTGCCGATCATACTGACGCGTTTTAAGGCTTCGGGGCCGCTGCCGATCAGCGTCGCCCCCTTCACAGGCGCGGTCACTTTACCATCCTCGATCAGATAGGCTTCCGAGGCTTCAAATACGAATTTGCCCGAGGTGATATCCACCTGCCCGCCGCCGAAATTCACGGCATAAAGACCGTTTTTGACCGATTTCACAATATCCTCCGGATCATCCTGTCCGTCCAGCATATAGGTATTGGTCATGCGCGGCATCGGCGCATATTCATAGCTTTCGCGGCGACCGTTGCCTGTCGGCGCGCGCCCCATCAGCTTGGCGTTCAAACGGTCCTGCATATAGCCGACCAGAATGCCGTCTTCGATCAGCACATTTTTCTGCGTCGGCGTACCCTCGTCATCAATCGTCAAAGAACCGCGGCGATCCGGCAGTGTGCCATCATCCACCACCGTGACACCTTTTGCCGCCACGCGCTCACCCAAAAGCCCCGCGAAAGCAGACGTGCCTTTGCGGTTAAAATCGCCTTCCAGCCCGTGACCGACGGCCTCATGCAGCAACACACCGGGCCAGCCGGGGCCAAGAACAACCGTCATTTCACCCGCAGGCGCCGCCACGGCATCCAGTTTCACCGCCGCCTGACGCAGGGCTTCATCCGCAACCTGTTTCCAGGCATCATCTTTCAGAAACAGTGTATAGTCCTGCCGCCCGCCGCGCCCGTCATGGCCGCTTTCCATGCGTCCGTCCGCTTCCAGCACAATGCTGACATCCAGACGCACCAGCGGCCGGATATCGGCGCGCGCATCACCGCCCGCACGCAGAATCTGCACAGCCTTCCATGATCCTGTCATACTGACGGACACCTGACGGATGCGGTTATCTTTGCTGCGGATATAGCTGTCGATATCTTGCAGCAACTTGATCTTTTCGGCAAAGGCCACGCCCGCCACGGGATCATCAGCGCTGTAGAGCTTTTTCTTCGGCTGCGGCGGTTTTTCTTGCATGGCAATCGCCACCATGTTGCCGCTTTGCGCCTGTTTCATGGTTTGCGCCAGATCTGCCGCTTCTTTCAGGGAATGTTCCTTCAAATCCGAGGAGTGGCCATAGGAAAAACGGTCTTCCAACACGCCGCGCAGTCCAAAGCCGCGCTCGGTATCGAAACTGGCTTCTTTCAGCCTGCCGTCATCCCAGACCAGCGCCTCGGACAGCGCATATTCCAGATACAGTTCACCGTCATCACAGGACGCCAGCGCCTCGTCAACGATTTTAACGGTCTTTCCCTGCTCCAGCCCGCTTTGCGCACCGAAAAACAAATGATCGGTCACGGCAACGGGATCAGATGTATCTGTCGCGATGGCTGAGTTCTGCATGGCATTTCTCCTTTGCCAAAAAGAGTAACATTCTTTATTGTTTCAGAACAACACTCAAATCAAAACGGACAGGAATTCATGAGCGTTATCGAAAGCCGGATCAACACCTCCTCCCCCGAATTTCAGGAAAATGCGGCGGCGATGCAGGCAACCGTCGCGGATATGAAAGCAAAACTGGGCGATATTCTGGCGGGCGGGCATGAACATGCGCGGGAAAAACACACATCCCGCGGCAAGCTGCTGCCGCGCGACCGCGTCAATACGCTGCTGGATGCTGGTTCTCCTTTTCTTGAGCTATCACAATTCGCCGCGCATGACGTTTACGACGACCATGTCCCCGCCGCTGGCATCATCACCGGTATCGGGCGTGTTTCAGGGCAGGACTGCATGGTCGTTGCCAATGACGCGACCGTCAAAGGCGGCACTTACTATCCGCTGACAGTCAAAAAGCATCTGCGCGCGCAGGAAGTTGCCGCACAAAACAATCTCCCCTGCATCTATCTGGTCGATAGCGGCGGTGCATTCCTGCCAAAACAGGACGAAGTCTTTCCCGATAAGGAACATTTCGGACGCATCTTTTACAATCAGGCCAATATGTCGGCAGCTGGCATTCCGCAAATTGCCGTCGTCATGGGGTCATGCACCGCAGGCGGTGCCTATGTTCCCGCGATGGCGGATGAATCGGTCATCGTGCGCAATCAGGGCACGATTTTTCTCGGCGGGCCGCCGCTAGTGAAAGCCGCAACAGGAGAAATCGTCTCTGCCGAAGACCTTGGCGGTGCAGATGTGCATTGCCGCAAATCCGGCGTCACCGACCATTATGCCGAGGACGACGATCATGCACTGGCCTTGGCGCGCCAGATTGTCGGCACGCTGAACCGCGTCAAACGTCCCGATCTGGATATTCGTACACCGGAAGAACCCGCCTATGACCCGTCGGAAATTTACGGCATTATTCCGAAAACCAGCCGTAAACCCTATGATGTGCGCGAGGTGATCGCGCGTACGGTGGATGGCAGCCGCTTTGACGAGTTCAAAAAGCTGTATGGTGAAACGCTGGTTTGCGGTTTCGCACATATTCACGGCATCCCTGTGGGTATTCTGGCCAATAACGGCATCCTGTTTTCCGAATCCGCGCTCAAAGGCGCACATTTCGTCGAAATGTGCAGTAAGCGCCGCATTCCGCTGGTCTTCCTGCAAAACATTACCGGCTTTATGGTCGGGCAGAAATATGAAGCCGGCGGCATTGCCAAAGATGGTGCCAAGCTGGTTCATGCCGTCTCCTGCGCACAAGTGCCAAAATTCACCATGTTGATCGGCGGCAGTTTCGGTGCAGGCAATTACGGCATGTGCGGACGCGCCTATAACCCGCGCCTGCTGTTCAGCTGGCCGAATTCCCGTATTTCCGTGATGGGTGCGGAACAGGCCGCAACTGTCCTTGCAACTGTCAAACGTGACGGTATCGAAGGCAAGGGCGGCAAATGGTCGAAAAAAGAGGAAGAGAGCTTTAAACAGCCCATCCTTGAACAATATGAAACGCAAGGCCATCCCTATTACGCAAGCGCAAGATTGTGGGATGACGGCATTATCGACCCCGCGGATACGCGCACGGTACTGGGCCTCGGCCTCTCCGCCGCGCTGAACGCGCCTGTCGAAGAAACAAATTTCGGTATTTTCCGCATGTAGAAAGGCGCATATGGCATGACCTCCGCCTTTTTTTACATCCTGCTGCCCAGCATTCTGGTGACCTCGTTTATTTCGGGAATCTTCGGCATGGCGGGCGGCATGATTATGATGGGGATTATCGCCTGGTTCCTGCCCGTCAATACGGCCATGGTACTACACGGCTTTGTGCAGATGACCTCGAACGGCTGGCGCGCCATTCTGCACCGCAAACATATTCAGTGGTCGATTATCAAATATTATCTGCCCGGCCTACTTTGCGCGCTGGCGGCGTTTATGCTGCTGCAGCTGGTCGTCAATAAGGCGGTGCTGTTTATCTCCCTTGGCGTGATGCCTTTCCTGCAATATCTGCTGCCGAAAAACGCCGCGATGAATATCGAGCAGCCCAAACATGCCTTTCTTGCCGGACTGGTCTTTTCTACCCTGCAACTGCTATGCGGGGTCAGCGGCCCGATTGTCGATTTGTTCTTTGTCAAATCCAAGCTGAACCGTCACCAGATCATCGCCACCAAAGCCGTGACACAAGGTTTCGGCCATATCATGAAAATTTTCTATTTCGGTGCGGTCGTGGCCCTGAATGAAGAACTGCCCGTTTCCCTTTATATCACGGCCTTCCTTGCCGCCATGATCGGCACAACCCTGTCCGGCTTTGTCCTGCACCGCATGACGGACCAGCAGTTTCGGCAATATTCGCACGGGCTGATTATCGTCATTGCCCTTGTCTATCTGGGGCGCGGTCTGTCCGAATATCTTGGCTGATTAAATTTGACATAATTAACGCCGCGTGATATATTTTCCCGGTACGGCAACCCTATGCAGATAACGAACAAATGGCAGATCAAAAACCATTACGACAGGCTTTTCAAAAAATGCTGGCGGATCTCCGCAGCAATACGGAGACCTGTGCCGTGCTTGAACAGCTCAGCACCGCATTAACGGATGTACAGCAGGTTCTGGCGCAGGAAGGCGTTGCCTTTGGCTTTTCTTTCTCTCATTACGATACCATTTCACCGACACTTGCACAGAAACTGCAGGGCAAATCCGAGACAAGACTGGAACGCAGTGTCGTCCGGCAATGTGCCGTAAATTATCATATCGGCGAACAGGATTATTCTCTGGCGCTGGCGCGTTTCAGCGATACCCATTACAGAACAAAGCTTGAATTCATCGGGCGCAGCCATTACGAAAGCCGTGAAAAAACCAAAGAAGAAAAATATGATATCGTGATCAGCCCGATACAGGAGTTCCGCTTCGATGCGGAAAATGAAGGCGATCCGCTGGCATCTTTAAAAACCTATATCGTCGAACAGGCCGCGAAGCAGAGCTTCCTGCAAAGCTATGGCGTTAAAAAACAGCCCCGCCGCATCAAAAGAACCGCGCATTAATCATAAAAATCTTTCTGAAAGCTAGTTTAGAAAACGGTCACTTTTACCGTTACCGACCTTACCTTCGAACAATTCGACCTGCTCTTCAACAGCGCCGGAATCTTCAAAAGTTGCGATATGGAAGGCCGCATCTCCGGCATTCACCAGCGGCAGCGTTGCCGTACCGACAACAATTCCCGTTTTACGGGCACGGATTTCGAAAACATCACCACCGAACGGGTCAGACACGCTGCCCAGCAGCTGGTTCTTTTTAACACGGGCACCCAAATGCGTTTCTGAGCGCAGAATACCGCTATAAGGTGCGCGCACCCAGTGTCGCGACCGTGCCACGAAGACCGTCTTTTTCTTTTCGTCTTCTTTCTCATCCGGTGTTCTCTTGGCAATACGCGGTAGCATGCCGATTGTCCGCATCACTGACAAAACCCCCTGCAAGCCGCAGCGAATAACCTGCTCGTTGAATTTTAGTGCCTCCCCACCTTCAAACAGCACCAGCGGAATGCCGCGTTCATCCGCCGCTTGACGTAATGACCCGTCAACGAAATTGGCATTGATCAAGACCGGCACTTTAAACGCATGCGCCATTTCCTGTACAACCGGATCGGACAGATTGGCACGGATTTGCGGCAGATTGGCGCGGCTGAAACCCGCCGTATGCAAATCGATTCCGTGGGTGCATTTTTCAAGAATTTCAGTGGTAAAAATATGCGCCAGCTGCGCCGCCAATGATCCATCGGCACTGCCGGGAAAATAACGGTTCAAATCGCGACCATCAGGAAGGTAACGGGATTTTGTATTAAAGCCAAAGACATTGACAATCGGCACAGCGATCAGCGTGCCTTTGATTTTGCTCAGCGCCTTATGCCCCAGCAGCCGGCGGATAATATCGACGCCGTTGATCTCGTTGCCGTGGATTGCCGCACAGACAAACAGCCGCGGCCCGTCCTTCTTGCCGCGCACAACCTCGATCGGCACATTCATCTCGGTAAAATCATACAGTCGTGCAACATGCAGATTAACCCGCATGCGCTGTCCCGGCGCGATTGTTTCTCCTGCAATGACCAGATTATTGCTCATATATCCGCCGTTATCCTTTATTCAAGCGTGATTTTTTCTTGGAGGCCGCCATGATTTCCAGATGCTCAATCATCAGTGATGCCACGTCTTTCCCTGTTGTTCCTTCAATGCCCTGTAAACCGGGAGAGCTGTTGACCTCCAAAATCAGAGGCCCGCGGTCCGAGCGGACAATATCGACCCCCGCAACCTGCAAGCCCATCGCCTTGGTCGCTGCCACGGCAAGCTTGCGCTCCACAGGTGTGATCTTGATTTTTTCGGCGCTGCCGCCACTATGCAGGTTCGAGCGGAAATCACCCTCCGCCGCCTTGCGCATCATAGCCGCAACGACTTTATCACCAATAACGAAACAGCGGATATCCGCCCCGCCCGCCTCTTTGATAAATTCCTGTACCAGAAAATGCGCATCCAGACCGCGAAAGGCCTCAATCACACTTTCCGCCGCTTTTTTGGTTTCCGCCAGAATGACGCCCTTGCCCTGTGTACTGTTCAGCAATTTCACGATCAGCGGCGCGCCGCCGACAAGGCTGATCAAGTCGCCGGTATTATGGGTGGAATGCGCAAAGCTGGTCGAGGGCATGCCGAGCCCCTTCCGTGCCAGCACCTGATGGGCGCGCAATTTATCGCGAGCACGGACAATTGCCAATGATCCGTTCAGGCTGTGAATGCCCGCCATCTCGAACTGGCGCACAACCGCCGTGCCGTAAAAGGTTACAGAGTGACCGATCCGCGGAACAATCGCGTCAAATTCCAGAATTTCGTCACGGTAATGCACATCCGGCTGGTTCGGATTGATATTCATGAAACAGCTCAGAACATCCACTACGCGCACCTTATGGCCGCGCGCGCGTGCGACTTCCGTCAGACGTTTTGTGGAATAGATGGACGCATCGCGCGACAGGATACCGATCTTCATTGCCGATCCTTTGTTATTTTTATTGCTCTAGGTATATCTTCGTCACGCGGAAAAGCGGCATGGATAATCAATAGCCTTTATTATCGGCGGCAGAGCCGGAAATCGCCTCGCCTGCGGCTTTAAAGTCTTCACCAACACCCTGCATCGTGTTGCAGCCGCTGACAGACAAAACGGACACCAGGAATAGTGCTGCCGTAAAAATTCTGATTGTTTTTCCCATTGATTCCTCCGTCAATCTTGTAAAAAATCCGTATTCATCCTACACAAAGCGCCACAAAAGAAAAACAGCTTTCTTTTGCGCAGGGCACGGCTTTTTGTTTGACATATTAATACAGCTTCCGCTATTATTGTTATAACAAAAATTATAACACGGAGTACATATATCAACATGCATAACAAAAAATCGCTGACCACAATCTTTGAGATCCATATTCAGGCGCAGGAAAGCAGCGCCTCGCAGCATGCCCTGAAAGCGTTTTTTGCCGCCATGGATGATGTGCGTGATGTGCTCGCCGCGCAGGATATTCCCTTAACCGTTGATATGCACCCTGTCGGAACGGAGAAAAACAACGTTATGCACGATCTGGGCGGCATTTACGGCAAACCGCTTTACCAAGGCACAGCCAAAATCGGTGAAACATTAAGTTTTCCAATCACTTTGTTCGGCGGCTTTACAGGCGAATACGGGGTCAA
>SBHI01000098.1 GCA_006226225.1 Alphaproteobacteria bacterium
GTTTGCGCGGATTGCAGGGCGCGTTTTGCCCTGTCGGTCAAGCGTTCGAAGTCCATGAATAGGCCCTCCTTATATATATGTTGCACCACAGAACCCTGCGATATGATATTTTATATCATTAAGGCGTTCCGATTTGAAACCCGCTATGCGGCATCTCAATAACTTTATTGTAGCATAATTTTGCCGTTTTTTGCAAAAAATCGGGCAGAACGCTTTTTCCGGAGATGACGGTTTTATGTTGACAGAGATGGGTAAATCACGATATAAACCACCACCTATAGGGATTTTTTGCCGGATTCCGCGAGAGGAATCGGTAAGCAAAAGAAGAAACGGAGTTAAAAAATGAAACGTACATTCCAACCTAGCCGCCTGGTTCGCGCCCGTCGTCACGGTTTTCGTTCGCGCATGGCCACAGTTGGCGGCCGCCGCGTATTGAGCAACCGTCGCAAAAAAGGACGCGTTCGCCTTTGCGCTTAAAACTTTAGGCTGCGGGGTTTACGCCCCGCCCTTAAAAACGCTTTTTTACTGATATTTCTGACCTTTTTCCGCTCTTTTTCCTATTCGCAGGGGGCAATATGTCACAGCTACAGCCCATGACGACATTGAAAAAACGTGCGGATTTTCTGCGTGCTTCTGCCGCCGGAGAAAAAAAAGCCACCCAGAACATTGTTGTACAGGTTTTCCGCCGCACCGAGGATGATGGCGGTATCCGCGTTGGTTTTACGGCGACGAAGAAAACCGGCAATGCGGTGCGTCGCAACCGTATCAAACGCCGTTTGCGTGCATTGGCGCGGAATATTCTGCCGCAATCTGCTGAAGGTGGTTTTGATGTGGTGTTGATTGGTCGCTGGCGGGCTGCGGAAAGTGCTTTTTCGGAGCTGGAGCGCGATTTTCTTTACGCGCTGAAAAAACTGGGCGTCAAGGCAGGGTAAGATGAATATTTTGAAATATCCGCTGCTGTTGATGGTTAAATTTTACCAGCTTATGATTTCACCGCTGAAACAGCCTTGCTGCCGTTTCCACCCGACATGTTCGTCCTATGCGAAGCAGGCATTGCAGAAATACGGGGTTTTCAAGGGAGGATGGTTGTTTTTGATCCGCTTTATGAAATGCCATCCCTGGGGGCCGCATGGCTATGATCCGGTGCCGGACGTTTTTGACTGGCATCCCCGCCGAAAAAGCGGTAAAAAACTAAACGAACACAAGACCAAACCTTAAAAGAACGTCAAAAAGAAAGTGTCTGACTGATGCGTCGTCCCGATGATCCGAATAGTGTCCCGCCCGGTAATATAATTACGGCTGTTGTTTTCTCGCTGGTTATTCTGACGGGGTTCTATTTTCTGTTTGAAAAGCCGCGTATGGAAGCAGCACGGGCGAAATATGCTGCCGAGCAGGAGATGAAGGCCGCGGCCGCGAAGAGTGATCCTGCCCAGATCGCAAAGAAAGCTGCGGAAGAGGCTGCTGCGGAAGCTGCACGTATCAAAACACGGGACGAGGTTATGGCGCAGGAAATTGCACCGCGTCTGTCATTTGAAACGGAACATTTGAAAGGCTCGATCTCACTGAAAGGTGCGCGTCTGGATGATCTGATGCTTCTCGGACATTACAAAACTGTTGCGAAAAAGAACCTGGCCAGCCTGTTTGCGCCGGAGGGAGCGGAGCATTCCTATTTTGCGCAATTTGGCTGGGTATCTCATGAAGCCGTAAGCCTTCCTGATGAACAGACCGTCTGGAGGTTGGAGGAAAATACCGCAGTGAAAAACGATCCTGCTGTTGCGCGGCGTATCGTGCTGTCATGGGATAACGGTGCGGGGCTTCTGTTCCGTAAAACTGTGACGATCGACCATGATTATATGTTCCACATCACCCAGATGGTACAAAATTACGGAGAGGAGCAGGTATCGCTTTATCCCTACGGCGCTTTGACTCGTGCCGGAAAACCGGTCGATTATATGGGCTTCTTTATTCTGCATGAAGGGCCGTTGCAGTGGCTGGACGGTGATTTTGAAAGCCCGGATTATGATAGTGTTGAGCTGGGCAAGGCGGAAACTCATGAAAGGGTGAAAGGTTGGATCGGCTTTACCGACAAATACTGGTTTGCGGGGCTGATCCCCGGCGATATGGAGAGTATGAACACCGTGCGCTATGTACGCAGCGGTACGGAAAAAGCTGAGGAATACCAGACTGATATTACCGCTGCAGAGAGAAGAGTTGCGCCGGGGGCGACTGTAAGCCACGAGATGCGTCTTTATGCTGGTGTGAAGCATCAAGCGGCGCTGCGCAAATACGAGGCAGAACTGGGTATTAAAAATCTGGAACTGGCGATTGATTTCGGTATCTTCTGGTTTCTGACGAAGCCTTTGTTCATGTTGCTGACCTGGCTGGGGAACTCCTTCGGCATTGGAATCGGTATTCTGGTTTTGACGGTTATCCTGAAGCTTTTGACCTTCCCCTTAACCAGCCGTGCCTTTACCTCGATGACCAAAACGGCAATTTTGGCGCCGCAAATGAAGGAATTGAAGGAAAAATATGCCCATGACCGTGAAAAGCTGCAAACGGCCTTTCTGGAACTGTATCAGAAAGAGGGTGTGAACCCGCTGTCGGGTTGCTGGCCGATGATGGTGCAGATTCCGATCTTTTTCTCACTTTATAAAGTGATCCTGACCAATGTCATGCTGCGGCACGAACCTTTTTGGGGTTGGATCAGTGATTTGTCTGCACCTGATCCGACATCGGTCTTCAACCTGTTCGGGCTCATTCCGTTTGATCCGCCGCAAATACTGATGATTGGTGCATGGCCTTGCCTAATGGGTTTTACGATGTTCTGGCTGAACCAGATGAGTCCGAAACCGACGGATCCGACGCAGAAACTGCTGAAAAGCTATTTTCCCTATCTGTTTACGATCATGTTGGCACATTTTGCTTCCGGTCTTGTGATTTATTGGGCATGGAGCAACGTGCTGACTGTGATGCAGCAATATGTGATTCTGCGCCGTTTGAATGTGCCGATCTCGCTTATCCGCGGGCGTCTGGATGACCCTCAGGAAGATGCACAGAAGGAGCTGGAGCGTCGCCGTGCGGAGGATGAGCCTGCCGAGAATGCTGAGGAGGAGACGTCTTCCTCCGGGAAAAAGGCAAAAAAATCCGCTAAATCGAAAAAGAAAAAATGAGATGTCTGAGGGCGTAAAAAAACAAATCCGGCAGATGTTTTCGGGTGGATGCGTTTTTTTGACGGGCGCGGCCACAATCGATGCCTTGCCGGATACTTCTGTACCGGAGGTAGCATTTGTCGGGCGTTCGAATGTCGGGAAATCCAGCCTTTTGAACGCGCTGACGGGGCAAGCGACACTGGCGCGTACATCACACACACCCGGGCGCACCCAGCAATTGAACTTCTTTGCGGTATCTGACGGTAGTGTCCGTCTGGTTGATTTGCCGGGCTATGGTTATGCCAAGGCCTCGAAAGGGGCAGTGAAGTCATGGAACAAGCTGATCCGCAATTATCTGGAATTTCGTCCCAATCTACGTCATGTTTATATCCTGATTGATTCCCGACATGGTCTGAAGGATGGCGACAAGGAAGTCATGGAGCTGCTGGACAGTATGGGGGTGGCGTATCAGATTATTTTGACGAAATCGGACAAGATCAAAAAAGAACAAATGGATAAAGTTGTAGCCTCAACAGAGGCGGTGCTAAAGAAACATCCGGCGGCTTTCCCGCTGCCTCATATTACAAGCTCTCATAAAAAATATGGTGTGGATGAGATGCAGATGGCGGTCTTTAAACTCGCACATCCTGATATCATCATCGATGATCAGTAGAGTGTTACACGCGGCGCTGTAGGACGTAATCTGCGACATGGTGCAGCATGTCAGCGCGCCCGTAATCGAAAATTTTCAGATGCGATTTTGCCTGTTGGCACAGCATTTGCGCGCGCGATTGTGCAGCTTCAACCCCCATGGCGGAAACAAAGGTGGCTTTTCCGGCATCTTCATCTTTTCCGGCATCTTTGCCCATTTCAGCGGGATTACCGGTGATATCAAGCAAATCATCCGTCATTTGGAAGGCCATACCCAGATCATGGGCGTAATTGCGTAAAGCCTGACGGTGGGCGGGGTTGGCTTTACCCAGAATGGCGCCAGCCTCGCAGCAGAACGCAATCAGTTTCCCCGTTTTCAGACGTTGCAGGCGACTGATGGTACCAATGTCGAATTCTTCCTGTTCGCCTAGCAGGTCAAGCATTTGCCCACCGACCATGCCGTGACCGCCTGCGGCGCTTGCCAGTTCGGACACCAGCTCGATGCGGACACGCGGATCTTCATGGGTTTCCGGCGCAGATAATACTTCAAAGGCCAGTGTTAATAAGGCATCACCGGCCAGAATGGCGGTTGCTTCGTCATAGGCTTTATGCACGGAAGGCTTGCCGCGACGGGTATCGGCATCATCCATTGCGGGAAGGTCATCATGGATCAGGGAATAACTGTGTAGCAGTTCAACAGCAACACCAACGCGGCGGGCGCGGTATTCATCAACACCGAAAATTTTTGCACCTTGCATAACCAGAAAAGGACGAAGACGTTTTCCGCCGTTTAAGACACCATAGCGCATTGCATCCCATAAAGGCGCTTCGGCCCAGTCCCCTTTGGTCAGCATTTTTTCCAGCGTTTTATTGATTTTTTCGCGGCATTCGTCCATCACCTGCTGTAATTCTGGTGATGCCTGTCTTGGGGAGGGTGCCATTTTCCTGTGTCTCCTTAAAGAGAAATTAGAATTTCTGTTCGCAACGATATTAGGCGTAAAAGCTGTCAAGTTCAAGCGGATAAAAGCAACGGCGGCGTCTGAAAAGACGCCGCCGCTTATTCTTATTCTCTGTTTTTGCGTTCTTATTAGAACAGACGCAGAACAGACTGCTGAGCCTGAGATGCCAGAGACAGCGAGGTGATACCCAATTGCTGTGCTGTTTGCAGCGA
>SBHI01000122.1 GCA_006226225.1 Alphaproteobacteria bacterium
CCGTCTTCGGGCTGGAAATACACATCATCAAAATGCGGACTGTAAAGTCGCCCGTCATCAGACCATGATAATATTGCAGGTTCTATTTTTACGCTCATAAATGAGATATTAATCTATAGGCATAAGAAAAACGAGACGCTATAATACCAGCAACTGTAAAAAAGCAGGCTGTCCATGTATAAAGTTCTTTTTGTTTGCACCGGAAATATCTGCCGCTCCCCCACCGCGGAAGGCGTATTCCGTGAACTTGCCAGGCGGGCAGGTGTTGCGGACAAGATGCATGTCGACTCCGCCGGAACTCACGGCTATCACGAAGGCGAACCGCCGGACAGCCGCTCCATCATCACAGCCAAGCAAAACGGCATTGACCTTTCCGGACAAACCGCACGGCGTTTACGTCTTGACGATTTCACCGAATTTGACCTGATCTTGGCCATGGCGCAAAGCCATTACGATTTTATGGATCGCATTCGCCCCGAAGGCAGCAAAGCAGAGCTGGCACTTTTCCTCAACTTCCTCCCCGGCTTCGAACATCAGGATGTACCTGACCCGTGGTTCGGGCATGAAGACGGCTTCCAGCATGTTTTTGATCTTGTGCATAGCGGCTGCGAGGTCTTGCTGGATCATGTCATGGACGCGCAACCCGGTAAATTGAGGTAACCGCTGCCATGCTGCCTGACATACTTTATCAGGAACTTTGCAACGCACTGGACGGTGAAGATAAAATCGTCACCATCTCACCGCTTTCCGCCGCCCATGATGCCTTTATCTACCGCCTTGCCCTGACAGACGGCAGCCGCTGCGTTGCCAAAATGTCTCCGCAGGGGGGGGATGATCTTGAAGTTTTTATGCTGAATTATATTCACGAAAAAGGCGGATTGCCGATTCCCGATATTATCTATGCCTCCGACACACTGATTGTTATGAGCTATATCGCTGCGGACTGGCAGCGCAGCGCTCAGGCCGATGAACACGCAGCCGATCTTCTCGCCCATATGCACACAGTGGAGTCTGATTGCTACGGCTTTGAAAGAGACACCACCATCGGCTCTCTAATTCAGCCGAATGACTGCTGCGATGACTGGGTCAAATTTTTTATTGACCAGCGCCTGCTCTATATGGGGCGCGCCGCATTGGAAGAAGAAAAAATCAAAGCCGGTCAAATGAAGAAACTGGAAAAGCTCTGTAATAAGATACCCGATATTCTCAGAAAAACAGACATCTCCGCACCGCGTTTAATTCACGGCGATTTATGGGACGGCAATATTCTGGCTGTCGAAGATAAAATCGCGGCCTTTATTGATCCGTCAATCTATTACGCCGACCCTGAAATTGAGCTGGCCTTCACGACCTTGTTCGGTACCTTCGGCAAGGCCTTTTTCCGGCGCTATAACGAGCATATCCCGATACGCCCGGGTTTCTTTGAAGAACGCTGCGATATCTACAATATCTATGCCTTGCTGGTGCATGCGCGGCTGTTCGGCATTTCCTATGCACGCCGCGCCGAACATATCATAGATCGTTTCCTGTAAGAAAAATCAGCGGCTCAAAAGCAGCTGTTTGGCTTTGGCCAAGGTACGGGCGAACAAGCCGAGCTCCGCGACAGCCTCACCCGCCACCAGCTTGAATTCATGACTTTCCAGTCCTGCAACTTCGACTTTCAGCATGCCGACCGCATCACCTTTGGCAATCGGTGCCGCAAGCGGCGCCTCGTAGGAAAGCGTCACGTTCAATTTGTCTCGCTCGCTTTGCAAAACGGGAATGGTGACATAGACATCTTTTTCCGTTACCAGCGGGACGATCTTTTTCGCGCCAAGCCATACAGGTGCTTCCTCCACCGTTTCCCCTGCTTTGATCAAAGTACGGTTTTCAAAACTGCGGAAAGCCCATTCCAGTAAGCGCGCCGATTCATCCGCACGCTCCGCTTCGCTTTTCAATCCGTTCACAACAACAACCAGACGGCGCCCGTTGCGCACGGCAGATCCCATCAAACCGAAACCGGCATCTTCCGTATGGCCGGTTTTAATGCCATCCGCCCCGATATTGCGGAACAAAAGCGGATTACGGTTCGGCTGATCAATATCATTGTACTTAAAGGATTTCTCGCCAAAGTAATGATAATACTCGGGAAAGTCTGTCAGCAGATGACGCGCAAGTATGGCCAGATCTCGCGCCGTTGAATAATGATCGGGGTCAGGCCAGCCGCTGGCATTGACGAAATGGCTGTTACTCATACCCATTGCCTGCGCCTGCTGTGTCAGGCTTTCCGCAAAAACATCCTCATTACCGGAAATGCCTTCCGCGAGGACAATTGTTGCATCATTACCGGATTGAATGACGACCCCGCGGATCAAATCCTCGACTTTGACATGGTCGCCGACTTTGACAAACATTTTGGATCCGCCTTTGCGCCAGGCCTTTTCGCTGACAGCCATTTTGTCATCCAGTTTCAAACGCCCTTCCTTCAAAGCCTGAAAAACCAGATAAATCGTCATGGTTTTGCTCATTGACGATGTCGGCATACGCTGGTCCGCGTTTTTTTCCAGCAATACGGTGCCGGTTTCATGGTCGATAATAATTGCTTCTTCCGCCTTCGTGCTTTGCAACGGCTGCGCAACAGCCGCAGTCACACAGAATGTCACAATAAGACAAAAGGAAAAGAATGGCGCAAAGAAAAAGCGCATTTTTGTCAAAAACATGAAGAGCAGCCTTTCAGGTCGTCGGTTCTGTCGTTACTTTTCGATCACGACACGCGTGTCGGTATTCATCGTCTGCCGGACCTTTTGCTCAACTTGTCGCGCCGTGTCGACGCTTTGCAAAGGGCCGAGACGCACACGATAAAACCGTCTGGCGTTCACGTCAACCGTGCTGATTCTTACGGGTGCAATATGTGACAGTTTTTTTCCGACATTTTCCGCCGTTACCGCATCACCGAAAGCGCCCGCCTGCACATAAATATCTCCTGCAGCAGAAGAGGACCCCAGCGCAACCGGTGCCTGCGCCGCCGTATTACCGTCCCATGACGGCGGCGTATTTAGATTTTGTCCGCGTGTTTCATGGTGCTGTTGCGCTTCGATCTGACGCTTGGTCAGCACAGGCCGCTGCAGGCTTTCCGGCAGGTCGCCACTGCCACCACTGCCCATCGGTTCATATTCCAGATCCATACGCGCATCATTGACCAATCTTGCAACAGGCTGCTGCGTGTTCACAACAGGGCTGTAACGCCCCATAGAGGCAACCTGATAGCCTTCGGCTTGTGTATTACGAATATGCGGCTGCACAACAGGGCGGCGCGGAGCCCGCTGCGGCTGCGCCGATGCATATTGTACAATTTTAACCGGCTGGCCGCTTTTCGCGGCGGCGGCAACACGCATGCTTTCCGCTTTCAGCACTTCAACACGAACACGTGCCGTACCTTTATTGACAAAGCCGAGCTTTTGCGCCGCGCCTTTCGATACATCAAGAATGCGTCCCCGCGCAAAAGGGCCGCGATCATTCACACGCAGAACTGCGCTGCGCCCGTTTTCAAGATTTGTCACACGAATAATCGCCGGCATTTGCAGTGTCTTATGTGCCGCTGTCATCGCATATTGATCAAAAATTTCACCATTGGCGGTACGTTTGCCGTGAAAGCCCGGCCCGTACCAAGAAGCCGTTCCCGTCTGCACCAGATTGTAATCTTCCTGCGGGCGATACCATTTACCGCCGATCTTGTAAGGAGAGCCGACCTTGTAATCACCCTGCGAGCCGGATCCGCTATGCCCTGTGACCAAGCGTTTCGTGTAATGACTTGCAAGTTCGACGGAGGAACAGCCTGCCAATAAGGCACATACCGAAAGCGCAATAAATGTCTTTCCAATGGTCGATAGGGTGCGGGCCATGAACGTTCCCCCTTTATTGTGATTTTTAGTAGCTGAGTTTGTCAGACAAAAGACCGACGGCGGTGGCGAAATATGTGGATTTATTCCAGAGCATAATCACCTTATAATTATTATACACCAAATAGACGTCTTTGTCTGCAAGTTTAATGACGGAGCCTTTCATACCCTCGACTTGCGGCAGGTCGCTTCCGTCTTCGCGACGCACACCAAGTGCCTGCCATTCCGCCAAAGTTTTCTCTTTATCAAGGCCGATTCGGTCATCCGGAAACTGCGGTAACAATGTCACACGCCGCCCCCAGCGTTCACCCGCGCGCCAGCCGTGCTGTTTCAGATAATTGGCAGCAGAGGCAAAAACATCCTGATGCGTATTCCAGATATCGCGGCGCCCGTCTCCATTTCCGTCTACGGCAAAGCGGTTAAAGCTCGACGGCATAAACTGGCTTTGCCCCATCGCTCCCGCCCATGATCCTTTCATGGCTTTCGGCGCGATATGCCCTTCATCCAGAATTTTCAACGCATGCATTAATTCGCCGCGGAAAAATGCGCCGCGCCGCCCGTCATAGGCCAGCGTTGCCAAAGATTCCACAACATTAAATCCGCCTGTATAATTGCCGTAGCTGGTTTCCATGCCCCATAATGCCGCAATAACCGCCGCAGGCACATCATAATGACGGCTCGCCTCCGCCAATGCCGATGCATGGCGACGCATCATCAAACGCCCCGTCTGCACACGCAGTTGTGACACAGTGTTTTTCTTATACTGTGTAAATGTGATGGTATTTTCCGGCTGTTTTTTATCCAGCTCCAGCACACGCGGCAAAGGCTTTAACCCGTCATGCAAAGCTAGTTTGACGGTTTTTTCGGAAATGCCTTTGCTGACAGCTTCGCGCCGCAGCACATTCAGCCATGTCTGAAAGTCCTGGCTTTGTCCCTCCGCCGCAGCATAAGGAACGTAAAGCATCACACTCAAAAGAAATACGGCGGCGATACGGTAAAGCATGCTGTATCCGTCAGGGGTTAATCGGCGACCATGCGGGGTCGGAACCGTCTTGCGG
>SBHI01000123.1 GCA_006226225.1 Alphaproteobacteria bacterium
CCATCAACATGTAAATCAGAAAAGAGACAAGCAGCAGCATCACGCAAAGCTGCACGGCGCGCGTGCCGACAAATCCGGCAGAGATCATGGTGCCGCATCCTCCTCCTGCACCAGAGGTGTTTCAACAGGCGCTTCTTCTACAGGGGCCTCTACAGGCAAAGATTCTTCCATTGGCAGGGCGTCAATCGGCGGTGCCTCCACACCGTTTTCTTTCTCCTCTCCGCCATTTTGCCGCGCCGCCTGCACCGCCATCGTCGTCCTCAATTCCGGAATAAATCCTTGCTTGATCTGCTCGCGGTAGGCTTGATAAATAAGCGGCCAAAGCTTCTGATCAACCGGCTTTCCGGTATATTTCGGCAAATGACGGTAAACATACATACGTGCCAGACGGCAAAAATATTGCGGAGAGGTTTGCGGCGGGTTTTCCGCATCCCATGCCATCACGTCATTAAAAATTCTTTCCGTCCTGTCGATGTCCTGGCTTACATAGACAGCAACATTTCTACTGCCGTAAAGATCGGTATAAAATTCTACCGCATCAAGATCATCAACACCTTCGCAACGGCGCGCATCCAGACGCAGACGGAACGACCCCAGCAAATTCCAGAAAGTCGCCTTATCCATATCGCCGATTTCTTCATATCTTTTCGACAACTGAAAATAAAAGACCGGTTCAATGACAGGCGCCAAGGGCTGTAATGTGTTGATAATTTCCACAGCGCGTTCTGATTCCTGTACGTCAAACAAGAAAACAGCATCGAAAAATTTGTACCTTTCACGGTAGTGATCCAGGCGCAGCAATGTCTGCTCCATCGTCAAGGAACGAAACAAAACCGTCTTGCCCCACATCAAAGTGGAAATAGATCCGGCCAGCAGATAGAAAGAAAAAAGCATCACCAGCATCGCTTTTTTAAGAATACGTCCCCAAAAGCGGGTCAAGGATTCCTGCTTTTTTTTCGGCAGCCTTTTTGCCGCTTCTTTCAGCTGTTGTGACTTTTTTCCCACGGTTTAAGGCTCCCTCCTCCATTCTTCCACCCATAGCGTCGACGGGTCTTGATGCCCCGTCGGGCGAATGCCTTTCAGCCATTTTGGCACAATATAACTATTGGCGCGATAGTAAAGCGGCAGCGCGGGAAGTTCATCCGCATAAATCGCCTGAATGCGCTTCCACAGTGCAGTATTTTTATCCGGCTCACAAACCCGTTCTAAGTCATCCAACACCTGATCAGCTTCGGTATTCTTAAAGCCCGGATAGTTCTGACCAGCATAATTATTTTCCGCCGACGGAATCATTGTGGAATGCAGTGTTGTACGTGGAATATTCTTCGGCGCACTCATCCAGGCGTACATGACGCCATCTTCGAATTTACGCATCCGCGTTGTTTCTCCGAACAGCACCCGTGCCGTTTCGTTTTTAAGAACGGCTTGCACGCCGATCTTTCCCCAGTCTGATTGAATGGATTGCTGCACCAATTCGCGCGAACGGTTGCCTGCTGTTGTCATTAGCTGAAATTGCAGTTTTTCACCTTTATCGTTATAGCGGAGACCGTCTTTGGCTTTTTTCCACCCTGCCTCAGCCAGCAGTTTTTCGGCTTTTTTCGGATCATAGGCATATTTGCGCACTTCCTTGTCGTAAATCACATCCATCGGGTGAATATTGACATGCGCCACAGGCTGCCGCCCACCGAACAGGCGGGCGCTAATCGCGTCACGGTTAATACCGTGCAACAACGCACGACGCACGCGTATGTCCTGAAAATGCGGATTATCAAGATTAAAGTCTATATGCTCATATGTCAGACCCGTTTCATAGCTTACATTATATTGGCCTTTCTTCATCCGTTGCAGGCGCTTCTCCAGCCCGACGGCTTCATCTACCGTCAACCCCAGCTCGCCTGCGATATAATCAATATCACCGGACAGTAAATTCGTTCCCAGGGCGGCGCTGTTTTCGATGATACGAATGATAATTTTGTCAAAAGAGGGCTGCTTTCCTAACCAATGAGGATTCTTCACCATTGTGAAAGACGCCCCCGGCTCTACTCCCGCGATCAAATACGGCCCCAGATACAGACCTGCTGTCAACGGCGCAGCGTCATAAAGTGTACGATCTTTATACGCGGCAGGCTCTTTCTCAAAAACAGCCCCTTCCAAATGTGCAGGCAGTAGGCGAAAGTCATTAATAGCTGCAAATTCACACTTCACTTCATCAAATTCGATGATAAAGTTTTTTTCGTCCTCCGCCGTGATTTTGACGATATCCTTTGCGAACAGGTCAAAATTCGACGCCCCCGCCATCGGATGTTTCCCGACCGTCCATGTAAATAAAACATCTTTTGTCGTAACCGGCGTGCCATCCCCCCATTTCAACCCGTCTTTTAACGTATAGCGGGCACGGATGGTTTTTGTGCCGTCCACGCGGGTTATTTCCTCCGCCCGCCCGTTATCAAAAGACGGTAGCTCCGTACACAGCATACAAAAAGGCTGCCAATCATGGTTATAAGCTGTCATCTGGCGGTGTACCATTCCCAGCACATAAGACTTCGCCACCATAGAATCAATCAGGGGATTCATGGTTGCGGGAAACTGCGTCATACCGATCACCAGCTTTTGTTCCCGTTGTTCTGCCGGTTTTTGCGCAGATGCCGGAAAAACACCGGAAAAACCCAAAACCAGCAGGAAAACCGTAAAATTACACCCCAAAACACGAAAAATCTTTGCCATACGTCCCTCTGTCGTCTTAAATAGTACGGGACATAAGAGTAACAAAACATCAGGGCCTTTTCTATGGGACTTTTATATGCTGTTTGCGGTTTGTTCGTCGTCTTAATGATGTCAGCATTGCCACTTTTGCCTTTTGTTAAGGTCTGGCTACGCCTGCGTAAGCACCATCGCGACTTGTGGAACGGTATGGGGCCGTTTGAAATTATGGACTTAGTCACCAGTGGCGGCGCACAATATAATTTTTTACGCATTATTCAAAAGGCGCATGAGCAGGAAAAACTGGTCGAGCGCGACCCTGAACTGATTAAATGGACAAATGTCTGCAACGAGCTAATCAAGGTTTTCCCCAAAACCTTTATGAGCCAGATTATTCTGTTTTTCGTTCTTTTCTTTATCGCATCATCATTTACCGCCGGACTGGTCAGCCTGTTTTCTTAAGAAAGGATGTCTGCCATGAATAAGAAAGAGTTCTACACCGCATTAAAAGAGCTTGAATCCCGTTTTGAGAAAATGGAACCCGAACTGGAAACAACCCTGCGCGATCCCGCGGAAGGTGTTGAAGGCTATATCGTTGTCTGGAATACAGGTATTTGCGCAGGCGGGCCGCTGGAATTCTGCGGCAAGGGTGGCACACGCATCACACCGGATGTCACACTGGACGAGGTCAAAATGCTGGCGCGCCGCATGGCCTTAAAAAATGCTGCCGCAGGTCTACCGCTGGGAGGATCAAAATCGGGAATGAAAGCCGATCCTGATGCGCCGGGATTTGAGAAAAAATACCGCCGCTTTGCGCGGCTTTGCGCGCCATTACTTTTTGAAAACGGTGGCGTGTTTGGTGGTTTTGGATTTGATATCGGTGCACGCCCGATCCATCCACAATGGGCTTGTGATGAGCTCGGCAGCCTGCGCTGTTTTACCGGTAAGCCCGTTGATATGGGCGGCACAGATTATGACCGCGAAGGTATTGCCGGTCTGGGTGTTGCTGTCGCTGCTAAAACCGCTTTGGAAGCAGACGGCAAAACCGCCAAGGGCGCAAGCTTTGCCGTCCAAGGGGCTGGTGCAATGGGCGGCGCGGTCATCCGTTATTTCAGCGAATTCGGCGGTGTGCTGGACAGTATTGCCGATCCCCGTCTGGGAGGTACATGGATTCTGGGTGAAAAAGGCGCAAGCCCTGAACTCCTCAAAACCCTTAGCGAAGGCAATTTCGGCGAGTCCAAACGTTTGTTGGAAGAAGGCGGTTTTGAAAATCTTCCTGACAGTGAAAGCGTGTTATACCGTAAAACCGCTGTCGTTTTCCCCTGCGCGGTGCAAGATGTCGTGACAAAAGACAATGCCGAAAAAATCGCCGCCACCTATCTGGTCGAGGGCGCAAACGGCCCCTGCACGGCGGAGGCACATCAACTGCTACAAGAAAAAGGGGTGATTGTCATTCCCGACTTCATCGCCAATCCCGGCGGTATTATTGCGGCATTTGTCGAAATGACCTCAAAGGCCACACCGGAGGAAAATGCAAAAACCCGCATTAATGTCACGGAAGCAAAAAAGCTGACCGATAAAAAAATCACCGAGAATGTTCACCGCTTGATGAAACTTGTCCGTGATCTGGATGTTTCCCCCGTTCAAGCCGGAATGTATCTGGCGCTGCAAAGCATTTTTTCCTGTGCAAAGGACAACAGCTGTGACAAAACCGCCGCAGCATAAGGAACAAAACTCAAACAGAAAGAAGATTTATGCCCGATAAAAAACCTGAGAACAGCAACAATAAGAAAGTCTTTATCATTGCCCTGAACCGCGATCCTGTCGATCCAAAGGGGAAAACCCGCGCTGAACTGAGCGTGATTTTCAAAGAACAGACTAATAATGTGCTGCCGCTGTTTAAACAGGAACTGAAAGACAACGGGCTGGATAAAGATGTTACAATTCAGCAACTCGCGCCCAATCTTGGCATGGTCATTGTTGAAACCACGCCGGAGGCGGCAGAGAAAATCGAAAAACTGAAAACCGTGCGCATGGTCATGGAAAATCAAAAAATCTACCTACCCCGCCGCGGCCCGAAACGGTAAACAAAAGAAAAGGTCATACAGCCATGCAGCCTGTTCCCGCTCCTGAAATCCGGACACGCTCCGGCGGTCGTATTCTGGTCGAT
>SBHI01000225.1 GCA_006226225.1 Alphaproteobacteria bacterium
TTGAATTGCAGCGGCAGCACACCCATACCGACCAGATTTGAACGGTGAATACGCTCAAAGCTTTCGGCAATCACGGCCTTCACGCCCAGCAGGCGCGTTCCTTTTGCCGCCCAGTCACGGCTGGAGCCCGTGCCGTATTCCTTGCCGGCAATGACAATCAGCGGCAGGCCGTCATCAATATATTTCATGGCCGCATCATAGATCGACATCTCTTGGCCGCTCGGAATATGTTTGGTGACACCGCCTTCGGTGCCGGGAACCAGCTCGTTACGGATACGCACATTGGCAAAGGTACCGCGCATCATCACTTCGTGGTTACCGCGGCGGGAGCCGTAGGAGTTAAAGTCACGCGCAGGCACCTGACGTTCTTCCAGATATTTTCCGGCAGGGCTGCTCGGTTTGATCGCGCCTGCAGGAGAGATATGATCCGTTGTCACGGAATCGCCCAGCTTGGCCAGCATATAGGCACCTTTGATATCGTTGATTTTATCAAGATCCATGCTGATATCTTCGAAATAGGGCGGATTTTGGACATAGGTCGAGGTTGCATCCCATTGATAGGTTTTGCCGCCTGTGGATTTCACGGCCTGCCATTCTTCCGGCCCTTCGAACACATTGCCGTAACGGGTCATGAACATTTCCGGTGTCAGCGCGGTGTCCAGCACCTGACGCAGCTCGGCATTGGACGGCCAGATATCTTTCAGATAAACGTCATTGCCGTCTTTGTCCTGCCCCAGCGGGTCTTTATACAGATCAACCTTCATGGAACCGGCAATGGCATAGGCAACCACCAGCGGCGGTGAGGCCAGATAATTGGCTTTCACAAAGGGGTGGATACGGCCTTCAAAGTTCCGGTTACCGGACAAAACACCCGCAACCGTCAGGTCGCCTTTTTGAATAGCGGCTTCGATCGGTGCATGCAGCGGGCCGGAGTTGCCGATACAGGTTGTGCAGCCGTAACCGACAAGGTTAAAGCCCAGCGCATCCAGGTCATCCTGCAATCCGGCCTTTTCAAGATAGTCGCTCACCACCTGCGATCCGGGTGCCAGCGAGGTTTTGACCCAGGGCTTCACTTTCAAACCTTTGGCCAGTGCGTTGCGTGCCACCAGACCGGCCGCCAGCATGACGCCGGGGTTGGAGGTATTGGTGCAGCTGGTAATCGCGGCAATGGCAACATCACCGTGATGCAGGTCGTAACCCTCGCCTTCAACGGCAACGGATTTGCCGCTCTCCAGATTGTCCTGCTCTTCCAGTTTGGTGAAGGCACCGGCAGCGTCACTCAGCACGATGCGGTCTTGCGGACGTTTCGGTCCGGCAATTGACGGCTCGACGGTGGAAATATCCAGCTCCAGCGTTTCGGTAAAGGCCGGGTCAGGCGTGTTTTCATCATGCCACATACCTTGTGCCTTGGCATAAGCTTCGACCAGCAGCGCGGTTTGTTCGTCGCGCCCGGTAAAGCGCAGGTAACGCAGCGTTTCCTTGTCAATCGGGAAAAAGCCGCAAGTTGCGCCATATTCGGGCGCCATGTTACTGATGGTGGCGCGGTCGGCAAGGCTGAGATGCTCCAACCCGTTGCCGAAGAATTCCACGAATTTGCCGACAACGCCTTTGGCGCGCAGCATTTGCGTGACGGTCAAAACCAGATCGGTCGCCGTCGTACCTTCTTTCAGGCTGCCCGTCAGTTTAAAGCCGACCACTTCGGGAACCAGCATCGAAACAGGCTGTCCCAGCATTGCGGCTTCGGCTTCGATGCCGCCGACACCCCAGCCCAGAACGGCAAGGCCGTTGACCATGGTGGTGTGACTGTCGGTCCCGACCAGCGTATCGGGATAGGCAACAGTGCGACCTGTGCGGTTTTCATCTGCCGTCGTCCAGACGGTTTGCGACAGATATTCCAGATTGACCTGATGGCAAATGCCCGTGCCGGGTGGCACAACGCGGAAGTTGCGGAAAGCGGTTGATCCCCAGCGCAGGAATTCATAGCGCTCGCCATTGCGTTCGAATTCGCGCTTCACATTCGCCTGAAAGGCAAGCGGGCTGCCGGACTGGTCGACCATGACAGAGTGGTCAATCACCAGATCAACCGCGCTTTTCGGGTTGATTTTCTCGGGGTCGCCTTTCAGCGCGACCATCGCATCACGCATGGCGGCAAGGTCAACAACGGCGGGAACGCCTGTGAAATCCTGCATCAACACGCGGGCGGGACGGTAGGCGATTTCACGCGGGTTTTTCTTTTCCTTCAGCCAGTCGGCCATGGCCTGCACATCATCGGTAGAAACGGTGCGGCCGTCTTCAAAACGCAGCAGGTTTTCCAGCAGCACTTTCAGGGAAAAGGGCAGGCGCGAAATATCGCCGATTTTCTCCGCCGCAGCGATCAGGCTGAAATAATCATATTCCTTGCCGCCGACTTCAAGTGTTTTCCGTGTTTTCAGGCTGTCGCGTCCCGTTGCTGTCATTTTTGTTCTCCTTGGCTTGTTCCACGCACGAAGTGCAAGATGATGAAATTGCCAATACTCTGCCATTTTTGCCCGCACAAGACAAGACTATACGGCATCCGGATCACGGCAAGCATGCAATTCTTGACAGAACGGGCAAAAACGGGCAGATTGCCCTTGCTTTTGGAGCATTTTGACACGGATTTAAATTTGAGGAGTATCACATGACGATGGCTGAAAAACTGGCAACTGTTGACGGCGATTACAAAGTAAAAGATCTGTCGCTGGCAGATTGGGGCCGCAAGGAAATCGCAATCGCCGAAACGGAAATGCCGGGCCTGATGGCGCTGCGCGAAGAATACGGCGACAAACAACCTCTGAAAGGCGCGCGTATCGCAGGCTGCCTGCATATGACCATTCAAACGGCTGTACTGATCGAAACCCTGACGGCACTGGGCGCGGAAGTGCGCTGGTCGTCTTGTAACATCTTTTCCACGCAGGATCACGCCGCATCCGCCATCGCGGCATCAGGCGTTCCCGTCTTCGCATGGAAGGGCATGAATGACGAGGAATTCTGGTGGTGCATCGAACAAACCATCACAGGCCCGAATGGCTGGACCCCGAATCTTATCCTGGATGACGGCGGCGATCTGACCCTGCTGATGCATGACAAATACCCGGAACTGCTGAATGACGTCAAAGGCCTGTCCGAGGAAACAACAACAGGTGTCCACCGCCTTTACGAAATGGCGAAAAAAGGCACGCTGAAAGTTCCGGCCATCAATGTGAATGACAGCGTTACCAAATCGAAATTCGACAACCTCTATGGCTGCCGCGAAAGCCTTGTTGACGGCATCAAACGCGCCACCGATGTGATGATCGCGGGTAAAGTCGCAGTTGTTTGCGGTTACGGCGATGTCGGTAAAGGCTCTGCCGCCTCCCTGCGTAATCAGGGCGCACGTGTTCTGGTCACGGAAATCGATCCGATCTGCGCTTTGCAGGCTGCGATGGAAGGCTATGAAGTCGTGACGATGGATGATGTCGCGTCCGTCGGTGATATTTTCGTCACCGCAACAGGTAATGTTGATGTTATCACCGTTGACCATATGCGTGATATGAAAGACCGCGCCATTGTTTGCAATATCGGTCACTTCGACAGCGAAATCCAGATCGAAGCCCTGCGCAATCACAAATGGGAAAACGTCAAACCGCAAGTGGACGAGATCGTCTTCCCCGATGGCAAACGCCTGATCGTTCTGGCGGAAGGCCGTCTGGTTAATCTGGGTTGTGCAACAGGCCATCCCAGCTTTGTGATGAGTGCTTCTTTCACCAATCAGGTTCTGGCACAGCTGGAACTGTGGGACAACCACGCTTCTTACGAGAACAAGGTTTATGTCCTGCCCAAACATCTGGACGAGAAAGTTGCCGCGCTGCATCTTGAAAAAATCGGTGCCAAGCTGACCAAGCTGAGCAAAAAACAGGCTGAATATCTCGGCATGGAAGAGCAAGGCCCGTATAAACCGGAACATTACCGCTATTAAGATTGGCGGTATTCGAATACGAAAACGGCGGTATTTGCATACCGCCGTTTTTTATTCATTTTTAAGAACCGGGTTTTTTCGGCGGCAGCCTGTCCGTCTGCACGGTCACGCCCTGATAGGGTGTGGCAGTGATGGTTTCACCGCTGGCCGAGGTGAAGCGCATCGTATAAGGATCGCATTTCGATGCTGTGACTTCCTCGGCGAAACGCTGGTTAATCTCGTTAATAATATTGTTGCAAACCGTATCGCCATCCTTGCCGGTATAGAAAGGTGCGGTAAAACCCGTTTCCGCAAAAAAGTCGTCGGATTGCGAATGCGTACGGACGGCGTGGTCAACCACGGCACGAAAATCCGAACTGAGACTTGCGCCCGGGCCGCTGATGTTCGTACCTTTCGGGGTTGATGTCACGACCGTTCCGTCTTCGGTCGTAATTTTGATTTCGGTTGCGCTGCATTTAACATCGGTAATACCGTCCTTACCGATATATTTATCCTTGATATAATCTTCAACATCGCTGCAAAACTCATCCACGCTTTCCGGCGAGGCAAAAACCGAACGGTGTCCTGCCCGATCCGCCAGATGCGGTGAACGTTCGAAAAACGAGTCATGTTTTTCGTAGCCCTGCATCAATGGCGAGAATTTCGTAACCGCACGTTCCGTCAGCTCCGTCAGATCGGAACTGGGCGGGTTAGCCCGCGTATCAAGCTCATTATAAACGGCGTAGCCAAAACCGAAAATTCCCGATGCCACCAAAACAGCGACCAACTGTCTTACCCCAAGACGGCTGAGAATACCGGCACCCTGAATGGAAACGCGTGGATATTCTTTGCCCTGCGGCGGAATATCCTTGCTCTTTTTACCGCCGTCATCCGCATCGGCATAGGCAGGCGGCGCCTTCAGAAACTCATCCGGGTTTCTGCCGCCGATACCGGCTTCAAAAGGGTCTTGCGGTTTTTTGGCCATTCCGTCCTCAATCCTGTTTTAATCATTATATTATACAGGAACACGCCTGATTCTGTCAATAAAGCTGGCAGCTTTAATGTTGTAACGCATTGTTTTATAATTATTTTTAATGTTCATAGCATTTTTTTGCCAAAGCCCGCCTCTTGCCCGTTGTCAGTGGGGGGAACATGTCATAGGATAATGCCGTCGTTTCTTCTCAAGGGGTCGCTCATGTCATATTTCCGCCTGTTGCGCGCCGAATGGCGGCTGCTGATTTTCGGCCTGTCCTTCACATGCCTGTCCGGTTTCGGGCAGACATTCTTTATCTCGTTATTCGGCGCGGAAATCCGTGATGAGTTCGGCTTGACGCATGGTGGTTTCGGCACGCTGTATTCTGTCGGCACTTTCGCCTCCGCCGTCTCTATCATCTGGCTGGGCAAGATGATCGACCATGTTGATCTGCGGCTTTATGCCAGCCTGATCTGTCTGGGCATGGTCGCCGCCTGTTTTTTGATGAGCGCCGCCGCGAGTTTGTTCGGTTTGACGCTGGCAATCTATATGCTGCGCATGACGGGACAGGGGCTGATGGGGCACACGACCATGACCAGTATGGCGCGTTATCTGCCCGACCACCGCGGCAAAGCCTCCGGCATTTCCGCAACAGGGCATCAGCTGAGCGAAGTTTTAATGCCCGTCCCCGCCGTTATTTTGATCACCGAATTCGGCTGGCGGCAAAGCTGGACCGGTATCGGTATTTTCGTATTGCTGGCTGTGCTGCCCTGGCTGCTGTGGCTGCTGCGCAATCACAAAGAACGGCATGATGCCTATGTCAGCCGTCTTGCCGCTGAAGAAGCCGCTGCGCTGGCAGAAGACGCGGCAGAGGCTGCTGCCTCTGATGCGCCGAAAAAAGCCCGCGTCAAACACTGGACGCGTAAACAGGTTTTATCGGATTGGCGTTTTTATCTGCTGCTGCCCGCCATTACCGCCCCTGCCCTGATTTCCACAGGTATCTTTTTTCATCAGGCTGTGCTGGTCGAAGAAAAAGGCTGGAGCGCGGCATGGTTCGCCCTGACCTTTAGCGCTTTCGCCGTTGCGGGCGTTGTCGGTTCGATTGTTTCGGGATCACTGGTCGACCGTTTCGGATTTTTTAAAATTCTGCCCTTTTATCTAATGCCGATGGTGCTGGGCATGATTGTGCTGTTTTCCTTTAACCCGCCGATTACGGCACTGGTCTTTATGCTTCTGCACGGCTTGTCAAACGGTGGTACGGTTGGCGTTTACGGCGTGCTGTGGCCCGACCTGTACGGCACCAAACATCTGGGTGCGATCCGCGCAGCGATCATGGCGATTATGGTTTTCATTACCTCGCTCACACCGCCGGCGATGGGGGTGATGATTGACCACGGCGTTTCCGTTGCCGCCATCGCAGGAGGCTTTGCCGTTTATCTGGTGATGGCGATTGCTTTGCTGGTCTTTGCCGCGAACAGCCATAGAAAGACTTATATGCACACAGCGCCCGCTGCCAAATAGATATCAAGGACGCGGTTGTTTGCGGCGCGGCTGCGGCATATGAGCTAACGCCTTGCGGAATTTTTCAATATTTACGCGGCGGAATTCCGCCAGTTTTTCTTTGCCCAGCTTTTCCGTGACGCGGTCGATGACGATTTGCGCCCTGCGGGACGGTTTCTGCTGCGGCTGCATAAAGCCCGTATTATGGCCGTTTTCGTAGGGGAAAGCCTGCGGATACTGTTTTACAGTAATATCAAAAATTGCGCCCTTGCCGCGCGCGCCGTCTTTGGGGCCGCGTATCCACCAGTGGGTTTCACGGCGTGCGCCGTTTTGTTCCGCCTGCTGTCTACCTTTTTTGTCAAAGACCATTTCCCCTGACTTTTGTGCTGCATAGCCGCACACAACCGGCATATAGCCCGCCTCGCGCCCGCCTGCAATATGATAGAAGGCTTCGGATGCCACAGCGCAATGCCCCGTTTCCGGCGGATCATCCGGCGCAAGCGTTGCGCGGTATTTCGGCTCCAGCAAATCATCGGACAAGCTGTCGATAATCGCTTTTTTGATCGCGGAAAATCCGGTCATAGGTCATCTTTCGCGGTTCATTTTGAAAGCACCACTATAATATAGACCGATACATTATGTCAATAATTAAGGGCGCGGCAGTCCCAAATGTTTCAGGATAAAATCGGCGCGTTTTTCAATAGACAGCACCGGTACGCGCACAGGCTGATAACCCAGCGCGGTGTAATCCTCTTCCAGCATTTCGTCCAGCTTGTTGGCGACCTCCTCGGTTTCAGAGCGCACGCCGTCATGCACCAGCGGCAGGCGATCAAAAATGAAAACCGCCTTATAAGAGAAATGGCCGCATTCGCGTCGTGCCTCTACCGGATCAAGTCCGGCAATGCGGTAATAGGAAATACTGTCCGGCACACCGCGGTCGATAAAAATCCGGTCATGCGGGTGCAGGATTTTCTCGCGCCCTACTTTCAAATTCAAAATATCGCGCTGCAACAGTCCTTCATTACCGCGAATGTCTTCCAGCTTTTTTCCTTTGGTCAAAAGGTCAGTGATATAGTTGCGCGCAACTTCATGTTCAACGTGATAGCCGCGTTCGGCCAGCTCCATCAAAACGGAGGTTTTTCCCGATGACGGTGCGCCAGTGATCACAATCCATTCCGTTTTAGTCAGGAAATCTATGGGAGAGGAGATCGATGTCATTGTTTTTCATTCTTGTTGTTTTACAAAACTATAGGCTCCGTTTTCAAATTATGCCAGTGAAAACCCTTATTGACATATCCTCTAAAGCTGCGTCACAATTGCCGCAGGTAACATACGAAAGTGACATCATGACCGCCCCCGCATCGAAATCCGGTTTTTTCAAACTTGCCGAAGACGCAATCTGTGTTGCCTCTGTCGGGCTTGCCGCTTGTACAGCCATTGGTTTTCTCGGCGGTTTTTACTGGTTTTTCGACTTGTGGTCTCATTTCAAACCGCATTACATCCCTTGCGCCGCCGCGCTAACGGCTGCGGCACTGTTTTTGAAGCTGAAAAAAACAGTGTTGCTAAACCTTGCCGTGCTCGTCACCAACGCCGTTATCATCACCACCATTCTTGTACCGCATGCGTCCCGCCCTTCACCCAAAACACCTATTGTTTTGACCGCCGTTTCCGCAAATATTCTATCCGTCAACCGGCATTACCGTTTTGCCGATGCGCTGCTGCAGCGTTTTGATGCCGATATTTTCCTGATGCTGGAAACAACGGAAGACTGGGTGCGGGAAACCGCCTATTTAAAAGAGCAATTTCCTCACTCTGCCGCAGATGCGCGCAGCGACAATTTCGGCATATTATTTTACAGCAAATATGCTTTTGACGGCGGTGTTGAAAACTTTACACCGCCCCATCATCCTGCCTTGACCGTGCCTTATATACGGGCGGAATTCAAAGACACGCCGCTGAATGTGCATGACCGCCCACTGGTTTTCTATGGCATTCACACAACGCCGCCCGTTGCGAGAGAATATGCCGCCTGCCGTGATGCGCTGATGCGGTATATTGCCGCAGAAATCGCCGCAACGCCTGATAAGGACATCATCGTCATGGGTGATTTAAATGATACGGTCTGGTCACGGAATTTCCAAAAATTTCTCGGGAAAAGCGGGCTGCACAGTATCGGCAGCGGGTTGCAAAATACCTGGCCGACGGCATTTCCCGCGCCGCTGCGTTTGCAGATCGACCATGCCTTGATAAAAGGGTTTCAAGGCTTTTCCGGCAACATGAAAACGGAGGCAGCAATGGGATCGGATCATCTACCGGTTGTCCTGCAAATCGCCCCTTAAAACCACTTCAAAGAAAAAGTCTTAACGCCCTCCGGGGCCTTTTCTTCTGCGGAGAAAGCTGCGGAAATTACGGTGGTTGTCACGGGTATCCGCCGCCTTGCGTGCGCGCTCTTCCGAAACGCGTTTTTGTTCCGCGTCATCAAGGCGCTGTTTGATCTCGGCGCATTGTTCCTGAATATCCGCATCCAGATGGCGGTAATCCGCGCCTTTTTCCAGCAACAACCGTACCGTGCTTTCACGTTCGGCACGCGCCGCCCATTGCAGCGCCAGATCGTTCATCGCATGCACATCCGCACCGTTTTCAACCAGATAGGTGACGACATGATCATGACCTTCGGATGCCGCTTTGCGCAGCAGATATTCTTCGAAATCATGCAAATTGGCACCGCGCTGATGCAGTAATTTCAGCGCGTCCAGCTGTCCGTGATGCGCGGCAACGGTTGCAGGGGCATCAAGCTGGAACGATAAATCCGCACCTTGATCAAGATATTCTTCGATTTTTTTAAGATCGCCCTGAATGACGGCATCGAGCAGTCTGTGGCCGAGTGTGTCGGGACTATGCGGATCCATAGCGTTGCCTCCCTGTTCTATGAGGTTTGATATTTGCTATCGCAAGAGAATATGACAGAGGGAAAGCTTTGACAAGAGCGAAGGACTTATTTTTTTCCTGCCACTTTCTGCAAGTATCCGGCAAGGAATTTTCCGGCGATACGGCGGCTCCAACCCTCGCCCTCGCCCTGAATGCGCATCGTCGATTTACTGGTGGACAGCCGTCCTTTCAAATCATCACGCTTTTTGCCCTGACGTGCTGCGATGCCGTCAACAGCAGCTTCCATCGTGTTTTTAAAACCTTCTCCGCCGGAGATAAAAATATCGCCGCCGCGCGCCAAAGCACCGTAAAGGCTTTTTTCCACATCGGGATGGAAGAGACCACTCTCTGCTGTTGAAAAGTCACCGTCCCGGTTTGCCAACAATGTTGCATGATGCAAAAACACATCCGCCTGATGCGTACCGGGGAACAGCTTGCCGGAATTTTTCTCGATACCGCGCGATGCCTCCGTATCCGACAAGGCGACATCAACACGGGTAATCGTGCCGTCATCCAGATAGGGCTGGATTTCCCTCACACCCCAGACTGCCCCTTCATCCCGCGCCGCCATTATCAGATGTACATTACCGGTCTTTTCGCCAGCCTCGCGGCGGCGTTTGATTTCTTTCAACAAAGTCATGAAAGGCACGGCGCCATTGCCCTGCCCGATCATCACAATGCCACCTGACAGGTCTTGCGGCAGATTGAAATCGGCTTTGTTTTTCGGCTGTGCGGTGATGTGGAGTTCATCACCGACCTCAAGCCCTGACAGATAATGTGAGGTTTCACCAAAATGCAGAACCTCTTCCTGTTCACCGAAGAGTTTTTGCGTATGCAATCCGGCCTCGGGCAGAACAGAGATTTTCAAATATTGCCGCGTATCGCCTGCGGCATCCTGCAATTCGCCGTAATCAATCAGGCAATAGGTTTTATTGCCGTGAGCGGGGCCCTGTTTTTCCAACAGCTCTTCCGCCGTTACCACTTGCGGAAACAGGCGCAGAAAATCCGTCACATCATAGACGGCCTGAAATTCCGTGAATTTATCCTCATCCTGTAAAATTGCTTTCAGACTTTTATGGTGCGCGGCCAGATCCGCGCGCGGCAGGGCATCCAGCTTTTGGTCAACCATTTCCAGCAAGTCCCGCGACGGTGCCGTCAGCAATACGGACGGATAAGGCGCATTCGGCTGCATCAGGGCGGCGGCCAGTTTCTTGTCTTCTTCATCCTGCGTGATCAATGCGGCGGTAATCTCATCCACCAGCGCGTCATCGACGCGCCCCGGAACACCGATCGCGCCGCCAGGTTGGAAATCCATTTTTGCGCCTTTTTCCAGCAGGATTGTGATATTTTTTGTACCGCCGTCTTCCTCGACAGCCGTCACCGTGCCGGTCAGCACATCATGTTTGCGTTCGCCCCATGCGGGAGTGATTGCTTCAAAGCCGCGTTTTACTGCGGCCGCCTTATCCTGAAAAATCTCGCGAAGCGTTTTCCTTTTTGCCATAATGCTATTTATGGACGATTTTCCTCTGCCTTGCAAGCAATAAATATTTCTTCACATGCGGGGCGAGCTGCACCATCAAAATCGCAAAGAAAATCAGGCCGCAGCCTGTCCATCCAAAAAATGACAAGCGGTCACCCATCAACAGCGCCCCCGCCAATGCCGCGAATAATGCCTCACCTGACAGAATAACGGCGGCATCCGATGGCGGCGTATGCTGCTGTGAGACAATCTGCAACGTATAGGCAATTGCACCCGACATCACCGCTGCATAGAGAATTTCCGGCAGGCTTTGGAGTATCAGAGCAAAATCAAACACCTCGAACACAGCTGCACAGAGCAGACCGAACAAGGCACAGGCCACATATTGCTGAAAGGCCAAAGTCAAAGGTGCGCGGGATTTCACAACAATCAGCGTAATCAGAACCGTATGCGCGGCAAACATTGCCGCGCCGAAGATTGCCAGCCAATCCCCTTGTGTCAACCGTGACAGAGACCCGTCGCCCAGCAGGAAGACGCCGAGTAGGCATAGGACTGCCGCAATCCAGCTGATTGCCGACGGGCGCTCCCGCAGAATTGCCCATGCCGCAAAGGGCGTCAGCAACACATAAAGCCCGGTCAAAAATCCGGCATTGGTGACACTGGTGGTTTGCATGGCGAATTGCTGCGCCGCAACCCCTGCCAGAAACACCACATAAAGTGCCGCCAGATGTTTCTTCAATGTTTTGACGGAAGCCGTCACGGATTTTTTGCGGCGGGAACGCTCCCAATAAGCAAAAGGCGCAAGGATCACGGCGGAAATCAGAAAGCGGCTGCCAACAAACAGGAACGGCCCAATATCAGCCGCTGCCAGTTTTTGCGCGACAAAGGTCGTCCCCCAAAGGAAGGCTGCCAGCAGCAGCAAAAGATCAGCGCGCAGGCGCGACATCTCCGCCCCTCCCTATTCTTGCAGCGGCATGCCGTGCTGTCCGATATAACGGATAAAGCCGTGCAGATTTTCCGCATCCAGCCCGTGCAGCATCAGGCGAAAGCCCGCTTCCATTGTCGAGAGCGGCACCATCGGATGTTTGTTATTGACCATGGCGAGGATCATATCCTGCCCCAGCAATTTGGCAACATAGACCGCAACGGTTTCATCCAGTTGCAAAGAATTGCTGGCACGCCAGAAATCGGCATCGGATAAAAACACCCCGAACATCGGCGTGTACATTTCCACCGCCGTCTGCAAATCCAGAACATTCGTCCATTTATCCGGCAGGCCGTCGATATCAATATCGCCGTCCGGGTCTTTAATCATCGAGAAATCAATCTGTTTTAGAGGCTTTGTATGGATATCGCCGCCCTGCAGACGCAAATAATCATTCAGCGAGATCACGAAATTAAACAGGTTCAGATCATGCTGTACAAACACATCATCTTTCAAATCATCAATAACGCGCGGCAAGAGCGGATTGGACGGCAAAGCCCCCTGCGCCGCATTTGCATTCAGGAAACCGAGGATCTGACTGCCGATATGGAAGTGGCGCAGGATCAGGTAATTGGCGTCCTTGCTGACGAAATTGCGCATCCCCCAGCAGATCAGGCGGTGCAATGTGCGCGAGCAGGTCAGACTGTTCGGCAGCACAATGCGCAACAGCTGCACCAGCACGATCATCAGCCGTGCCAGCGGCCGTACAATCGGGAACAGGAACTGCCGCGCCCGGGTTGCGTTATTGCGGAGCAGTGCGGCCTTGGCCTTGTCATCAATAAAGGTGCTGTGATCCAGCAGCAGCGCATGCCACGGATCGGGATCTTTCACATCATGCTGTGGCACATAGGGTGTGACTTTCGGAAGCGGCTTTTTTTTGACCGTTTTCTTTTTTGCCGCGGTTTTCTTCACCGTCTTTTTCTTTGCCGTTTCCGCCATCAGATATTCCCCAGTTCCTCCAGTTGCAAACGGTAAAGCCGTGCAACGATTTTTGCCGTTTTGATAATTTTTTCGCCTATACCGGGAATCTCCAGAATGCCGCTGTCCAGCGTTTCGGCAAATTGCGCCATATGGTCTTCGTCATGTTCGCCGTGATAGGTCAAAAAGCTGACCGCATCATCATCCAGTTTCAGCTGTTTTTGGATCATCCGTCCCCATGCAGCGGCTTTTCTTTCGCCCAGCCCTTCGATGATAAACATCGCCCCCAGAAGGTCAAAGGGATTCGGCTCCGTCGCACGTTGATACATAAAGCCATGCAGCGCTTCCGTACCGATATTTTTTTCGGCCGTCTGGATATCCTTGCGTTTGCCGCCTGCGGCGACATAGTTGTCCTCCAGCATTTTATAGTCGCGGTGTTCGGTCACCGCATGACGCAGAAACATCGACCGTTGATCCAGATAAGGCGCAGAGATGCTTGATGCCGCCCGCGCAATCCAGCGCGACCCTTCCACGACCTGTTGGCGGTGATTGATGAGCAGCATGCGGTAATCTTCTATGCGGAATTTTTTGCGCTCAAGCTTATCAATCAGCGGCACGGATGACAGGCTGCTGTCAAAATCCGTCCAGACCTTCACCAGTCCGCGCATCACCTGTTTACTGTTCATTTCCTACACGACCTCCAGCATCATAAATCCGTTCAGACAGCGCCCGCTTTCCGGTACATGGCATAACACCTTCTGGCCGGGTTTCAAATCCTTTTCGCGCCACAGCTCCTCCAATATCACGAAGATCGAGGCCGTGCCGGTATTGCCTTTTTCCGGCAGATTACTAAACCAGCGCTCCTCGTCAATCATCGCGCCGGTTTTTTCCAGCAATGCGATGGCTTCCTCTCTGAGCGAATGCGAGGAATAATGACTGCATAGATAAGCGGTTTCATCCGGATCTATTTTCTCAAGATCAATCAAATCCAGATAATGCGAGATCCAGACCGGAATCATTTTCTTGAGCAAATCGAAATCCTGCACCAACATCAAACCGCCCTGCACGGCAGCTGTTTGCGGGCTTTCAAATTCACTCCAGACTTTCCCATCCGCAATGCCTGCCGTCATGCAGCTGTCAAAGCGACCCGCATAGGAGCGGATATCGATCCACAGAATTTTAAAAGACGGGCGGTGCGCATTCGGCCTGTTTTCAAGGATTGCCGCCCCCGCCCCGTCGGACAAGGTAAAGCGCAGGAAATCCGCCTCCAGCGGAATTTCACCGTTTTCAAGATAGATGCGGCTATTCTCGTAAAAACCGGGCCGGAAATAACGGCTGGCAAATTCGCTGCCGCTAACGACGGCGCATTGATGTTCCTCCGCACGGATTTGTAGCCATGCCGCTTTCAGTGCCATGATCGAGGAGGCGCAGACGCTTTGAAAATTCGCAATCTCGATCGCGTCCAGACCCAGCTCCGCATGGATATGCGAGGCCAGCCCCGGAACCAGCATATCGCCCAAAGTTGCCGAGGATGCCAGATAGGTAATGTCATCGAGAATATTTTCCGAGCTTTCCACGGCACGGCGCACGGCCGCCGCCGCCATGCCTGCACTGCTGTATTGCGGCGCACCGTTTTTATCCAGCGCATAATGACGTGTGCGTATTTTATTCTGGCGCAGCACAATCGCACGGTTGCGCGATTTTTTGCCGCCGATCAGCCCGAGATAATCCTCCATCTCGCTATTCGGCACCGCCGCACCCGGCAGGAATGCTCCCAGACTGTTCAGATAGACCGCTGTCATTTTTTCTCCTGTTCCGCAGCATCCTGTCTTTGGAAAACAAAGCGCGTATAGAACCAGCTGAGCGCGATCAGGCTGACACCTAATCCGAAGAAGGAAAAGACACGGTACAACCCCTCCAGTGCAGAGGCATCATACAGGAATACCTTACCGACCGTCAGCGTCACAATCGCCAGCGAGGCATAACGTAGCATCGCATTGTTGCGGAGAACGCCGACGCCGAGTGCAGCAAATCCCGTCAGCAGCCAGACGGCGGAATAAGTGTAAATTTCCGCATTGCTGGCACCGCCGCCGCTGAGATCAGCGCCGTGATAGAAGTGACGCACCTGAAGCGTCACGAAAGCAACGCCTAGCAGCAGCATGATTTTATTCAATAATCCCGATCCGCGCTGGACATCGATCTTCATAATTTCGCGGCGGAAGAACCAAACGGCAATACCTGCCGCCACATAATTCAGCCAGAGCATGTTAAAGATTTTTACACCGAAAACCGACTGATCCGCCCAATAGGGATTCATCACAAGCAGGTCAAAATACACGACACGCAGCACCGCAAACCAGCCGACCCAAAGTGCCGCAAGAGAATAGGCATTGCGTTCCCATTTTCTGCCAGCGGCGATAAACAGGAAAGCCAGCGCAAAGAACAGCATCGTGCCGATGCCGCGTTCGGCAAAACCCGCGGTGATCGACAGGGGGCCGCTGCCGCTATAGAGAACTGTCCGCAAAGCGAAATAGGCAGAGGCTGAAAAGATAATCAGGCCGAAGACCTCCAGAAACTTAACAAAGCCCGTTTCCGCCTTTTGCGTTTGACGATAGAAATGTCCGCCTGCCACCAGCAGCAACCCCGGCAAGCCGATCCGCAGCAAAGGCAGTTCGATAAATTTTTGCCCGTCGGAGAGTTCCTGCAAATCCTGGCCTGTCACGCCAAAAACCATCATGCCGATGGTCAGCAAAATCAGCGGCATGATTGACAAGACAAACAGCGCGGTCAGAATTTTGGCCAGACGCGACAATGAGGAAGCGACCAGACGGTTGTTCATCCAGAGCAATGCCAGCACTTCGGCCGCCAGCACCAGCCCCCACCATTTCATTTCCAGCACGATGCTTGCCCCCAGCGAAATAAATCCGACGGTTGCCAGCGCATAAACCGCTTGCAGTTTTGGCAGTTCCGCATCGTCTTTGTCCACGATATCCTGCAGCCGCTCCAGCACAAAGACCGCCAGCGTCCCCAGCACCAATGCACCGCCGCCCCAGACCCATTCCGATACCGTGCGGGCGGAAACATCCAGATAAAGCAGCTTATATCCCGTCCAGAAATAACCGAAACCGGCGATGGTGAGCATCCGGCTCCAGAATAGTTTTTGCGGAACGCGGACCAAAATGACCGCACTGAAACCGCAAAACAGCAGCGCGAAGAGTGACAATAGAGGTGCCAGCATGCCTGTCGGCGGATTGTGCCAATTCAGGAACATGAGCAGGCTGATACCCAGTGATACATAAGCCGCGCCTTTATAAAGATGCGGACGCCCCCATGCCAGAACCAGCGTTCCCGCCGCCAGCAGCCAGAACATGCCCCATTCCAGCATGCCGTAATCGGCACGATCCAACACCGCAGCCATCAGCAATGCCGCGCCGCCGAGACCTGCATAATTGACGATTTTCTCCGGCTGTGCCGCGAAGGAGAAAATGCCTTCCTTTTCTTTCGCGTCTTTTTTCTCCGCCGCCGGAATATTCCATGCCGTCATCACCGACACCCCTGCAATGCCCGCAAGGAACAGCGCCAGCCAGATACCGTCGCCCGCATGAAACATGAAAGCCATCCAGACAAAGACCCAAAGGAAGCCTGCACCGACAGCCAACAGTGACAACAGCCACCAGCCCTGACGGCGCATCACGATCATCAGACCTGTGAAAACAAAGAACAGATAGACGAACAACCCGGCCGCCGAAGCATTGCCTGTGCTGACCAGCGCCGGTGTCGCAAAACCGCCGACAAGGCCGAGCAGCGCAATCGGCGCGCCATATTTCAAAGATAGCAGCACTGCCGCCAGTGTCACCGCCGCCATACCCGCAAAACCAAGGAAAGATGGAATCAGATTATAAAGACTGGCCGCAGCAAAGATGCTGGCATAAAGCACGATAATCCCCGCGCCTGACAGCGATTGCGTAATACGTTCGCCATTGGCCAGATCAGGTTTTTTCTCGCGCAGGAAGCGTGCGAACAGCAAAAGCGCCGCACCTGATACAATCCCCAGCACCACACGCACAGCAGGGCTGAGCAGCCCGTGTTCAATCGAGTATTTCACAAAGAAGATGCCGGCAAAGGCAATCGCGATACCCCCCATCCAGACGGGAAGCTTTGCGCCGAATTGCTGTTCCCAGCCGCCGCGATCCTGCGTCTTTTTCGGTGTCTCTTTCTTTTTTTCCTCTTTTTTCGGCGGCGCCTCTTCCTGCGCTTTTTTCTCTTCTTTTTTCTCTTCTTTTGCCGTGCGTTTCTCCGGCTTGATGTTCATTGCCGCAACGGCGGTTTTTTCCTCAGGCTCCGGCAGCACTTCAACGACCGGTTCCGCAGATTTCTCCAGCGCCGCGATTTCCTCCGGCGGTAGAGGCTCACCGCTGATCAGTAAAGATTTCAATCGTTGAATTTCCGCACGCAATTCCTTGATTGCATTTGAATTTTTCCACGGCAGCACCAGTGTTGTCCAGAACAACCAGACAACCAGTGCAATGCCGGCGACTCCGAAGATAAATTCCATGTCTAAGCTGCCTTTCTGCCTTTCTTATCGGCGATCATGTTTTGCAGAGTGACGTAATCGGTTTTTCCCGTTCCCAAGACGGGGATTTTATCCACGACCTTGACCTGGCGTGGCACCGTCAGTTCAGACGCGCCGCGTTTTTTGGCGTGTTTGACAATCTCCGACGGATCAGCATCCGTGCATTCCGTGACCAGCAGCAATGCTTCGCCTTTCTTTTTATCCGGCACTCCCAAAACAGCATGGGCAAAACCGGGATAAGCTGCGGCGACCAGAGATTCCGCTGCGGTCAGCGACACCATCTCGCCCGCGATTTTCGCGAAACGTTTGGCGCGCCCTTTAATCATCACATAGCCTTCATCATCAAAAGCGATAATATCGCCCGTATCGTACCAGCCATCTTCCAGCGGCTGTAACTTGCCCGGTTTGTCGGAGAGCAGATAGCCTTTCATAATATTCGGGCCTTTCACAAACAGGCGGCCACCTTCCTCAATGCCAGGTACAGTTTCGGTACGGCATTCAATTCCCGGCAGCATGCGCCCGACCGTTCCGGCCTTATTCTGCATCGGCGTATTGGTCGTCAGCACAGGAGAGGTTTCCGTTGCCCCGTAACCTTCCAATACGCGCACGCCGTATTTTTCGGCATAGATGCGGCGGGTTTCATCTTTCAGTTTTTCCGCCCCCGCGAAAATATAGCGCACGGCATAAAAATCATAAGGATGTGCAAAACGCGCATAACCGGACAAAAACGTATCCGTACCAAAGACAATGGTGGAATTGGTGTCATAAACCAGTTCCGGCACGATGCGGTAATGCAGCGGTGACGGATAGAAGAAGACTTCAATACCCGACAGCAGCGGCAGGATCGTTCCCGCCGTCAAACCGAAAGAATGGAAGATCGGCAGCGCGTTGAAAATCTTGTCCGTCGGGCCGAAATCGACACGGGCGGAAAGCTGATAGCGGTTGGCTTGGATATTGGCATGACTGAGTACAACCCCTTTCGGCGCGCCTTCAGAACCGGAGGTGAACAGCACGACAGCCGCATCATCCGGATCAGCCGGGCCGATCATTTTGTAATACAGACCGGGGAAGAATGCGCCCGCCAGCATGCCGCGCATTTTATCGACAAAGCCGATCTCCTTGCGCAGATCTTCCAGATAAATAACGTTGATGCCTTTTTTCTCCAGCCCTTCAACCATCTCGGTCAGCTTGCCCATTTCAACAAAACGGCGCGCGGTATAGACATGTTTGATTCCCGCCGTCTTGCAGGCAGAGAGCATATTCTTCAGTCCCGTTGAAAAATTCAGCATTGCCGGAACGCGTCCGAATGCCTGCAGTCCGAAGAACAGCGCAATCGTTCCCGCCATATTCGGCAGCAGTAATCCGACATATTCGCCGCGCTCCGTCTGTCCTGCGATATGGCGGCCGATGATAAAGCTGCGCTGCATCAAGGAACGATAGCCCAGCGGCGCACGCTCCATATCCACCACGACCTTTTTATTGCCGCCATGTGTGTGGCGCGCATCCAGCAAACTTTGAAACAGTGTTTTGTTGCGGTCAGAGGTTTCAAACAGCATTTCGCTCATAATATCGTAAAGCTTGCGCCCCATCACTGCGCGGCGGGCACGGCCAAAGACGTCATCGGGCACGTCGAAGCGGCGCGGCTCCTGAATGCGGATCGTCACTTCCGGAAACCAGCGCAGACGCACCTTGCCCTTCAAACGCGACAGCGGCGAATATTGCGCGCCGTCAATCCGTACCGGCAGCAACATGGCCTCAGATTTATCGGCGATCATGCCCGGGCCCTCATAAATTTTCATCAATGAGCCCGTCACGGTAATCCGCCCTTCGGGAAAGATGACGCATTTGCGGTCTTTTTTAATTTCCGAGATCAGCGCCTTGGTCGCAAAAGGATTGGTCGGATCCAGTGCAAAAGTATCGGCCAGCGCCAGAAAAGGTTTGATCCACCATTTCTGCGCGATAAAGGTATTAATGGCGAAAAGAGGTTTTTCCGGCAAAAACACCGCCAGCAACAGCGCATCCAGAAATGACAGGTGATTGGCGACAATCAGCACGCGGTCGCCCGCTTTGGCGAAATTATCCGCACCCTCGACTTTGACATCATAGAGTTTCTCAAGAATATATCTGACGAATTTGCGCATCATGATTTTTTTCTCCTTTTCGCGGATTTCGGCGGGCGGCCAGCGGCTTTGCGTTTTTTCACCTGCGGCGCGGAAATCATTTTTTCTATATCTGCGTTGATGGCACGGCGCTTTTTCACAATACGCCGCACCAGAAAGCCGACGGGAATATTCACAATCCCCACCGTCAGAAAAATATCGACAACGCGCATATTCAAAGACAGCATCGCCATCGCCAACAATGAACTCGCCACCATAAACAGCGCGTTAAGAATGTTGTTTGCCGCAATCGTGCGCGAGCGGTGCGCTTTATCGGCGCGGCTTTGCATGATGGCGTAAAGCGGCACGATATAGATACCGCCGAAGATCGAAACCAGCAGCATCGCCCCCAGAACGGCACAATATTGCGGATTGGACAAAAATGCCGCAATGCCGATCAGCGCATCTTCATCAACGGTCACAGTCGTTTTCGGGCTGACCAGCCAAAGCAGCAGAATCGCCGCCGTCATTCCGAAGGCACCCAGCGGTACATAAAGCCCGCTGACTTCTCCCTTCAACAGCTTTTCGCACAGCAGCGAGCCGAAGGCGATGCCAATGGAAAAAGTGGTCAGGAACAGTGTGACGATCATCTCGTTCCCGCCAATCACATCCTTTCCGTAAACAGGAAATTGTGACAGGAACACAAAGCCGACCAGCCAGAACCATGAAATACCGATAATCGACAGGAACACGTCCTTGTTGCGGGCGGCATGGCGGACAATGCTCCATGTTTCGGTCACGATGTTATAGCTGATTTTCAAACCGGGATCGGCGGCTTTTGCCTCGGGAATAGAGCGGCTGGCAAAATAACCGACCGCCGCCATCGCCACAATAATGACGGAGACCATTTCCACCCCACCTTCACGCATAATCAGAATGCCGCCGATAATCGTGCCGAGCAGGATGGAGAGAAATGTCCCCGCCTCGACCACGGCATTACCGCCGATCAGCTCATCCTCATGCAGATGATCCGGCAGAATACTGTATTTCACAGGGCCGAAAAATGCCGATTGCGTTCCCATCAGAAACAAAACCACCATCAGCAGAGAAACGCTTTGCAGATAAAAGCCGAGTGCGGCAACCAGCATCAGACCGATCTCGATTTTTTTCAAACGGCGGATATAGGCGGATTTCTCGCTGGCATCAACAATTTGTCCGGCCAGCGCCGAAAACAGAAAAAACGGCAGCATGAAAATCCCTGCCGCCGCCGTGACCAAAATACGCGGATCCATCGATACCTTTTCCGCCGCATAAAATGTAATCAGCATCACCAGTGCATTGCGGAAAACATTATCATTAAATGCGCCAAGGAACTGCGCCCAGAAAAGCGGCGCGAATCTTCGCGTCTTTAAAAGCGCGAATTGAGAGTGAGACATTTTGTCTTCCTTTACCGATGTCATCTATCTGTTATCCCGTACGAATCATCGCATTTTTTTGATTATATTACTACTATAACATAATACTGAACATCGCTCAATATTTTATTGAACATTGTTTAAAAAATATGCTATACTGGAGATATAAACCAAAGGACGGGGAATATGGCACGCAGAAAAGACCATACAAGGGAAGAGCTGAAAGAGATGTCCGTCGTCTCGGCACGCAAGATTATCGCCGCACAGGGGTTAAGCAATCTGAACATGCGCCGTATCGCGGGCGATATCGGTTATACGGTAGGCACACTTTATAATGTGTTTGAAGATATGGATGATCTGATGATGCATATCAATGCGGCAACGCTGGATTCGCTTTACGCAGCGCTAGAAAAAGACGTGCCGCAAAATGACAAAAACGCGACCCGCGCCTTAAAACGTATTGCCAAGACCTATATCCGTTTTGCCGAGGAGAATTTCAATCTGTGGAATGTGCTGACCAATTACGAGCAAATGACGGAGGAAGACCGCCCTGACTGGTACATGGAAAAGACCGCACGGCTGTTCCGCATGGTCGAACAGTATCTGACCCCGCTTTGCAAAAGTTCTGCAAAAGCTGAACGCTCCGCCAAAATTCTCTGGGCAAGCGTTCACGGTATCTGTGTCCTGGGCTTAAACGGCAGACTGGATATAGCGGGCGCCGCCCCAGTGCAGTCCCTAACCGATACCTTGATTGAAAATTACATGAAAGGGCTAAAATAACATGTTGAAAAAATTTATGATCTTTACTGTTTTTGCAGCACTGTTTTTTACCGCTTCCCCTGCCCGCGCGGCGGATGGAAACAGTGATTATATCGTGCTGCTGCACGGCATTCAGCGCAGCAGCAAATCCATGGAAAAAATGGCGACGCGTTTTTCGCAGGCTGGCTATCATGTCATTAATATTGATTACCAATCTCAGGAATACACGATTGATCGTCTGGCGGATAATATCTATGCGCAGATCAAGCCCTTTACAAAAAACAAGGATTATAAAATCCATTTTGTCGGTCATTCCATGGGCGGGCTTGTCACCCGCGCTATTATCAAACGCCACCGTCCCGAAAATCTGGGGCGTGTTGTCATGCTGGGCACGCCCAATCAGGGCAGCGAGGTTGCCGACTTCCTGGAAAACAATATCCTGTTCCAGAATTTTTACGGCCCTGCGGGAATGCAGCTTGTGACCGATCAGCGCGGCATCGCCAATCTGCTGGGCCCTGTTGATTTTGATCTGGGCATCATTGCCGGAACGCTTAGCATTGACCCGTTATCCTCCGCCATGCTGCCGGGGAAAGATGACGGCAAGGTCACGGTAGAGCGGACAAAGCTGAAAGGTATGAAAGATCATATCGTCTTGCCGACCACCCATACATTTATGATGATGAATAACCGCGTCATTGCGCAGACGGAGCACTTCTTAAAACACGGCGTTTTTATCCATAGCAGCGATATGACGGGTGTCGCGGAAAAAAGTGGCTTTAACCGCTAAAGTTAATTTTGCAGCCAGATTTCAACACTGTCATGTGCGCCAGTCGCATCAATGGCCGTGATGCGGTAAGCCCCTGCGCCTGCGGGCTGCCATGGCAATCTGCCGGACAGCAGGCTTTGCCCTGCGGGTGCGCCATTGACCAGCCATATATAAGGGCGTTTGCCCGCATCGGCCTCAAGCATAACCGGTTTGCTCGTTCCTGCGGATACCACCGCATCTTTCGGCGGAAACAAAATGCGGAAATTTTTTGATTGTCCGGCTGCCGCACTCACAGGGGGCGCAGGATAACGCCGCAAGGCGGCAGGCGGTTCCTCGAAACCACGTTCCCGCAGCAGAGAGTCCTCCGCCGCCGGGTCAGCATCCCATATCAGGTCAAAGCCGCGCAACATCAGCCGCGCCGTATCCAGCCCGATGAAATTATCATGCGGCGCGCCATCCGGTCTGCCGACCCATGCGGCCACCGTATGGCGTGCGGAAAATCCGATAGCGACCGCATCCCGAAAGCCGTAGGAGGTTCCGGTTTTAAACGCGATACGGTGCTGTTTTTCCGCAAAACGCTGCGCCAGAAA
>SBHI01000041.1 GCA_006226225.1 Alphaproteobacteria bacterium
ACATTGATGGGCAGTCATGCCCGCCAGATGACGGTGATCCGCAAACAGATTGCCGGTATCCGCGAAACCTTCGCGCCGGAAACGGAACTTGGGCGTCGCCGCACAATTATTGCCGACGCACCGCAGCTGATCGAGGTGCCGACCGAAGCGATGATCGAAAAAGAGCCGGTGACGGTTGTTTGCTCCGACAAAGGATGGATCCGCGCCATGAAAGGCCATATCGATCTGGCGAAGGCGGCTGACCTGAAATATAAGGATGGCGACCGCGAGGGCTTTATCTTCCATGCCGAAACCACGGACAAACTGTTGCTGTTTGCGACAAACGGGCGTTTTTACACGATACAGGCAAATGACCTGCCCGCCGGACGCGGTTTTGGCGAGCCGGTGCGTTTGATGATCGATCTGCCCAATGATGCCGATATCGTCTCGCTGGAAAAGCTGGAGGAGGAGCGCAAATTGCTGATTGCCTCCGATGACGGGCGCGGATTTTTTGTCACGGCAAAGGATGTCGTGGCGCAGACGCGGAACGGGCGACAGGTTCTGAATGTGAAAGGTGATGTCGAAGCCAAAATCTGCGTGCCGATCGAAGAGGGCGCGGATCATATCGCCGTTATCGGCCAGAACCGCAAATTGCTGGTCTTCCCGCTGGAGGAACTGCCGGAAATGGCGCGCGGTAAAGGCGTGATTTTACAGCGCTACAAAGACGGCGGTTTGTCAGATGCGAAAGCCTTCAGGCTGGAAGAGGGGCTGAGCTGGACGACAGGCGCAGGCGTGCGGACGGAAAACAATCTGGATGCATGGCTGGGTAAGCGGGCACAGGCCGGACGTTTGCCGCCGAACGGCTTCCCGCGTGCTAATAAGTTCTCGACCGTTTAATTATTTGATTTTTATGCGGATTACGGCTGCCTGCTTGACAGGCGGCGGACTTTGTTGTATTTTTATGTCCAATCATAAAAATATATGGAAAGAAGCGCGCGATGGATCGAGAAGCCGATACAATGATCATGCAAATTTTTAACCGTAACAGCTATCGCAAAGCGGTGCGGGAGCCGGTGACGACGGTTGTAACCGACAGCGAGGAAGATATTAAACGCATGTTGCAGGATTACTGCCTGCGTGACGAGGACGTCGTTGCGGCAACGGTGCGCATGGTTGCGGGCGGCTATGACGGCACGACGGTGTCGGAATCAAAATATTTCTTTTCTAATGACGAAGGCGAGCTGAAGCCGATTACCGATATCCGTTTTGATGGTGATTATGCCGATCAGGAACGTCAGGAAACCTTCGAGTTTTACGACCAAAAACAAATCACCCATGTCTTTACCATTTTGGGCATGCATTACGATGTCGATGACAAAACCGTGGTACTTAGCCGCGAAGGCAAGCTGTTGTGGCCGACGGAAAACAAAACGCCGGAACAGCAGCAGGCGGAAAATGCCGTTTCCTCTCTGGACAAACAGCGGCATTTGCGTAACTATCTACGCCATCGCAAATAAACTCTAGGGAATACAAGTTTATGGAGAGTTTTCTGACGCATGTGCCGCAGGGCACAGAGTGGTATTACGTCATTATGATGGGTGGGGCAGCGGTTATGATTGCCAGCGCCTTTCATCCGAAAGTGCGGAAAATGCGCTGGTATTGGGGGATTACGGCGATGACGGTCGCCATCATCTTCTGGGGCTGTCATTTTGTACACAGTCAGGAACATGCGTCCATAGATGTCGTGCATGGAGAAAGCCTGCGGGTGAAAGCCGGATCGGGCAGTCCCGATCTTAGCTGGGATGAAATTGACCGCGATGGTATCCGTCGCATCAATTGGCAGAATGACGGAGAGATCGCGCCTGCACACCGTAATTTCGGTACAGGATTTCCGGGTTTTGCCGCCGGGTGGTTTACGATGAAGAACGGCGGCAAGGCATTCGTGATTTTGGTGAAGGATGCGCCGGAAGGTAGTGATGTTTTGATCCCTGTGCATGAAAAAACAGAGGATGCCTATCAGATGATCCTGTCGCTGCAAGATCCGCAAGGCTTTCTGGATTATATGACACAGCCATAAAAAAAGAACCGCACGGCTTGAAAAGGCGGTGCGGTTTTTATGTGCGGTCTGTTAAACTTGGTTTTAAGCCGGTGCCGCCGTATCGGGCGCGACGATCATAATCATCTGGCGGCCTTCCATACGGGCATGGCTTTCGATTTTGATCAAACCTTCAAGCTCGTCCTTAATACGGTTAAAGACTTCCATGCCGACTTCCTGATGCGCAACTTCGCGTCCGCGGAAACGCATGGTGAATTTTACTTTGTCGCCAGCTTCCAAAAACTTGCGCGCAGCTTTCATCTTGACTTGATAATCGTGCTCCTCAATCGTCGGGCGCATTTTCAATTCTTTTAATTGAATGATTTTCTGCTTTTTGCGGGCGATATTGGCCTTTTTCTGCTGCTCGTAACGGTATTTGCCGTAGTCGATCAATTTGCAAACGGGCGGTGCCGCATTCGGGGACACTTCCAAAAGATCCAGACCTGCGTCACTGGCTCTTGCAAGCGCGTCTTCCAATGTTACAACGCCGAGCATTTCTCCTTCGGCATCAATCAGCCGGACTTCTGCGGATCTGATTTGTTCATTTACGCGCGGGCCGCTTTGTTGCTGCGGTCCTTTATTCGTCGTTGGGTATGCTATGACGGTATCTCCTTCATTGTTAAAACGTCAAATCGTGCCGGAATATTCGCGCGGAGCGCGAATCGTAAAGGAACACGTGTTGCAAAGAATACTTATGTTATACATCTTTTTCAAGGGGCGGGCTTGCTTCCGCCTTTAGAAGCGCAACGGTTTCGTCAAAGGACAAAATTTGCTGTTTCTCCTCGCCAAGGCTGCGGATCGCGGTTTTGCGTTCCTCGGCCTCGCGTGCGCCGACAACAAGAATGCGCTGCACTTTCGCCAGACTGTGTTCGCGGATCTTGCGGTTGATCTTCTCGTTACGCAGATCAATCTCGACACGCAGCCCTGCGGCTTTCAGCGCGGCGTAAAGCTCTTGGGCATAATCATCGGCATCGCTGGTGATGGTGGTAATCACCGCCTGTACGGGCGCAAGCCATTGCGGCAGCTTGCCCGCATAGCTTTCGATCAGCAGGCCGAGGAATCTTTCAAAGGTTCCGAAAACGGCGCGGTGGATCATAACGGGGTGATGTTTCTCGCCGTCCTGACCGATATAATTGGCATCCAGACGTTCGGGCATCACGAAATCAAGCTGCATGGTGCCGCATTGCCATGACCGGCCGATGGCATCTTTCAGATGGAATTCATATTTCGGGCCATAGAAAGCGCCTTCGCCTTCGACAATCTCATAGGCGATGCTCAGCTCGTCCAAAGCGTCCTTCAAATAGCCTTCCGCCTTGTCCCAGGTTTCATCGGAACCGGCACGAACTTCCGGACGGGTTGCGATTTTGACGCTAATCTCTTCAAAGCCGAAATCCTTATAGGTTTTAAAGAACATCTCGCAGAATTTGCGGCTTTCATCCGTGATCTGGTCTTCACGGCAGAAGATATGCGCATCATCCTGCGTCATTTGACGCACCCGCATAATACCGTGCAGAGCGCCATGTGCTTCGTTCCGGTGACAGCAGCCGAATTCCGACATGCGGATCGGCAGATCGCGGTAGGATTTGATGCCCTGTTTGAAAATCTGGATATGTGCGGGACAGTTCATGGGTTTGAGTGCCATGAATTTTTCCGGCTCTTCCGAAAAGATCGGCCCGTCTTCCTCGGTATTGGGAACGACATCGGGCACTACGAACATGTTCTCGCGGAATTTCGACCAGTGACCGGATTGCTCCCACAATTTACTGTCCAGCAGCTGCGGGGTTTTGACCTCGTCATAGCCGAATTCGTCCTGACGGGCGCGGATGTATTTTTCCAGCTCTTTCCAGATCGCGTAACCTTTCGGATGCCAGAACACGCTGCCCATCGCTTCTTCTTGCAGATGGAACAGATCCATTTCGCGTCCCAGCTTGCGGTGGTCGCGTTTTTCGGCCTCTTCCAGCATGGTCAGATAGGCTTTCAGCTCTTTCTCGTTGCGCCATGAAGTGCCGTAAATCCGCTGCAGCATCGCGTTATTGCTGTCGCCGCGCCAATAGGCACCGGCAACCGACATCAGCTTGAAAGCCTGCCCGACATGTTTGGTCGAAGGCAGGTGCGGGCCGCGGCACAAATCATACCATTCGCCCTGACGGTAAATACTGACATCCTCGCCTGCGGGCAGGTCGCGGATAATTTCGGCCTTATATTTTTCACCGATGCCTTCGAAATGTTTGATCGCTTCATCGCGATCCCAGACCTCGCGGATGAAGGGTTCGTTGCGCTCGATAATCTGGCGCATTTTCTTTTCAATTGCGGCAAGGTCTTCCGAAGAAAACGGCTCGTCGCGGGCAAAATCATAGAAAAATCCGTTTTCGATACAGGGGCCGATGGTAACCTGCGTGCCGGGGAACAGTTCCTGCACGGCCTCGGCCATCACATGGGCGGTGTCGTGACGGATCAGCTCCAGCGCTTCTTCGCTGTCGCGGGTGACAATGGCAATTGCGGCATCAGCCGTGATTTCGCGGGACAGGTCGATCATCTGGCCATCACGCATGACAGCCAGCGCGGCCTTGGCAAGACCGGCGCCGATGGATTCCGCGATTTCAAGCCCTGTGACGGGCTTGTCAAATTCAAGCTTTTTGCCGTCCGGCAAAGTAATCACGATCATTTTCTTTTCTTGCGCTTGTTGTGACATTGTCTTTATTTCCGTTCAATTCAAA
>SBHI01000053.1 GCA_006226225.1 Alphaproteobacteria bacterium
GCCGCCAGAAAGGACGGTACTTGCCCGATACTGTTTGCAACGGCGGCGGTCGGTAGTTCCGTACCATAGGCCAGCTGCACCCCTGTCGATGCCAGATTGCTGGCATAGAGTTTTTCCAGCTGCATGGCGGTGTTTTCATTGACCGTTCCGGAGGCCAGCAAATCCTGCCGCAAATGCGGATAGCCTGCAAAAACCTCATCCGCACCTTCACCTGTCAGTGCGACCTTGAAACCGGCGGCGCGGATATGACGGTTCAGGATATATTTTGCGGCAAGGTGACCATTCACCGCCAAGCCTTCACCGTAATAAACGGCATCAGGCAGCTCGCGGACAAGATCATCTTGAGAGACATTGACGACATGTAACTTACTGTTCGTAAAAGCGGCTGTTTCCTGTGCGATGGGCAGTTCATCATAGCCGTCATGGGAAAAGCTGACGGTAAAGGCGTCCAGAGGCATGCTGCTTTCACTTGCGGCAACGCCCAGCACCGCGCTGGAATCAAGCCCGCCGCTTAAGTGAAAACAGACCGGAACATCGGCGCGCAGGCGCAGGCGCACGGCTTCGGAAAATTTTTCGGCGACTGCGTCAATCCAGCCTGCTTCGCTGCGCTGTTCGGAGGCAGTTTCGGGCAGGTAATCCAGATCCCAGTATTTGAAAATATGTTTGCTGCCGCTTTTGAAAATTAGCGCGTGGCCGGGTTTTAACTGCTGCACATTTTCAAACAATGTGCGATCCTGCGGTACATACTGCATCGAGGCCGCGTGGTAAAAGGCGTAAGCATCCCATGCCGCCGGAACACCTGCTGCGAAGAGAGCCTTGGCTTCGGATGCAATGAAAAATCCTTGCGTGGTTTCGGCATAGCAAAGCGGTTTGATACCGAAACGGTCACGTGCGGCAAACAGTAATTGCTTTTCATCATCCCATAACAGAAAGGCAAATTCGCCGCGCAGATGCTCCAGGCAATCCGTACCGTATTCTTCGTAAAGATGGATCAAAATTTCGCTGTCTGACTGTGTGGCAAAAACATGCCCTTTTTCTTCAAGGTTTGTGCGGATGGCTTCAAAGCCGTAGAACTCACCATTGACGACGGCACGGATTTTACCGTTCTCGCTGACCAGCGGCTGTTGCCCTGTGGCAAGGTCGATGATGGACAGCCGCGTATGACCCAATCCGGTTTTAGCATTCTGTGATATCCAGACACCCGTATCGTCAGGGCCGCGGTGATGCAGTGCTTTTAATCCGGCTTGCAAATCAGCTTCACAGACGGTGTTACGTGACAGAATGCCGATGATGCCGCACATTATTCCACCTCGGGTTCCGTTCCCGGCTTAAAAAAGACTTTCGAGGTTTCGCTGGTTTTCGAGGCCGCAAAAACGGCTGCAAAACTTTCCAGCTCATGCACGTCACCCAGCAAATCATCAACTTGAATGCGTCCGTCAGCCATCAGCGCGATGGCTTCGTCAAACGGGCCGTAATTGACCGCCTGCATCGTGACTTCCTTTTTGACCGCCATATCAAAACAGATGCCGACGGGCTCATGCTTGCGGCTGCGGATGATGATGCGCCCCTGCGGTCGGACGGCACGAAGAATCTCTGCCATTGCCTGTGCGGTTGCCAATGTTTCGATGGCGAAATCATAGGTGTTATCTTCCAGTTTTTCCGTTTGCGGGTCGTGGATTGTGACATTCTCAAAACCGTATGCGCGCATGATGCGTTGAATCAGCTTGGCAAAACGGTTATTGCCGTAAATAAAGCCGCGCTGCGCAGGAGAGATATCAGCCTTCATGACCGACAAGGCAGCGGCAACCGGCTCGCTATAGGCGCCGTGTTTAAAGGAGACGTTTTCCGGCAGTTTGTAGACCGTATTGGCGGGCACGCGGATATATTCGGCAAAGGCACCGTCATGGTTAATGCCCAGCATGGTGGTGTTTTGACAGCTGTCTTTCGCGCCCGCATTGCAAAAGCCGCATTGGCCGCAAGGGATAACGGGCATGACGGTGACGCGGTCACCTTTGGCAAATCCTGCGGCTTCCGTGCCTGCATCTTCGATCGTACCGGCGAATTCATGGCCAAGAGTGACGGTTTCATTGCCGTTGATTAATCCGTCAGCCATAAAGACATCGGTACGGCACAGCCCTGCCAGTGCGATGCGGATTACAACATCATCTGCGGATTGCACTTTCGGCTGTTCAATATTGCGGACGGCGACTTCCGTCTTGTCTTTTATAAGGGCGCGCATTTTTTCAACTCCGTTTTCGCCGTTTAAAGCGTCTTAATTTATTAATACATAGACGGTTTTTTGTATAGGTTATATGATAGATATTCACAAATTGAGTATAAGTCAAGCGATAATATGCTTATTTTGAGCATAAATAAAAGAATATGATGATTTTTTTTAAATTGCTAAGCTGGTGAGGATAAAAAACAGGAGAATTTGATGGAACAGCGTATCAGTCTTATCACACTTGGCGTGTCCGATTTAAAGAAATCCCGCGCATTTTACGATTCGCTGGGATGGAAAACGGCATCGGAAGATATGGCGGAAGAAATTGTCGCTTATGATCTGAATAATATGACATTGGCGCTCTATCCTTTCGATAAATTGATGGCGGATGCAAAACTGACATTTGAAAAACCGGCACATTCGGCGGTAACGATTGCCTATAACGTGCGCACGGAAGAAGATGTGGATGCGACACTGGCCGAGGCTGTGAAGGCAGGCGGCACACTGGTCAAAGCAGGAGAAAAAGTGTTTTGGGGCGGTTATTCCGGCTATTTTGCCGACCCTGACGGCAATCTGTGGGAGGTTGCGCATAATCCGATGGCGCCGCTGGGGCCGGAAGGGGAATTCCAGTGGAAGGGATGTTCCGGGTTATGACGAGGTTACACGGCTGACCCAGTCGAGATAATCTTGGCGCTCTTTCTCCGAAAGACGTTGGTAGCGCGCCGGGTCCTTTTCCTTTAATGACCATTTTCCGATTGTTTCCGGATATTCTGCCAGACTGAGAACATCACGGTAATCAATGCAAGCCAACTCTGCATAGTAAGGTAGTTTCTCGGGCTGTTGTTCGGCAAGTTTCAGCACAGCCAGCCTGACCCGGAAAATTTCCCGGTGGTAATCCTCCGTTCCATATTGTGACAGTCGCGCTTCGACCTCTTTCCGCTTTTCGGAATCGGGAAACAGTGTGGCAAGGGCTGAGAAATAGAGTGCTTCGTAATCCATATTGAACAGAGTGGCGCAATTTTTTTGCGCAGGCAATCCTTGTTTTGCAAAGGGTCGGCGTGTTTTTGGGAGCAGGATAAAAAAACTTTTAACCAATATGTAACAAAATCTTTCTACACTGCGAATGACGGTATAGCGGCTTGTACCGTCGCTTTGATTCCCGGTGAGCGGGAGCATTTCAAATATGATGTTTTATTTTTAAGGAGAAGACATAAGATGACAGCACAGAAGAAAACGAAGATCACGAACCCGTTGACGGCAGCAGTTGTTTCCGGTTTGTTCGCGGTCGGTACAATGGGTGCCAGCGCGGCCTATGCCGGTGATACGGCGAACAGCTGCGGTGCGCATGGTTGTAAAGCCAAGTCCGAGAAAAATGCCTGTAAAGGCAAAGCGGGCTGCAAATCCAAGAATGCTTGCAAGTCGAAGAATGCCTGCAAGTCCAAAAACAAATGTAAGTCTGCCAACAAGTGTAAAAGCAAAAACGGTTGCAAAGCACAGTGTAAAGCTGGTGCGGGAAAACATTCGCCTTACGGCGGTAAAGAAGCCGACCGCTTTAACTAAGGCGCAAGACGGTTTAATATGTTGTGGTCTCTGCCGTTGTGCAGGGGCCACAATTTTTTAACAAGAGGCTATTGGTTGTGAGCAATATTTTCGATTTGCCGATGCTGGGTTTCGGTTTGGGGCTGCGTCCTGAACATTATCCGCATATTCTGGAACACAATCCCGATGTGGATTGGTTCGAGATTATCAGCGAAAATTATATGGAGACCGAAGGCCGCCCGAAATTCATGCTGGAGCAAATTCGGGAAAAATACCCGATCGTCATGCATGGTGTGTCCCTGTCCATCGGTACGGTTGACCCCTTGAATTCCGATTATTTGAAAAAATTGAAAGATTTGATTGCCTGGGTCGATCCGGTATGGATTTCCGATCATTTGTGCTGGACAGGCGTGGCGCATAAACAGACGCATGATTTGCTGCCTGTGCCCTATACGGAAGAAGCACTCAGGCATATCATCGAAAGATTGCGTATGGTGCAGGATTATCTGGAACGCCCGATTTTGATGGAAAACCCGTCCACCTATCTGGAATTCCAATCCTCGGAAATGACGGAATGGGATTTTATCCGTCGCATGGCCGAAGAATCGGGTTGCGGCTTATTGCTGGATGCCAATAACGTTTATGTCAGTTGTTATAATCATAAATGGGATCCGAAAACCTATCTGGATGCGCTGCCGATGGAGCGCGTGGTGCAGATTCATCTGGCCGGACATCAGAATAACGGCACACATATTATTGATACCCATGATGACCACGTCACGGATGAGGTCTGGAAACTGTATGAATATATCATCGGTGCGGCAGGACAGATCAGCACCATGGTGGAATGGGATGATAAAATTCCGGCATTCGATGTGGTCAAGGCCGAGCTGGATAAAGCACGCGGTTTTGCCGCGCGTGCGCAAAAGCCGAATGACCTGCCGCAATTCGTGCCGAATACATTGGCGCGGCCATCATCCGGTGATTTGCCGTCTTATACGCCGCAGCTTCATAAGATGCAGGAGGC
>SBHI01000089.1 GCA_006226225.1 Alphaproteobacteria bacterium
CCGTCAACGTTGCTGTCAGCAGAAGGAGCAGCAACCTGCAGCAGGTATTGCGCACCGTCTTCACGACCCAGATTTACACGACCCCAGTTACCGGAGAAGTATGCATAGGTCTCATCTGTTGTGTCGTTGAAGATGGTGTTTGCTGCACCTTCATGTCCGAGATCGATTTCGTTATGAACACCAACCGTCATCCCGTTATCCAGTGTCACTTCACCTGTGAAGTAGACTTCTGAATCGTGGCGCAGGTTGAAATCACGGAAGCTACCAGCAGCAGCCGGAGCATCGTCATCCATGTTCAGCGCATAACCGCGGTAGAAACCACCGAGGTCAAGGCTGAGGCCTTGAGCCATAGCAGGTGTCGCAAACATTGCGAGACCAGCAACAGCCGTCGTGGCAATAAGAAGTTTTTTCATTGTTTTTCCTCCAAAGAAAAAATTAGTTTTGGTTCGTATATCCCCGAAAAGGTTTTACGGGACTATGCTTATAAGGATATAGCAGGCTTTCTTAACGGGTCAATAACGCAAAGGCCCGTTTTGTCACATTAACGCCGCACTGTTGCATTTTTGCAACAGACTGTAGGGCGCGATATTTTTCAAAGACTTACATAAAGGCGCGGGGATTAACTGCAGGATAAACGGTAACGTTTTCGCGGTTTTCCGCCTTTTTTTGTGGAGCTTGCTTTTCTTCTTGCGACTCCGTTTTTGCGGGTTCGGCAGCAGCTGAAGGCGTGTTTTCTTGCGTGTTAAAAGCTTTCAAGCGTTTTTGCGCCTCTTCAATCTCGCGGCGGCTGCCAACGGCACCGAAACGCAGAATGGTCGGCGGGGTTGCGGTTGTGACGGCGCCATCGGCATTAAGATATTCGTGGCTTTCCGAGACCGTGCCGCTTTTAAAGTTGAAAATCTTGCGCAGGCGGAAACCGCTGTCGTCTGTTGTCAATTTACAAATACTGCTGTTGTCCAGCTTTTTCCAGACCGTACCGTCTTCCGCAGCGGCATCTGCGGCATCGGGCTTTTCTGATTCGGGCAGGGCCTTTGCTGCCGCTTCTGCCTCTGTTTCCGTGTTTTTGGTAACCGCCGTGCGTTTTGCCTGTTCGGTTGTCAGCAGATCGCGCAAGGTTTGTGTTTTGGCGTATTGGATATCAGAAGCCGATATTCTGAGATGGGCATAGCGGCACAGCATTTTAATAATGCCGTTGCTTTGTTCGGGGTCTTCATTATGAATGGCACCCCATAATGCATCACCGCAGTCGCCGTTATCATTATGCAGATTGACGGCATCTGTTTGCAGAAACAGCGCGGCGACAGGCACGGTGCTGTCGCGGCAGGCCACCGTTGCAAATGTCCGGCTGGACGACCATTCATGGTAAAAACAGTAATTCGGATTGACCCAGTCCAGATTCGAATCCTGCTCACGCCAGACGGTCATGATATAGGCGACCATCCAGCTGTTTTTGTTTTCCATTGCTTTGCGCAGCGTTTTGTGGCGCTTGTTTTGGGACATTTTATGTGTGGCGTCCGCCGTTTTGATATCCGCTTTTGTCGGTGGGGACAGATAAATCGTCATTTCATCTTTTTCGGGACTGCCGATCAGAACGGTGACACGCGTCTCATCCTTCAGTTCCTTCAAATCTGCGGATGAAAACTGTGAGAACAGCGGTGGCTTTTGCGGTTTTAACAGCTTGCGCTCTTCCCCGTATTTTTTACGCAGGGAGGATTTCTTATTGTTCTGGCGATAGGAGAGTTCTTTGCGCTCGTATAGCGCATCCATATCATCATAATATATTCCTGATTTCCGGTAGATATCGGACGGTTTTTTCGGTTTTTGCGGCAAATCAGGCGTTGCGGACGGCGCACTGCCGTCCGTTCCGGTTTTTTCGGGAACATCACCATCAAAATCTTCGATCATCATGCGAAGATTATAAGGTAATTTACATATTGTGTCAATGATCGTTTCGGTGCGTCAAATCATCGCCATGCCGCCATTGACGTGCAGAGTCTGCCCCGTCATATAGCCGGCTTCCTCGCTTGCGAGATAAACAACGGCATGAGCGATATCATCGGGCGTTCCCATGCGTCCGGCGGGAATTTTGGCATTGATGCCCGCTTTTTGGTCATCGGTCAGCGCATCGGTCATCGGTGTGGCGATAAAGCCCGGCGCGATGCAATTGGCGGTGATGTTGCGACTGGCCAGTTCGGCGGCGATGGATTTTGTCATGCCGATCATGCCTGCTTTCGAGGCGACGTAATTGGCCTGCCCCGGATTACCCGTGACACCGACGACGGAGGAGATGTTGATCATCCGTCCCCAACGCGCCTTCATCATACCGCGCATTGCGGCACGGCAAAGATGAAAACAAGCCGTCAAATTGACCTGAATAACCGCATCCCAGTCGCCATCCGTCATACGCATGGAGAGCGTGTCACGGGTAAACCCGGCGTTATTGACCAGAATATCGACCCCGCCCATGGCTTCACTGGCACCCGCAAGCAGTGCTGCCGCTTTCTCGGAATCATCCAATGCGCTGACAATCACATGCGCCTTATCGCCGATCTCTTCTGCAAGTGCATAAAGCGGCTCGGGTTTGCGCCCCGTGATAACAACCTCTGCGCCCTGCTGGGCAAGACGCTGGGCAATCGCGCCGCCGATACCGCCGGATGCGCCTGTCACAAGTGCTTTTTTTCCTGTCAGATCAAACATGGATTTTTCCTCTTTCTTTAAAATATTACATTTGGCTGTTGGCAAACTCTTCCAGATCGGCGGGGGTGCCGATGGACATGGCGCTCAGTTCGCGGTCAATGCGTTTGGTCAGTCCGGCAAGGACTTTTCCGGCGCCCAGCTCGATCAGTTTTTCAACGCCTTGCTCTTTCATATAAAGAACGGATTCACGCCAGCGCACCGTTCCTGTCACCTGCCGCACCAGCAAATCAAGGATTTCCGCAGGGCTTTCCACGGCAGAGGCCGTGACATTGGCGACCAGCGGCACAACAGGCACGCGCATTTCCACTTTTGACAGCGCCTCGGCCATCGCATCGGCGGCGGGCTGCATTAAAGGACAATGGAACGGGGCGGAAACCGGCAGCATGACGGCGCGTTTTGCGCCTTTTTCCGTGGCTAGCGCCACGGCTTTTTCCACTGCCTGCACATGGCCGCTGACGACCACCTGTCCGAAAGCGTTGTCATTGGCGGCGGAGCAGATCTCGCTATTGGTGGCTTCCTTGGCAATGGCGGAAACATCATCGAATTCCAGCCCCAGAATCGCCGCCATCGCGCCGACACCGACGGGAACGGCTTTTTGCATGGCTTGACCGCGGATGCGCAGCAGGCGCGCCGTATCGGATAAAGACAGTGTTCCGGCCGCTGTCAGGGCGGAATATTCGCCTAGCGAATGCCCTGCGACAAAAGCGGTATTTTTGTCATCGCCCAATACAACACCCATATCTTTCTCAAGGACGCGCTGCACGGCGATGCTGACGGCCATCAAAGCGGGTTGCGTGTTTTCCGTCAGGTTCAGATCGCTTTCTTCGCCTGTGAAGATCAGCTTGCTGAGATTTTGCTCAAGGGCTTCATCGACTTCTTCAAAGACTTCACGGGCCGTGGCGAAATTTTCAAACAATTCCTTGCCCATACCCGGAAACTGGCTGCCCTGTCCCGGAAATACAAATGCGCGTGTCATACTGCCGCTCCTTGTCTTATTTTTGGGTTTTATTTTGTTTTTACTGCTCTTTTTCGCGTGACAGACTATTGCAAAAGCAGCGGAGCCGCAAGCCCCAAAATCGGCATCGCCAGCAGAGTGGAGGACATGACCATGAGTGTCGCCTGCCCGGGATGCAGCTTGAAATCATGCGCATACAGCACGGCATTTGCACCAACAGGGCAGGCGGCCATCAGCCAGAAAATCTTGGCTTCATCACCTTTCAACAGATGCAGAAAACTTGCATCCGCCGCAATCAATCCCCATGCCACCAAAGGCCAGAGGATAAAACACAGCACATTGCCCCAGATCACGGTTTTCCAGTTAATGTCTTTCGGCTCCAGATTGGCGAGCCCCATGCCGATAATCATCATGCCACCGATAAAGAAGATCCATGCGGCACTATCAGACAGGAAGAGAATGGTGCTTTCCACGGGCGCGGTCAGATCAAGATGCAGGAAATTGATACCAAGCCCCGCCACCATCGCCCAGAATGCCGGAAAGCCCAGCAGCTTGCGCAGGCTGTCCATCATCGTGGCATGGCTTTTGGCAAACAGGTAGTAACCGAGCGTCAGCTGGAAAATCCCGATACCGAAATTCGACAGGATATATTTCGCCACCAGATCATCGGAAAACAGCAGCATGGCAACCGGAATGCCGAAATAGCCGGTATTGGCATTCGGCACGGCGGCGGCCACCAGATATTTCATGTTTTTCTTGTCTTTTTCCTGCCAGATGTAGCCTGCGGCAAGATAGCAGACACCGCAAACCCCGATGGCAATCAAAAATGCCATCAGCAGTTTGCCCAGATCAGAGGGCACCAGATTGCCATAGCCCAGCTTGCCGATAGTAAAGCAGGGCAACACGATATAAAGGAAAAAGCGGCTGGTTTTTTCCAGCGGCAGTTTCAGATATTTCTGTACACCATATCCCGCCCCGATCAGCAGATACAGCAGTAAAAATTTCAGGATAACGTCCATATTTTATACACACCTTCATTTTATCTTTTGCGGACGGGATTTCTTAACCTACCAGCGACAGCAAGG
>SBHI01000200.1 GCA_006226225.1 Alphaproteobacteria bacterium
CAAGCAAAACTTCTGAAGAAACCGGAACAGGCGCAGCAGACACAGGCACCGTTGCCCGCATCTTCCAGCGCGAAAAAATCCCGCTAGACGGTCATTACATCGAGCAATTCGCCATGTCCGGACAGCAACCCGCAGGTAATGGGAAGATTGTCAGCATCCGCGGTCGCACCATCCAGCGTCATGGTCACGCCGTTGACTTTCACGCCTTGCGCTTGAGGGTCATAGCCGCGAATGACGTATAAGAACGGGTCATAAGCCGTATGGATATTGCCAAAGGCTTTGCCCTTCCACCAAAAACTGTCCTGTTGCTGTGCCAGCGGCTTGTCAGGGTCAATGCCCGCATGAACGAATAACAGCGGCGTGTCGCCGGTTGTGAAGGCGGCGCGACGCAAGGCAGCCATAAATTCACTATGGCCGGGATGGCGGCGCAGATTTTGGCGCAGCATATTCGTCCATTTTGTCAGACTTAAAATGCCTTCGCGGCAGACGCGGCGGGTTTCTTCGATACTGCCCCCGTAATCGCATAATGTCTGGGCAATGCCATGTTCCAGCATCCATTCAAACACACCAGAGGGATCACGGGCAAATTGCAGTTGCAGAAGTTTTTGCCAAAGTTCCTCCTGCACACCGCGCAGATAAACAATATCGCCGCATTGTACGCCTTCCTGCGCCAGCAGATATTTGCGGAATCCCAGCAAATCATCAATGGTCTGTACGGCGGAATGCGCGGCACTGCCGTCTGCGTCGCCGCCGGTATAATTGCCGAAATAGACAACACGGTCGCCGGGTTTGAAATTGCGGGCGATTTCCTCATGGATATTGGCAAGTTTTTCCCTGTCGCCGTAAATCGCGGATACAGTCCAGATGCGGCGGGGCTCTTTCAGATTTGCAAAACGTGGGTCATCTGCAAGGGATGTCATATATGCCTCAAATCACCGTTTTTAAGAATGTTATTGTGTCGTGACGGTCATGATGTGGCCGGAAGGCGGGCAGAGAAGAACATCTCTGTTCTATCAGTATAGCACAGGTGATTCGAATCCGTAAACAACTGATTCGTCAAGATGAATCATTTTTCCGTAAAGGCAATGGCTTTGCCGGACGGCACGCCGCTGATCTCGTCATCACGCATGGCAATCACGCCGTTCAGTACGGTCATCACGGGCCAGCCCGTCACTTCCATACCGTCAAAAGGCGTCCAGCCGCATTTGCTTTTTCCCCATGCATTGGTAATGACGCGCTCCGCCTTCATGTCGACAATCGTCAGATCGCCGTCATATCCGGTTTCAAGCCGGCCTTTGCCTTTGATGCCGTAAATGCGCTGCGGATTGTGGCAGACCATATCGACAAAACGCTCCAGCGTCAGCCGCCCTGCATTGACATGGTTCAGCATCAGCGGCACCAGTGTCTGCACACCCGGCATGCCGCTGGGGCTTTCGGGATAGGGGCGGGCTTTTTCCTCGCGCGTATGCGGGGCATGGTCGGAACCGATCAGGTCGGGAACGCCGTTCTGTAACGCCGTCCACAACGCGGCGCGGTGCCGTTCTTCACGGATGGGCGGGTTCATCTGCGCCAGCGTGCCCAGCCGCTCGTAACAATCGGGCGCAAACAGCGTCAGATGCTGCGGCGTAACTTCTACGGTGGCAATATCTTTATTGGCAGCCAGCAGCTCCATTTCCTCCGCTGTCGTCACATGCAGCACATGGATCGGGCGTCCGGTTTTATGCGCCAGTTTCAAAAGTCGCTGCGTCGCTTTCAGGGCTGTTTCCACATCGCGCCAATGCGGATGCAGTTTGACATCACCGCTGCCTGCGACCAGTGCCGCACGTTCCTTTAAACGGGATTCATCTTCGGCATGGACGGCAACGCGGCGCGTGCCATTGGCAAGAATACGCTCCAGCGTTTCATCATCCTCGGTCAAAAGATTGCCGGTGCTTGACCCCATAAAAACTTTGATGCCGCAACAGCCGGGCAAGCGCTCCAGTACGGGAAGATTTTCGGCGTTTTCGCCTGTGCCGCCGACAAAAAAGGCGTAATTGCACCATGCGCGGCCTGCGGCGCGATCCAGCTTGTCTTGCAGTGCGTCTGCCGTGGTGGTCAGCGGGTTGGTGTTGGGCATTTCAAAAACACCTGTCACGCCACCGGCCAGTGCAGCGAGCGTACCCGTATTCAAATCTTCCTTATGCGTATTGCCGGGTTCGCGGAAATGTACCTGCGTATCTATGACACCGGGCAGAATATGCAGACCTGTACAGTCGATTTCTTCTGCGGCATTCTCTTCAAGCTTGCCGATTGCGGTGATTTTACCGCCGGTAATGCCGATATCGGCCTGTACGATGCCCGCAGGCGTGACGGCCATGCCGTTTTTGAAAAGAATATCATACATAGAAAAACCCTCCTGATCCTTACCGTGAAAATACACGTTTCAAGAGGGTTTTAAAAGCGTGAAAGCGGAATGCCCTTAAGACGGACGGTTTCCGCGTGCCGAATAGGTATTGCCGTTGCGCGTATAGGTCTCGATGCTTTCAGGCGTACCGCCTTTTTCCAGCAGCTTCGCATGCGCCTGTTTGATTTCCTCTTTATGCGCAACATCGTCAAAGCTTTGCAGCGGTGCGTGTGAAACGTTTTTCACCTCTCCGTCGGCTTCCAGCATTTCCGTGACTTTTTCAATCTCCTGCGACAGGAAGTTGAAAATCTTCGTCAGACGCATTTTTCCGGGCAGGGTCGATGTCTTGGCGATGGTGAAATCATCCAGCAAGGCCCATTTGGAGTCATGCTTTGCCGCTTCGTTCAGATTGCGGACATCCGTGCCGTCATCCAGCTCTTCAAAACGGGAAACAAGATAAGCCTTGGTTGCGGGATGCTCTGCCGCATCGAAATCTTCCTTATAAAACTGTGCGCCGTTATCCAGCAGCAGTTTCAGAACATCCAGACGGTCATGTTCAACCGCACCGCCGACAGGCGTGTATTTGCGTGTCTTGCTGCGGTTCCAGCGCGGCGCGCCGCCGATTTCAGGATCGGCACCGTAGGACAGCAGCAAAGCGGCAAAATCCGTACGCTCTTCATCCAGCGTGGTATGTCCCAGCAATGTGTAATCATTATCCCGGTCACCGAAACCGTTGATGTCCAGAAAGCCTTCTTTTTGCTGATTGACCGCCAGAAGGAATTGCAGACGCCACAGATTACCGTCGGTAATGGCCATCGAGGCCTGTTTCAGACGCCAGTCTTCATCATTTTCAAAACACTCCTTGGCCCATTCGATATCTTCTTCTTCGGGGGCGGGGATGGTAATCGGATAAATTTCTCCATTCGGCAGCTTGATCTTGCCGCGCTGTTCTTTGCGGTGGATGTGTTTTTCGACATTATCCGCCGTGATTTCTACAGGCGTGGATTTCGGCTGCGGGCGCGGCTTGATATGCGGCAGAATACGTGGTGTTTTTTCATTATCATTGCGCGGCGTGTTCTCGGGGGGCTCGGGATGTTCTTCCATCGGGTCCTCTTCTCATTGGTATGGGCGCAAAGCGCGGTTCTTGCGGGAGTTAACAATAAAAAATGCTAGCATGCGCAAATACGCTATGTCAATAGATTAAATATATTCAGGGTTGCGGCTTTTTTAAGGATTTTTCTTCTGAATCCGGCGCGGTGCGGCAGTGTTTGAAGGTGGGCGCAGGCTTTCATCGCCGTCCAGAGAGGTGAACATACGAAAGGCCTCGTCAATCTCCGCACGGTTGCGGATGCGCTGGAAATCTTCCGCAGCAGACGGAGCGCTGACGGCAATGGTTTGGCCTTTCAGATTGACGCTTTCGGTATAGCGCAGCACATGCTCTGCCTTGAAGTTGAAAAGGGTATGCAGGCGCATGCCGCCGCCAAGATTGACGGATTTGACAATACTGTCATCACCGGCCTTGTTCCAGGCAATGACGGCATTTTCGGTTTGCGGCTTTTTCTTCTTGTTCAGATTGCCGTATTGCGCAACAGCGGGGGAGAGTTTGTGCCCGACGGTTTGCGCCAGATATTCTTTGATCTCCGGATGTGAAACTTTTTCGAATTCATCAGGATAGAATTTTGCTTCCTGCCTAATCAGCAGTTTGACAATCTCCAATCGGTCGTAATTGATCGCCTTCATCAGCGGCGTATCACGGCGCGTGGTATATTTGGTGTCAATATCGGCGCCATGTGACAGCAGCAGGGCGGCCATATCGTGATAGCCGTTTATGGCGGCGATATTCAAAGGAGACTGTGCGAAATATTCGCGTATTTCATAAGCTCCGTCGAGCGCCCGCTTTTCCGGCGGTATGTCTTTTTGCTGCTCCAGCAGGAAGTAGACGCGCCAAAGCTTGTCTTTGTAGCAGCTTTCGCAGAGGTCAGAGCCGCGTGCTTCCGGCGGTTTTTTCAGCAGGCTTTTGGCCCAGCGCAGATCTTTTTTATCCGGGGCGGGAATCGTCAGAGTTTTCCGGTTGCCTTTCGGCAAGGTCACCCTAATCTGTTTTTCTTCGGGATGGCGCTCAAAGTAAAGCGAGAGAATATCGCCATTTTTGAAAACGGGAAGCTGTCCTTCCGGCACATGGGCCGTAAGTGCTGCAACGGCACTTGCTTCGGCCTGCAATTCTTCAGGCGTTTTCGGACGTGGTTTAAAAGGATTTCTCATCACGCAGAATATACAGAAAGAAAGTTGATATGTCAATGTGAA
>SBHI01000065.1 GCA_006226225.1 Alphaproteobacteria bacterium
GGTCAGGGTCAGGCACAGCATTAGGCACAATGTCAAAATTCTATAGCGCACGGGACTCGTCCTCGTTTTTTGTTTCTTTTCCATCCCAATTTTTTAGCACGTTCGTCCCCTTGCGAACAAGAAAATTTCGCGTTTTGCGCTGCTTATCTTGCCGTTAGCAGCACCAGTGCGATGATACTTGCCAGAATGCCGATGCCAGCTTTGATATCGGCGTTTTCCTTATGGCCGACGGCCTTGTAAAACAAAATCACCCAGAGCGGTGCCAGCAATACAACAGCGTTCACATAGGCGGGGTTATTGATGAAGCCGAAAGCGTAGATTTTGAAAATCATATGTGACAGCCAGAAAAACGATGCCAGTCCACAGGCCAGCCAGACGCGTTTTTCGATATGTTTACGGAAGGTAATAATCTCGGCAGGATGTTTGCGCTGTTTTTGCCACAGGTAATAGCCGCCCGTGAAACCAAGGGCGATGATTGTCTGGATCATCATATAACCGTAAACACCGGCATGAAGATCGGCATTTTGCAATGCCAGTTTGGCAAAGGCACCGTTTAGCCCGTAGCAGAGAATGGTCGGTGCCATCAATTTTAACGCTTCACGGCTGACGGCACAGCTGGTTTGCAGGCGGGAGGCGAAATAAACGCAGGCCCCCAGAGCCGTGATAATCAGCAAGGACTGCAACGGCGCGGCAAGATGATCCTGAACCTGTTCGGGCGCGAAGAAAAACCAGCTGAAAAATGTGACGGGAACCAGCAGCGGGATCAGGCGTGAAACAACGCCGCCGCCCAGTTTGGCTGTGACGTTATACATGCGGATGTCACCGAAACCTGCAAAGACTCCTGTTGCGGCAACAGCGAGATAATAAACCGGCGCACTGGGCCATGTGATCAGCAGGGCGAAGGGCAGCATAACAAGAACACTGAGCAGGCGGGAACCCAGCACGATCAATAATCCGGGAATCTTGTAATATTGGTTGAGTAGCATATTCGCGCCGGAAAAAACACCGGCGAAAACCGCAAAGCTGACCCAGATCAGGGCGTCTGTGGACATGACCCGCTCTCTTTTTCTTCTTCTTTGTCCGGGTTATCTGTTGCGGCGGAAAAATCATCCGTTGCGGGAGAGGATGAGGCGGTCACGGCGGCATTCTCGATATCAAGGAATTGCGCCTGCCCTTGCAGGGGGGCGAAAAGTTCTTTATCCGTACCTGTCATCCAGCATTGTCCGCCAAGTGAAAACACCATTTCAAACAGGGTTTTGCGGCGGTATTCGTCCAGATGCGCCGCCATTTCATCCAGCAGCAGAATAGGCGGAAAGCCGCGTTCCGCCGCGACCAGACGGGCATGTGCCAGCGTCACTGCCATTAACAGACCTTTTTGTTCCCCTGTCGAGCATTGATCTGCCAGCAGGCTGTGCCCTTTGTGCCAGACCATGAAATCGCTGCGGTGCGTGCCGTGTTCTGCGCCGCCGACCAGCGCATCCCGTGGGCGGCCGCGCCGCAGCAATTCTTTGAAATCCTCTTCCACTTTCAGGGCGGGGTCTTTTTCCAGCGCCTTTTCGACCCAGCCTTCGATACGGATAACAGGCAGCGGAAAGATATCGGTGTGCAGATGGTTTTCAATGGCGGCTTTTTGCAGTCGTTCCACAGTAATTAGTCTGGCGGCGGCAATCGATAATGCGGCCTCGGCCATCACGGTTTCCAGCGAGGACAGCCATGCCGGGTCAGCGCCGTCCGCACCGCGTTCGCGCAGTAATCTCGAACGTTCGCGCAGGGCTTTCTCATATTTATTCAGCCGCCCCAGATGTGCGCCGTCAAAGTTGAAAATAACCTGATCCAGAAAGCGGCGGCGCAGGGCGCTTCCGTCCAGAAACAGCCTGTCCATTTGCGGTGTAACCCAGACAACGGAGAGATATTCGGTTAACCCGCTTTGACCTTTGCGGGCATCGCCGTCGATTTTGACAATGCGTTTTTTGCTTCCTTTTGCAAGTGCTGCGGGATCAAGCCCCGTGCCGATCCGTGTTTTGCCGTAGCGCATACCATCCAGCGCAGCGGAAACTGCCCATGTGCTGCCTGCCGCAGCGCTGTTTTGCGTGACGTCATCTAAGGCCGCCTGCCGCAGACCGCGTCCGGGGCTTAAGAAGCTGAGTGCTTCGAGGATATTGGTTTTTCCTGCGCCGTTCGGCCCCGTCAGAACGATGGCACGGTTATCCAGCTTCAGGCTGATATCGGAATAGCAGCGGAAGCGGAAAAGGCGTAGATCTGTGATTGTCTGGGACATAAAAATCGTCAAAACGCATAAGTTATCAAAAAGACATTATGACGGATTTCAGGCGGGAAAAAAAGAACGATGTTTCCCCGGCATATCCTGCCGGAGAAACATCTGAAGACTGTTAGAGTGAAAAATCAGATTTTGGGCCCGCCGCGCTTTTTGTTGCGGACGACCGTGTTGTTCTTCAGGATCACGACATTGGTGTCGGCATCGCGGCCGAACATCCATTTCGCAGCATCCTTGACATGCACGCCGAAGGTTTTCATTTTCGGTTGCGGATCGTCAGGGCGGAATCCTGTATAGAAACCGTTGACGCGTTTTTGCGTTTCTTCCGTCAGGCCGGAATGGCGCGCATCACCGAAATCAATATGCGGCGTGTGCTGTTTCAGATAGGCCACGCCTTTATGTTTCAGATTGCTGGCGATGTCGTCAGAGGCCAGATCGCGGAAGAAATGCTGTTTCTGGTCTGCGGGTTTGCGCATGATTTGCGGCGCAAGATTTTCCGACCAGTTCATATGCGCATCTTCGTAGAAGCTGCGCAGCACGATATTATCGTAGAAACCTTCAAAGGCTGCGGCGACGGCCGCACCATTTGTCAGGTTCTCTTTCTTGGTTAGCGTTTTTTCCGCGGCTGCAACGATATTCTTGAAACGTTTGCGCATCTGTTCCAGCGGGCCGCCCATCGTCCATTGGCTTTTCGGGCCGGCAGGATCACCATGTGCCAGTTCCAGCGCGATTTGCGTTTGCTGGGCATAGGCATCGGCCTCGATTGCAAAAGACAGTTTGATGGCGGTCTGCGGGGTATGCGACGAGTTCGGGAAGATGTTGTTCGTCGTATATTGTACCGCATGCACGGCTTCGTGTCCCAGCACCAGTGCCAGATATTCCGGATCATCGGTTGAGCCGAGGATGATTTTTTTATTCGCGGGATCGCATAATCCTCCTGCTCCCAGCGAGCGCGTACGGCCGTCATCAAAGACGATCTCGTATCCGGCTTTGGTCATGCGTTCCAGCAGGTCGCGTCCTGTCGGGCTTTGCGACAGAATCATCAGCGCCTGATCAAAAACCGCTTCATTACGGGCCTTTTCATCGGCCATGGCTTTTTTAATGAAGTCATTGCGGGCTTTGCTCAATCGCGAGTCATTACGGAATTCCGGCAGCGTTCCTTTGAAATTGACCGTAACAGGCGGGCGGGCAAGATATTGCCCCTTATCGCCTGCACGGAGTGTCCAGTCACCGAAACCGCCATTCGGATCCTTGTCGCGTCCGGCAGGTGTTACCGGTACAGTATGCGGGGGTTTGCTTTTTGCATAGAAAGCACTTTTAGGTCTTTTACGAACGTAAGACACGGGCATAACTCCTCTATTGGTCGCCTGAACGGCTGTTTTTTTGCTTGGTGGGGATATTATCGGAGAGGATTTGTTAAAAGAACGTAAAGAACTCACGTCCTGAATTAATTTGAACATTTTTAAAAGAGAATAGCAATAAAATTTCGTAACAAGGGTATTGCCTGTGGATAAGTTTTGAGTTTATGGCAAAGAAAAAGCCCGAAAAACCGTAGGTTCTTCGGGCTTTTTTTAAAGCGATTCTTTTTTGCGTTAGGGCGCGTTGCCGTTTGTTTTCGGCCCTTTATTGCTTGTGTCCTTCTGTGCGGGCGGCGGTGTGTCTTCATTCGCAGCGGGTTTTTTACCGCCGCGCAGTTTTTTCCACTTATCAGCCAGTCCACTAACGGCTTTCTTACCGCCATTCACGATTTTGGAGGCTTTTTCGTCAATTGCTTCGGCAACGGGCTCAAGCTCTTCCAGTTTTTTCGCGGCCTTTTCTTTGGCGGCATCAAATTTTTCCGTGGCGCTCTGATAAGCGGCCATGCCACGCTGCGCCATTTCAAGAGCCTTTTGCGTGCGCTCGATATCAAGTTCCTCTTTTTTATCCGGATCTTTCAGATCGTCTGCGGCTTTTTTTGCTTTGTCTTTTGCTTTTTTCAAGATGTCTCTCAATCCCATAATCACATCCCCCTTAAGATATGGTGGTAAAATGTTTCACAATGCGGGTATGCACTGCCTTTGTAGCCGTTTTCGACGGTCATGACAATGCCGATCTGCATCTGTTTTAAAAACTCCGTACCTGTATAACATATTTTGCATAGTCATGCAATAATATTATGAAAATAATTTTTCTACAACTTTTCTGTTTTATCCCGCGTTGTCTTGGTTAGAATGGTGAAATAAAGAACACAGCATCCGAAAGGTTGGGATTTTAAGTCATGGCAAGTGCTTCAGATAAAAATAAAAAAACAAAAACCGGGACAAAGGCGAAAGCCGCCGCAAAGAAAACAGCGACACCCAAGAAGGCTGCTCCTAAGAAAGCTGCACCGAAGAAAGCCGCGGCCAAGAAGGCTGCGCCCAAGAAAGC
>SBHI01000013.1 GCA_006226225.1 Alphaproteobacteria bacterium
CGGAAAACCATGCGGTCGGTGATGGTGGTATCCATCGCGCCGGTGGTTTTACATTCGGCCTCGGTTTCCGCCAATTGTTCCAGCAGCGGCTTTAAGCTCGCGGATGTCCAGATATTCAGATGGGCGATAAAGTCTTTTTCCGCCTTGAAGAAAACCGGCGGACGCAGTTTTTTCATGGCGCTGCCCTGATTTTCTCCGTCTTCGACCAAGGCTTTGACAAACAGGAGCCTTTTGCAATGATTTTGCAAGCCGCGCAGAATGCCGACAGCATGGGTGCCTTCCTGAAACAGTCGCTCCAGCATTTGCCCTGCCGTGACGGCATCGCCCGAGAAAGCGGCGCGGGTCAGATCATCAATGTAAAGCAGCGAGCTGTCTTCGGTGCAGGCCAGCACATCATCCAGCGTGACCGTTCCACCCTGTCCGTTTTCGGTGACGGGGCCGATATAGGTGATGATTTTTTCCACCATACTGCGCGCCAAAGCGCGGTCGCCGACCAGCTTGGCGGAGAGCGACATCAGCGCGTCACGCTCAATTTTCAATCCCTGTTCGGTAAAATCCTGCGCCAGAATGCGTGACAGATTTCCGGCATCATCGACATAGCAGGGGATTGCCGCGCCGTCTTTCATTTTTTCAAACAGGCTGCGCAGTTTTGAGGAGGGTTTCAGATCGCCTGCCTCGATGACCAGAATATTATCGGAAGCGGGGACGGTTTTCAGGGCGTCTTCAATCATGGCGACGGCTTTTTCCGCACCGTCGCGGATGCGGATCAGGCGGCGTCCGCCCATCATCGACATGGCGGCGAGTTCATCAGCAAGCCGTGCCGGATCCTCCTCTACGGTTGCGCCGGGCAGATCAATCACATTGAAAGGGTCGCTGAGGTCTTCCACTACATGTTTGCCGAGGAGGACGGCGCGTTCCCGCACCAGACCTTCATCCGGCCCGTAAACCAGAAAGGCGCGGCATGCGGGGTCGGGGCTTTTGACGAAACGGTCGATATCACGGGTCTGGATTTTCATTTTACGCCTTTCTCCTGCCGTTTTAGGAACAGCGAGAGTTCCGTCACAGCCTGATCGGAGAGTTCATTCAGGCTGACATTCAGAATATTCTGGCGCGAGATGCGCGTGGCATACAGGTTATCGAGGACGTTATAGCTGTTCAGGACGCGCAGATGACGCTGGAGCACGACGACAGGATTACCGTCCGCATCGGTATTTTGCAGATCATGCAAGGCAAGATCGCCGCTGACACGCAGCTGGATACGGGTGACGGTGGCGTCCTTTTGCACACCCAGTGATGTTTCCTGTTCCTGCAGATTGGTAATGACAAGGCGGTAACGGTTCTGCCCTGAGAGGCCTGCGCTGCCATACATTTTATCAATCAGCAGATTGCGCAGCTGCTGCCCCGCGCGTTCGGGAATATTGGCAATTGTGATCGTACGGAAGGCCTCGACGGATGTCTGTGTGCGGACGGCGTAAAGCGGCGAAAAACCACAGCCTGCCGCCGTTGCCAGCAGCAGCGTACAAAAGAAAACCGCAAAAAGGCGTTTAAATAACGACATTCACAATCCTGTTCGGCACGACAATCACCTTGCGCACCTGATTTTCGCCGATGGCTTTTTGCACGCCGGGATCATCCATCGCCTTGGCTTCGGCGATTTTCTTGTCGGCATCGCGCGGCAATGTGATGGTGGCGCGCAGCTTGCCATTGACCTGCACACCGATGGTGACCTGATCGGATTGCAGATAGGCTTTATCAGCAACGGGCCAGGGCTCATCCGCGACCAGCGTGTCATAGCCGAGGCTTTGCCACAGTTCTTCACCCAGATGCGGCATGATCGGCGCAATCAGTTTGACCAGCGTTTCGAAACCGAAGCGTAACACGGAACCGTCACCGCGTCCCATTGCGTCATAATCGCTGAGCGCATTGGCAAAACCGCGGATATGGGCAACGGCTTTGTTGAAATGCAGTTTTTCCAGTTCTTGTGACATATTGTGTACGGTTTTGTGCAGCTCCTCCAGCAGGTTCTGGGCGGCGGCATCGGGATTGGCGGGCAATCCTGCGCCTCTTGCAGCCAGTGTTCCGGTCGGGCTTGTCACCATACGCCACAAACGGTGGACGAATTTCCATGCGCCTTCGATACCGCTTTCCGTCCATTCCAGATCGCGGTCGGGCGGGCTGTCGGACAGGATAAACAGGCGCGCGGCATCCGCGCCGTAAGTCTCCAGAATTTCGTTAGGGTCAACGACGTTCTTTTTCGATTTCGACATTTTCTCGATACGTCCGACTTTGACCGGGCTGCCATCCGCCAGTTTCGTGGCTTTATCTTTGCCTGCCGTCAGGTCGACATCGGTCGGGAACAGGAATTTGCCTTTGTCGTCTTTATAGGTTTCATGTGTGACCATGCCTTGCGTAAACAATCCGGTGAAAGGCTCGTCAAAACCCAGATAGCCGCATTTTTTCAAAGCGCGGTTGAAAAAGCGCGAATACAGCAAATGCATGACCGCATGTTCGATACCGCCGACATATTGGTCAACCGGACACCAGTAATCGACTTTGTCACGGTCGAACGCATTGTCAGCATTATGGGCGTCGCAATAACGCGCGTAATACCACGAGCTTTCAAAGAAGGTATCAAAGGTATCGGTTTCGCGTTCCGCATCTTTGCCGCAGGCGGGGCATTTGCAGTGCTTCCATGTCGGGTGATTGGCAATCGGGTTGCCCGGTTTGCTGAAATCGACATCTTCGGGCAGGGTGACGGGCAGCTGATCTTCGGGAACGGGAACAATGCCGCAATCATCACAATGCACAACCGGAATCGGGCAGCCCCAGTAACGCTGGCGGCTGACACCCCAGTCGCGCAGACGCCATGTCACTGTGCCTTTACCGTCACCGCTTTTTTCAATTTTACTGATGGCGGCTTTTTTCGCGTCCTCGACGCTCATCCCGTCCATGAAGCCGGAATTGTATAACGTGCCCTCACCGGTATAGGCTTCGTCAGCGATGGAAAAATCTGCGGCATCGGTATCTTCTGGGATGACAACAGGCAGAACATCCAGATCATATTTGCGGGCAAAGTCCAGATCGCGCTGGTCATGCGCAGGACAGGCGAAAATCGCGCCGGTTCCGTAATCCATCAAAACGAAATTGGCGACATAGACGGGGATTGTGCGGTCTTCAAACGGATGTTTGACTGTCAGTCCCGTATCAATGCCGCGTTTTTCCGCCTGTTCCAGCGCCGCTTCGCTGGTGCCTTGACGGTGGCATTCCGTGACGAAATCCGCCACAGCTTTATTGTTTTCCGCCAGCGCCGTTGTCAGCGGATGGTCGGGCGACAGTGCCACAAAGGAGGCGCCGAACAGCGTATCGGGGCGGGTTGTGAAAATTTCAATGCTTTCGGCAGGCGCGTCTTTTTCCGTGATGTGAAAACGCATTTGCAGACCGTTGGATTTACCGATCCAATTTTCCTGCATAATGCGGACGCGGTCGGGCCAGCCATCCAGCGTTTTTAACGCATCCAGCAGCTCATCGGCGAAATCGGTGATTTTCAAAAACCATTGCGTCAGTTTGCGGCGCTCGACCGGAACGCCGGAACGCCAGCCGCAGCCGTCAACCACCTGTTCATTCGCCAGAACGGTGTTTTCGACAGGATCCCAGTTAACCCAGCTTTCTTTCTGATAGGCCAGATCCGCCGCCATGAAATCCAGAAACATTTTCTGTTCATGTTTGTAATATTCAGGCGTGCAGGTCGCGACTTCGCGAGACCAGTCAATCGCCAGCCCCATGGATTGCAGTTGTTCACGCATGGCCTTGATATTGTTTTCCGTCCAGACGCGCGGATGGGCGTTGTTTTCAATAGCCGCATTTTCAGCCGGCAGGCCGAAGGCATCCCATCCCATCGGGTTCAGCACGTTGAAGCCTGCGGATTTCTTATAGCGGGCGACAACATCGCTTAGCGTGTAGTTGCGCACATGTCCCATATGCAAACGCCCTGACGGGTAGGGGAACATGGCCAAAACATAGTATTTTTCCTTGGTGGGGTCTTCCGTGACCTCAAAGCTTTTCTTCTCGTCCCAGATTTTTTGCCATTTCTGTTCGGTATCACGGATATTATAACGGTCTTCCATCGTCATTTTTTCAGTCCTGCATGTTTTTTAAAAGGCGGGCGCATCCAGAGGCCCTTTACAATATGGCTTATTCGCTGGCGCGTTGTGCAACGCGTAGCTCGCGCGCGCGCGTTAGAATCGTGTTTTCAAGCTGTAGGGCCGTTTTCTCGCCGACGGCGCTGTCACGCCATGTGCCGGAATTGTCGCGGTTTTGCTTGAAAACGGCAACGCGTACGCCGTCCGAGCGGAGCTGGCGGTCGAGGATATAGACATTAACCTTGAAACGCTCACCTTGCACATTGGGGTTTTCATACCAGTCGGTCAGAATGACGCCGCCGAAAGGATCGGCGGTTTGTACCGGCATGAAAGACACGGTATCCAGAGAGGCGCGCCACAGGAAGCTGTTGACGCCGATGCCTGATCCGCCGCCGTCTTCCTGCTTATCACGGCCAAAGAGTTTGTCGCCAAAAGAAGAACCCTCGCCCCAGATTGTGTCGCGTTTCTGGTCGCTATAGACGATGTCTTCACCGGTGTCGTAACGGGTGGGGTAAGA
>SBHI01000052.1 GCA_006226225.1 Alphaproteobacteria bacterium
TCTTCCTTACCCGACACCTCTTCTACTGTAAAATCAAAAGGCAGCCCGCAACAGGAACAGAAAGGGCGGTCAATAAAACGGATTTTTGACCATGACGATGCCGATAACGTGCCAGGAACCTCCACGATTTCTCCCGTCACCGCACAACGTGGTGGAAGAACAAAGTCAACAATTTTGGAAAGTGTGTGCGCAAGCCTCATAACGCACGAGCCCCGTCAATTATTGCGGGTCGTGTTCAGAGACGCATGGCGCGTCGCGGATTTTTTCAGTAAAGACACGTACTGTGCGCTGGTCTGCTGCACTACGCCGCGGAAAATTTCCAGATCTTTCCCTGTCAGCTTCTTGCCTTCCTGTAATTTTACCTTACGCGGGTCAGTCTGACGGCCATTCACCACAACTTCATAATGCAGATGCGGGCCGGTCGAACGCCCCGTCGTACCGACATAACCTATCACTTCGCCTTGCTTGACTCGCACACCGCTTCTTACGCCGCGTTTAAATCCTTTCATATGCGCATAAGCCGTCTCCAGACCGGCATGGTGGCGGATTTTAATATAGTTACCGTAACCGCCTTTCACGCCCGCATAAACAACGCGCCCGTCGCCCGCTGCATAGATCGGCGTGCCGCGTGGTGCGGCAAAATCAAGGCCTGTGTGCATTTTGGAATAACCCAGAATCGGATGTTTCCGCTTTCCAAACCCCGAAGACAACCGCGCACCGTCAATCGGTGTGCGCATTAAGGCTTTGCGGATCGACTTTCCGGTCTCTTCATAATAGCCGATATCGCCCTCACTGTCGGTAAAACGGTAAACCGCCGTATCTACGCCACGCAGGTTCAGATTGGCATAAACGATTTCTGCTGATCCCGGAACAGCTTTTCCGTCCGCAGTCATTGACAATTTATACATTGCCTCAAAATTATCACCCGGGCGGATATCACGCTGAAAATCCACCGCCCATGAATAAATGCGGATCATCTCAAGAATGGCGCTATCCGGCATACCCTGATCCATAGCGGCTTTGTAAAGGGAACTGTCAATCACTCCACGCGCGGAGAAATATATATTCTTTGTCGGGACCGCCGTTTCTTTCACGCCGTAGCGCCCGTCATCCAGCGCCACAAGTTTTACGCCGTCAATCAGGTTTTTGCGGATTTCCATACCTTTGAAGTTATCGCCGTCAAAATACAGCGCCAGTTTTTGCCCGGCTTTCATATCGCGGGCTGGGTCGTAAACATCTTTCACGGCAAGACAGATGTCATAAGTCTGCGTTGCTGTCAAACCGCCTTTATTATTCAGAATGGAGCCCAGCGTATCACCGGATGAAACAGTGATTTTTTTTGCCTTTAAACCGCTTTTCATCACAGCTTCTTCAACTTTCAAGAACGGTTTTTTCGAAGGCGTCAGTACCGCGGCAACCGGTAAAGCGTTTTCTTCTTCCGTTAAGCGTATGGCATTTATAGGCGCACTCTCATCACGGGCAGTAAAAAGTTTGTTTTTCAGCGGCACCAGCATATCCGTCAGATCTGTTGGTTCGGCAGAATTTCCAGCAGCGGGCGCAATAGCGTTCATTTGCGCCGCAACATTTTCTTGAATGACGGGGGGCGTTGCCGCAGCCACTTGATGGATATCAAAAACCTTATCCGTGCCTGTCAAAGCTTCCTGTTGCGGTTCACGCGCCAAAATCAAAAGCGCCGCCAATGTCGCAAAGGAAAAGACGACATAGCGCAGACGGAATTTCGGAAAGCTTGTTACGCGCGTTTCCCCCTCGGGGGCGCTGTATTGCGGGTATTGCTCTTGCACGTCACACCTTTTTGGGTGGTTGATTTTCGCTCGATTCTTATTGGATATCTATATCACATATTCATTGTAGAGGAAAGACTTGAAGGAAGACTGAAGAATTACTAAACCCTTATTAAACTCTAGCACAAATTGGATATATTGTGTATTGTTTGCCCGAATGTGTTTTCGGTTCGTGCCGAAAATGCGCGTATTTTAAACAAGTTGGAAGAGACGGAAACAGGATCATGTCTGAACTGATGTCTGGAAAACGCGGTCTGGTTATGGGTGTTGCCAATGACCGGTCAATCGCATGGGGTATCGCGGAAAAACTACATCAATGCGGTGCGGAACTTGCCTTCACCTATCAGGGGGAAGCTTTGGAAAAACGCGTCCGCCCTCTGGCGGAAAAGACCGGTTCAAAACTGGTTATCCCCTGTGATGTTACCGATGAAGCCGGGCTAGATGCTGTTTTTGACACGCTGAAAAGGGAATGGGGTAAAATCGACTTCCTGATTCATGCGATCGCCTATTCCGACAAAAACGAGCTGTCCGGCATGTATGTCGACACAACGCGCGACAATTTTATGACCACGATGGATATTTCCGTCTATTCCTTTACCGCCGTTGCCCGCCGCGCTGCCGAACTGATGACAGATGGCGGCAGTATGGTCACCATGACTTATTACGGCGCGGAGCGCGTGATGCCGCATTATAATGTTATGGGTGTGGCAAAGGCTGCTTTAGAGGCCTCCGTCCGCTATCTCGCCAATGATCTCGGCCCGCAGAATATCCGTGTCAACGCCATCAGCGCAGGCCCGATCCGCACATTGGCGGCCAGCGGTATCGGCGATTTCCGCTATATTTTGAAATGGAACGAATATAACTCACCGCTGCGCCGCAATGTCACGATTGAAGAAGTTGGCGGTGCTGGCCTGTTCCTGCTCTCCGATCTCGGCGCAGGTGTGACAGGTGAAGTGATGCATGTCGATTCCGGTTATCATACTGTCGGCATGGCTGCCGTTGATAGCGCACCGCAAACGGCAGAGCTGCTTTCCAGCATCAAAAAGTAAAAATCACTTTCCGATACAAAAATCGCGGAAGATGACGTCGAGCAGGGCCTCGACATCAACGCGACCTGTCAATCTACCCAATGCGCGCAGCGCCAGCCGCAAATCCTCTGCCGCCAGTTCCGGTAGTTCTGCCGCCAGCGATTGTTCCAGCGCCGTCGCGCTTTCCTCTAGCGTGTCGCGGTGTCGCTGCCGCGTCAGCAGCGGTGCATGATCTTTCGGCAGCGCCCAGCGCTGTGACAGCTCATCTGTCAGCCTTTTCAGAAAGAAGGTCAGCCCGTCCCCTGTTTTCACAGAAAGTGGAATCGCACCATCTGGAATTTTTGCATCCTTTGCCGTATCCGTCTTATTGGCAACCAGTAGCGTCCCATCGTCTATTTCTTGAAAGAAGCCCCCGTCAAACCCCTCCGCCGCATCGAACAGAAAAACTTTCAAATCCGCCGCCGCCGCCCGTTGCCGCGCCCGCGCCATTCCCTCTTTTTCAATCGCGTCTGTCGTTTCGCCGCGCAGCCCCGCCGTATCCGTGACTGTCACAGCATAACCGCCCAGATTGAGATGTGCTTCAATCACATCGCGGGTCGTTCCCGCCATTTCCGAAACAATCGCCACATCACGCGCCGCCAATGCGTTTAGCAGGCTGGATTTTCCGGCGTTCGGGGGGCCAAGTATCACGATTTGCAAACCTTCACGCAGCCTTTCACCTTTTCTGGCGTCATCCAGATGTGCGCGCATATCCGCCAGCAGTTCCGCAATTTGCGGACGCAAATCCTCCGCAATGCCGTCGGGCATATCTTCGTCAGGGAATTCGATCTCCGCCTCCTGATAGGCCAGCATCTGTACCAACCGCGCTGTCCAGCCGTCATAAAGCTGTTTCAGACTACCTTCATATTGCGCCGCAGCCAGCTGATGCTGAATTTCCGTTTCAGCATTGATCATGTCGCCGACAGCTTCCGCCTCGGTCAGGTCAAGTTTGCCGTTCAGCACGGCGCGCTTTGTAAACTCCCCCGCCTCTGCCGGACGTAAACCTTCACAAGCCGCCAGAGCCGACAGCATTGCCGCCACCCCCGCCGTGCCGCCATGTGTGTAATATTCGACAACATCTTCACCGGTAAAGCTGGCTGGCGCCTGAAAATAAACTGCCAGCCCGCGGTCAATTACACCACCGTCAATAGGATGCATCATGCGACAATATGTCGCTTTGCGCGGCGGCAGCGGCTTTTTCCGTTTTGTCAGGACATGATAACTATTAAGGGCTGCCGGGCCGGAAACCCGAAAGACCGCCACACCGCCCTTACCAGGCGGGGAGGACAGGGCGAAAATTGTCATGCGCCTTTCTCCGTCTTTTTTGGCAGGCATTGCATCACACAGGCAAGGGATTCTGCCTGCGCAGGCGTCAGTTCCGTCTGATCGTTTTTAAGCTGCAGTCTTTCAACGATTTTGCCGCCAAGAAGATGGCTTTCAAGAATGTCATCCACATCTTCCCGTGTCGCGTAATGGTACCAGACCCCTTCGGGATAAACGACCATCACAGGGCCCAGCTCACAGCGGTCAAGGCATCCCGCCTTGTTGATGCGCGTTTTTTCAATGCCGAGCTCTTTCGCCCGCACCTTCATATAATTCTGCAGCGATACACCGCCTTTTTCCATGCAGCAGCCACGCACATGCCCTGCGGGGCGCTCGTTATTGCAGCAAAAAACATGTGCTTTATAGAAAGACTCCGTCATGACCGCGATATTTCTTTATGCTCCGGCCTATACAGCCTGAATTTGTTACGATATAGTTTT
>SBHI01000034.1 GCA_006226225.1 Alphaproteobacteria bacterium
GTTCAAATCCATGTTACAATAGCAACGCTACGTTAAAAATCAAGGAGAGAGAGTGTGAAGGTTTTGCTGACAGGCGGTTCAGGCGATCTTGGCGTGTTGTTAACGCGGCAGCTGACGCAGCAGGGTGATGAAGTCGTCAACCTTGACGTCGCGCCGCCGCATGAAGCCGTGCGCGGAGAGGCGGTACATATCGCGGCTTCCATTCTTGACCGTGATGCCTTAAAAGAGGCTGTGCAGGGCGTGGGTTGCGTTGTGCATATCGCCGCATGGCACGGCATCCATGAACATCAGAACACAAAAAACGCCTATGACTTTCATGATCTGAACGTCACCGGAACATTCAATTTGTTCGAGGCGGCAGCCGCTGCGGGCGTTCGGAAAGCCGTGTTGATTTCCAGCACCAGCACGGATGACCGCTATGGCCTTTACGGTCATACCAAAGTTTTAAATGAGGAAATGGCGCGCGCCTATGCGCATCGCCATAACATGGATATCCTGACGCTGCGCCCGCGCGCCTTTATTCCGCCGTGGAACCGCACGGTTTATCAAGACTTCACGGAATGGGCGAACTGGTTCTGGAAGGGGGCGGTACATGCCGAAGATGTTTGTCAGGCGACGCTGAAAGCCGTCAATTTTTTGAAAGCAGATAAAAAACCGGAAATTCCCGCGCAGATTTTGACGATTGACGGCGCTTATGATTACACGGTGGGTGAGCTGGAAAACTGGACGGACAACAGCTTTGCGGCACGCTATGGCGCGGAAGCGGAAAAGCTGGCGCAAAGTTTTGGATTGGATACGGCGCGAAAACCGAAAGTGCTCGGCAGCGCAGAGGCGGAAACACTGATCGGATACCGCCCTGCCTACAGTCTGAAAAATCTGCTGGAAGAACTGGAAAAATACGGCAAAAACGGCCCGCAATTTCCATTGGCGGCATAACTTTAAATTATTCCCACAAACGGCATTGACATAACCACTCCTATATTATACATATGATTTATATATTTTTAGATCGCTATTTTTCTTGGAGGGTTCATGGAAAGCTATACGGATAAAATCAATAATGTCACGGTTTCGGTCGCATTGGGCGATCTGACGCAATTGAAGGTCGATGCCTTTGTTGTTCCGGAATTTGCCGGCGGCGCGTCTTATGGCGGCGTCGGCGGGGCGGTTGCCAATGGCGGCGGTGACCGCGGGCTTGAAGCCTATCAGCAGCATGTCAATAAAAACGGAAAACAGGCATTCGGGGCGGTGGTGTTGACGGAATCCGGCGGCGGTAATGCGCCTTATCTGCTGCATGCGGCCTCGGTCGGGTCAGAGCGTGAAGAAGAGTTTCTGACGGTGCAAACCTCTATCGTCAATGCGCTGGAAACGGCACATGAAAAAGGCTTGTCCTCCGTTGCCGCACCTGCGCTGGGAACCGGCATTATCGGCCAATTGACGGATACGCAATCAGCCAAGGCCATGATGTCTGCGGTGGATGCGTTTTCGCAAAAATATCCTGATGCCGAAATGGAGGTCTCTCTCGTGATTTTCGGCAGTGGAGCAGCTTATAACAGCTTCCTCGAAGTCTTGCAGAATAAAAGCTATGAGAATGTCTCTGCCGAGGCAGGCGGGCGGGTTTTTGATTTTGCACGCTGGAACAGCGGTATGGAGTTTCACACGGAGACCGAGCAAAAATTCGCGGAAAAACGCGAAAGAACGCAGCGCCAGACCAATTTCAGAAATTATACACGCCGCAAGTAAGTAACGGTTAGCCCATATCAACGGAAAAGGAATTGCCGCAGCCGCATGAGGCAACGGCATTCGGGTTGCTGATTTTAAATCCTGCCGCGCCAAGGTCAGACACGTAATCAATCGCCGATTGGTCAAGAAAGTTCAAAGACAGCATATCGGTCACAACTTTTGCACCGTCTTTTTCAAAAATCACATCATCTGCGGCACTGGTTTCTGTATCAAAATCAAACGCGTACTGGAATCCGGAACAGCCGCCGCCCGTGACGGTGACGCGCAGCATCGCCCCTTCGGGCTGGCCGGTTTTTTTAATCAGGCGTGCAATTTGTTGCGCCGCGCTGTCGGTGATGAAAATTTCCTGTTTTTGCGTTTCTGCGTCCATTGTTTAACCCCTCATCTTATCCTCTTCAAAAACGAGCATTAACCTTGCATTTCATGCGTTTTTTGCTCATTATAGGCCGTGTCATTATCATTATTTATTATAGCACGGAAGAAAAGAGACAGTCTATGGCCATAACAGTCAAACAGATGATGGATGCGGAAGAAGACGGCTTGAAGAAATTTCTGCTGGAAGACGGACGCGCCTCCTATGCCAGCCGCCCTGCGCAAAGCCGCGGGCGTATTTTTGCAGAAGACGCCAGTAAAACCCGTACGGATTTCCAGCGTGACCGCGACCGCGTGATTCACTCCCGCGCTTTCCGCCGCTTGAAACACAAGACACAGGTTTTCGTCTATCACGAAGGCGACCATTTCCGCACCCGCCTGTCGCACAGTATCGAGGTTGCACAGGTGGCAAGATCACTGGCACGTATTCTGTATGCGGATGAGGATTTGGCCGAAGTTTGCGCATTGGCGCATGATCTGGGGCATACGCCCTTTGCCCATGTCGGCGAGGATGCGCTGAAAGAATGCATGCTGCCCTATGGCGGTTTTGACCATAATGACCAGACACTGCGCGTTGTGACTTATCTGGAACAGCGTTACCCCCTGTTTGACGGTTTGAACCTGACATGGGAAAGCCTTGAAGGGCTGGTCAAACATAACGGCCCCGTGATTAAAAAAGACGGCAAACAGAAAGAACTGCAATTCACGCTGAACCGTCTGAAGGACGAGACGGATCTCATGCTGGATACCTATGCATCGATCGAAGCGCAGATTGCCGGAATTTCCGACGATGTCGCCTATAACAGTCATGATATTGATGACGGTCTGGCGGCAGGTTTCTTTATGCTGGATGATCTGAAAGATGTGCCGTTCCTCTACGAGATTGTCGAGAAAACCCGCGCCCAGTTCCCTGACGCGGAGGAAGGCCGTTTGCGCGGTCAGGTCGTGCGTGAATTGATGGGCTATATGATCGCCGATGTCCGCGCCGAAACGGTACGCCGTTTGCTGGAGCTGAATCCGCAAAGCCCGGATGACATTCGCCATGCCGATAAACAGATGGTCGCTTTCTCTGCGGAGATGGAAGAAAATGACCAGTTGCTGCGCCGCTTCCTGTGGGATCGCTTCTATCTGCATAAGCACGTCGCCCGTATCCGCTTTAAGGTCTACAAAGTGGTGCAGGGGCTGTTTGCGGCCTTCATGGAATTTGACCGCGCTTTGCCGCGTGACTGGCGCAAAAGCATCGAAAATGTTCCCAAAGGCATGACACCTGATGACTGGCGCGCCCGTGTTGTGGCGGATTATATTGCCAATATGACCGACCGCTATGCGATCAAGACACATCGGGAACTCTTCGACCCTTATGCCGATATCGGCTAAAGCGGCATAAAACTTAACGACGAAAAAACAGCAGGCAATAACATGACGACATCCGAAACGGCGGTGAAAATGGCAGCGGAAAATACGGGCGGCGCGGAACAGAGTGATCTTTTCCTCAGCCTCCAGAATTACCTGAAGGCGGAACTGACAAAGCTTGATCGTCCGGCTGATAAGGGCGATCTGGATTTGTCCCGCGTGATTGTCGAACCGCCGCGTGATGCCGCACATGGTGAAATGGCGACAAATGCCGCGATGATGCTGGCCGGACAATTCGGTGAAAATCCGCGCGCTTTGGCGGAAAAGGTGACCGCCATTCTGAATAAACATCCCGATGTGGCGGAAACAAGCATTGCAGGGCCGGGTTTTGTCAATTTTCGTCTGCATCCGCAAATGTGGCATAATTGCCTGAAAACCATTTTGCATGACGGGACTGCCTATGGCGACAGCGATATGGGGCGCGGGCAACGCATCAATGTTGAATATGTGTCCGCCAATCCGACGGGGCCGCTGACGGCAGGTCATGCGCGTGGTGCAGTGGTCGGCGATGCACTGGCGGCACTGCTGGAAAAAGCGGGCTATGACGTGACCCGCGAATATTACATCAATGATGCCGGTGCACAGGTGGAAAAGCTGGCGCGGTCGGTCTATCTGCGTTACCGCGAGGCGCTGGGCGAGGATATCGGCGAAATTCCCGAAGGCCATTACCCTGGTGAATATCTGAAAGATGTCGGGGAAGCGTTGAAAAAACGCGACGACAGCATGTGGATGGACGCAGAGGAAAAAGACTGGCTGCCCGTTTGCAAGGCAATGGCGCTGGAAATGATGATGGCGGAAATCCGCCATGACCTGAATGATATCAATATCAAACATGATGTCTTTACCTCCGAGCAAGAGGTCATTGACCGCGGTGCGGTAGATGAGGCTTTCGGTATTTTGCAGGAACGCGGGCTGATTTACACAGGCGTGCTGGAACCGCCGAAAGGCCAGATGCCTGATGATTGGGAAGAACGTCCGCAAACGCTGTTCCGTGCTACCGATTTTGGTGATGATGTTGATCGTGCTTTGAAAAAATCCGACGGCAGCTGGACTTATTTTGCCAATGATATCGCCTATCACTGGGA
>SBHI01000023.1 GCA_006226225.1 Alphaproteobacteria bacterium
ATCGAGATTTTTGACCTGTCTTTGCTGGAGATGTTCCGATGATCCGTTATTACATGTTATATCCGCTGGCTTTTGTGATGTTGATGATGCTGTGCCTGAAGGTATTGGCGGGGGAGCCGGAAGCGATTGCGCCGCCGGCACCGGAAGATTTGCAGGATTTCTGCCGTTTCTATATTGTCCATGAACCCGCATCGGATGTGGCTTATCAGCCGGGGGTGGATGTGCATGGCAAGCCTGTCGTAGGGGCGGATGTTGATCCGCCTGCGGCGGTACTAACGGCGCCGACGGAGTTTTCACTCAGCATTGATCTGGCCGATTATCTCGGCATTGCCAGACCACAGGGTGTACAGATGGAAACCAAACCCATCCCGATGCGCATTGAAGACGGGCGCATCTTGGTGAACGGGCAGCCTTTATCCGGTCAGGGGCAGGAAATGCTGCGGGAATTCTGCGCGGAAAAACGGGAAAAAACGCTGGATAACGGTACCGGCAACGCGTATAAAGATATACATAAATAAAAACCGAAAAGGGCAATAGATATGACAGCACAAACGGCGCAAAAGCAGAACGGCCAGAAGAAAGTCAAAACCGCCGTCACCCCGACACGGGAGGAAAACTTCCCTGAATGGTATCAGAACGTCATTAAAGCGGCTGATATGGCGGAAAACGCACCGGTGCGCGGCTGTATGATTGTGAAACCCTATGGTTACGCGGTGTGGGAGCTGTTTCAGCGCGAACTGGATGACCGTATCAAGAATGAAGGCGTGAAAAACGCGTATTTTCCGCTGCTGATTCCGCTCAGCTATATCGCGAAAGAGGCCGAGCATATTGACGGTTTTGCCAAGGAATGCGCGGTTGTGACACATCACCGTCTGGAAGCTGCGCCTGATGGTAAGGGGCTTGTCCCCGCAGGGGAATTGACGGAACCGATGATTATTCGCCCGACCTCGGAAACCATTATCGGCGAAACAATTGCCAAATGGGTGAACTCCTACCGCGATCTGCCGCTGAAACTGAATCAATGGGCGAATGTAATGCGTTGGGAAATGCGCCCGCGCCTGTTTCTGCGCACCGCGGAATTCTTGTGGCAGGAAGGCCATAATGCTTTTGCGACGGCGGCAGAGGCAAATGCCGATGCCCGCCGCATGCTGGAGGTTTATGCCGAATTTGCCCGCAATGTGATGGCAATCCCCGTTTTTGAAGGTGAGAAAACACCGGAGGAGCGTTTCCCCGGTGCGGCTGCGACCTATACGATCGAGGCGGTGTTGCAGGATGGTAAGGCGCTGCAAAGCGGTACCTCGCATGATCTGGGGCAGACATTCTCCCGCTCTGCCAATATCCGCTATCAATCTGCGGAAGGTGGGGAGGAATTCGCATGGACGACCTCATGGGGGATGTCCTCGCGCATGATCGGCGGTTTGATCATGACGCATGGCGATGATGACGGCATGCGGATGCCGCCGAAGGTCGCGCCGCATCATGTGATCATTATTCCGATTATCCATGATGATGCCGACCGCGCAAAAATTCTGGATTATGCGGAAACGCTGGCACGCCGCCTGAAAGATCAAAGCATCCGTGTTGATCTGGATGCCAGCGACAAAAAAACACCGGACAAGCTGTGGGGCTCTATCAAACAGGGTGTTCCCGTCCGTGTTGAAATCGGCCGCCGTGAAATGGAAGAGGGCAATATCACCCATACCCGCCGCGATATCGGCCGTGACAGCAAAACCACGGAAAGCGTGGATGTGTTCTGCAACAAAATCGCGGGCATTTTGGAAGATATGCAGGACAGCATGTATCAGCAGGCGCTGAAACGTACGGAAAGCATGGTGCATGATGTCAAATCTCTGGACGAGGCACATCAATTCTTTGCCGCCAAAGACAGTGTCGGGCAGGTACGCTTTGATGCGGCCTTCCTGCAAGAAGAAGCGTTTGAAAAGCTGATGCAGGAATTTTCCGTCACGCCGCGCTGTTTGCCTTTTGCGGATGACGGCAAAAAAGTCATCGTCGGCAAGGCATATTGACATAATATATAAATTTGCGGTAAGCTGTTCGCTATGACAGCATCAAAAAAACCGACATCACTGAAAAAATACGGCGTTCCCGTTGTGGAAGGGCTGTTGGAAGGCTTTTGCGAGCAAGGCATGACGCATTCCATCTGGGCGGTCTATGATACAACATTTGAGCGGCCGGACGGGCAGCGCAGTATGGACGGGCTGATTGCACTGGAAAAAGGTGATCTGCTGACGGTTTTTAATGATGCCTCAAGAAAAGAAGTGTTGTGGCAGGGCGAAATCGACTTTGACCACACAACGCTGAACGGGGCGGGGATACAGAAAGGTTTTGAAGAGCAAGGTGACTGGATCCGTATGTTCATGCGCGAATACCCCGCCGAGCTGATACGCGCCGCCGATGTTCCCAAGCTGGAAGAAGCACGCCAGACCGTCGATAACCGCCAGCAAACGCTGCGCCAATATCTGAAGCGCGGACGCGGATAATCTCCGCGCATTTCCTTGACAAAAAGCCATGCCTGCGCCAATCTGGGGCACTTATTTGAACCCCGTTTTTGGAGCAGTTTTCCACGATGCCGCAGGCTTTTGAAAAAATGGTTGCTATGCGCTATTTCAGCGCCCGCCGCCGCGAACGCATGATCTCGGTTACGGCGGTTTTCTCGCTGCTGGGTATTATGATCGGCGTTGCCGCGCTTATTGTCGTGATGTCGGTGATGAACGGTTTCCGCGAAGATCTGATTACCCGCATTCTGGGTCTGAACGGCCATATGATGGTGCATGATGCGCAGTATCGCGGTCTAAGTGATTACGGCACGTTGCAGAAAACACTGGAAGAGAATGTCGAAGGCATTACCAGCGTTATGCCGATCATTGAAGGACAGGCACTGATGAGTGTCGGCGAGGGCAACAGCGCCGCCAGCGGCGTGGTGGTGCGGGGGATTCTTCCTGATGATTTTGCCCGCAAACCGATCCTGTCGAAAGGTATTCTGGTACAGGATGATATTGTACCTTTCGGAGGTGATAAAATCGCCATCGGGAAAGTGATGGCGGATCGCTTTGCTTTGGGGATCGGCAGCGACATTCGCCTTGTCGCGCCGCAGGGGCGCGCCAGCCCGTTTGGCACCATTCCGACGGCGCGGAAATTCACCATCGGTACGATTTTTGATGTCGGTATGTATGAATATAACGCCAATTTTGTCTTTATGCCGCTGGAAATCGCGCAAAAATTTTATCACCGCGGGGACAGCGTGTCCGGACTGGAAGTGATGACAAGTGATGCCACAGGTATTGATGCCATCCGTATAGCGGCGGAAGCGGTCGCGCAGCCGCTGGGGGCGCGGATCAGTGATTGGCGCGACAATAATGCCAGTTTTTATACGGCGCTGAAGGTTGAGCGCAATGTGATGTTCCTGATTTTGACGCTGATTATTCTGGTGGCGGCCTTCAATATCATTTCCAGCCTGATTATGCTGGTGAAGGAAAAGGGGCGGGATATTGCCATTCTACGTACAATGGGCGCAACGCGCGGCATGATTATCCGGGTCTTTTTCTATACCGGTGCGGCGGTCGGTGTGCTGGGAACGGTTTTGGGGGCAACGCTGGGGATATTGCTTGCCGCGAATATTGAGTCGATCCGCAAATGGCTGGAAGGCTTCACCGATACCGAGCTGTTTTCCGATGAAATCTATTTCCTGTCGCAATTACCGTCAAAAATAGAACAGGGCGAAATTGTCGCGATTGTGCTGATGGCGCTGGTGTTGTCATTGGCGGCAACGATTTACCCGGCATGGAAGGCCGCGCGGCTTGATCCTGTGGAGGCGCTGCGTCATGAGTAAAGCCATTCTGTCTTTAAAAAATATCAGCAAAAGCTTTGTACAGGGCGGCCGCACGCTGGAAATTCTGGTGGGTACCGATCTTGAGATCAAGCCTGGGGAAAGCGTTGCGCTGGTTGCGCCCAGCGGCGCGGGGAAATCGACGCTTCTGCAAATTGCAGGCATCCTTGACCGCCCGACTTCCGGCGAGATTTATGTGGACGGTATGGCTGTCCAGCATGCGGATGATGAAACCCGCACGCGTCTGCGCCGCGATAAAATCGGCTTTATCTATCAGTTTCATTACCTGTTGTCGGATTTTACCGCGCAGGAAAATCTGATGCTGCCGCAGTTGATTGCCGGTGTGCCGAAAGCAGAGGCGCGGCAGAATGCGGATGAGCTGTTGAAAATGGTCAAAATCTCCGAACGCGGCGGCCATTATCCGTCGGAAATGTCTGGCGGGGAACAACAGCGTGTTGCGATTGCGCGGGCGCTTGCCAATAATCCGGTTCTTCTGCTGGCGGATGAGCCGACGGGTAATCTGGATCCGAAAACGGCAGGGGAGGTTTTTGCCTTGCTGAAGCGCATGGTCTCGGAATTACAGCTGGCGGCGCTGATTGTCACCCATAATATGGAGCTGGCGCAGAAAACCGACCGCATCCTGACCCTGAAAGACGGGAAAATCATCCCTTATGATAAAACGGCGCTGGAAGACGCGGCTTAAAGCC
>SBHI01000076.1 GCA_006226225.1 Alphaproteobacteria bacterium
GTAATCGTGCGTGCCGTAAAGGTAGAGACATTAAAGCTATGCTCGGCATACAGCATCATCGTGACATCAAAGGCTTTCGCGACTTCCGGCTCCGGCACAGAACCGAAACGCATATTCAGGAAGTTTTCGGAATAGCTGAGATCATCGCGCGGCGCAATCGGATCAAGCCCAGCACTGATGCGGGCATGGGCAGCGATAATCGTCGGCATTTTTGCCAGCAGGTTGACGGCTTTTTTCAGCTCGCCTTCCGGTGTTTCATCATCCCATTCAGCGTCATTGGTACCGATAAAGCTGATAGCTGTGCGCAGAACATCCATCGGATGCGCGTCTTTGCGGATTGTTTTCAGAACTGCGATCAAATCATCATCCAATGCGCGCAGGCTGCGTTCTTCTTTTGTGAAATCCGCAAGCTGCTTCGCATCCGGCAATTCACCATGCCACAGCAGATAGGCAACTTCTTCAAAATTGCAATTTTCCGCCAGATCTTGCACGGCATAGCCGCGATAGGTCAGGGAGCTTGTTTCCTGCGTAATTTCGGAAATTTTGCTGTCATCAATAAAGACGCCGACCAGACCTTTGTGAATTTTCGGGGACTCGTTATTTTTTTGCGGTTCTGCCATTTTTAGACTCCTTATCTGCCGCGACCCGCCGTAAAGCCGCGTTTATTTAACCATGACACACCCGTTTTTATACGATGCCAGATAAATAGCACCGCAGAGGAGGTATGTAAAGTTTAAATGGAAAGACTTAAGTCCTGAATTTCAGCCAGCTGCGGTCATCAAAACTGATGCCGCCCGTGACAAGGGCGCGGGGCTGCGGGTAATCGCCGATCAAGAGCGGGTCTTGCGCCAGAATGTCGGCTAATGCGGCTTCGCTTTCCTCCAGACTGTTTTTCAGTACAGGATAACCGTCGCTGGCCAGAATGACTTCTGCGCCGTCCGGCACATCAATGGTTTCGATGAATTTGTCCGGCACGGTATTGCCGTCAATAACACCAAAACCGTATGTATTACCGACATTATTTAACAAGGAAAAATTCTGTGCGGAAAAGGCGTTGTAAACGGTGCGGGACGGATCATTCGCCAGTAAATCGGCGACGCTTCTTCCGGCGGCAAGATGTCCGTGCAATACGGCGCGGCGTGCCTCTACCAAGGCTTCAACTACAGCGATTTCGCCGATCATCTCCGCGCCGTTTATGGCGATTTTGATATCTTTCAGTCTGAAAATCTGCCGTTTGGCTCGAGAATAGCAGGCGAATACGCAAAAGGGGCATACGTCCGGCGGTACGTTATGTTTTTGCCGCGCTGTACTCATTGCTTCGGTAAGGAAGGCGGTTATCTGAAGTGCATCGGCGTTTTTGTCCAGATTTTCAAAAGCCGCCGCAACAGTTGTCGATGCAAAACGTCCCGGCTTCATACCGTTGATATCCGCGCCCGATATATCTGTTGCCCCGTCAATAACGGCAAGAAAATCGGGTGTGATAACGATTTGGTCTTCATTCAGATCATCACGACCGTATTTTGAACAGCTGAAGTGTTCCAGTATCTCCATGTGAAACCGCCATTTGTGGTGAAGTGGGAGGTTCTTGACCGTTTAATTATAATATGTATAATTTGTATTACTTTCTATCAATGGATTATAATGCAGACGGACGCAGGAAGGAAAAAATTTCCATGAAAAAACTGATGCGGAAATGCCGTGATTTGTGGAACAATCTTCAAAATACCGGTAATGCGGATAAAAACCTGCAGGCAGCCCTAAAACGCGGCGATGCCGATGCTGCGGTAGAGGCCGTTTCCTTTGCGCTTCCGGCGCGGGAGCTATGCGAAGACCGCCTTTTACGCGTTGTTGCCCGTTATGCGCAAAGCGAAAACTGCGATAAGAAGCTTTTGGATACGGTACGTGCAGCGGTTTATAAACGCTTTGATGAAAAACTTATCCGCCGTTTTGATCTCTTCGATATGGACAATAAACCGGAGGCGGCAGCTGGTTATCAAAACCCGGATTACGTTTATGCGATGGCGGCTTATATGGATGATGCGCAAACACTGCGTCAATTGGCACGGTATGATATCACGCCTGATGAGGTGTCAAGCAGCGCTCTGACCGAAAATATTGTTATGGGGACGGCGCGGCGCGGCTGTTTCGAGGCTATGAAAGAAGTCATCCGGCAGGGGGCATCACTGGACAAGGTTTTCGGCTTTGACGACTTCCCGCCAATGCATGCTTTTTCAAAACCGTTATTCCACGCTTTTCATCCCGGTGTCACCGAAGCGCTTGTCGGGACGGGCAAGACGGAAATTCTTCATACCGTTGCGAAAGTTGTCGGGGAAGACAAGCTGATGGAAATTGAAAAACGCTGCGGCAGACGTCCTCCTTCCACCGGTTTTTACCTGCCGCAAGGCGCATGATTCTACGCAGCATTATCAAGACGTTGACGCGGCCCGTCCTTTGGCGGTAATTTGCTGCTGAAAGGAAACCCCCATGCTGTTCAGCTCATGGATATTTGTGGCCGCATTTTTGCCCGTCGTCTGGCTGGTGTTCCGCTTTTTACAGCGCCGCCGCATGGGGGAAGGGGCACTGTTATGGCTGATTGCCGCCTCACTGTTTTTTTATGGCTGGTTTAAACCTGTTTATGTGTTTATTTTGCTGGTCTCGATCGGGTTTAATTTCACGCTTGGCACACAGCTGGCGCGCCAGCATCTGAAGAAGTCAAAACGTAAAACCTATCTGGCCTTTGGTATTGCCGCGAATCTTGCGGCACTGGGCTATTACAAATATGCAGGATTGTTTTTCGAGACACTGAATGCGATGGGTGTTCAGCATGGCGTGCCGCAAATATTGCTGCCGCTGGCGATTTCCTTTTTTACCTTTCAGCAGATCGCCTATCTGGTCGATGCTTATCGTGGTGAAACGAAAGAATTCAATTTTCGTCATTATGCGCTGTTTGTGACGTTTTTCCCGCAGCTGATCGCCGGGCCGATCGTTCATCACAAGGAAATGATTCCGCAATTTATCGACCGCCTCGGCAAACTGACCAGTCGTCGTATGCTGGCGATGGGGTTGACGGTTTTTGTCATCGGTTTGTTTAAAAAACTGGCGATTGCCGATTATATGGGGGATATCGCGGATCCGGTTTTTGCGGCGGCGGCTTTGCGGCAGAGTTTGACGGTGTTCGAGACGTGGGTCGGTATGGCCGCCTATACATTGCAGATTTATTTCGATTTTTCAGGTTATTCCGATATGGCGGTCGGCTTGGGAGCACTGTTCGGCATCCGTCTGCCGCTGAATTTTTTCTCGCCCTATAAATCCGGCAATATTATTGAATTCTGGCGGCGCTGGCATATTACACTATCGCGTTTCCTGCGTGACTATTTGTATATTCCGCTGGGAGGTAACCGTAAAGGCGGCGCACGCCGCTATGCCAATCTGATGGTAACGATGCTACTGGGCGGGCTGTGGCATGGCGCGGGCTGGACATTCATGGCATGGGGCGGATTGCACGGTTTTTATCTGATTGTAAATCATGCGTGGCGGAAACTGGCTTTGATCCGTCTGCCGCATATTTTTGCGGTAGCGCTGACATTTTTATCGGTGACGGTAGCATGGGTGTTTTTCCGCGCTGATAGTTTTGCGACGGCAGGGCATATTCTGGATTGCGCTCTCGGCAAGAACGGCATTGCCCTGCTGCATACGGATAACTGGATGACGGCGGTGCTGGAAACACTCGGTTTCGAGGTGAAGCAATCCGCTACACGTCTTTTGCGTCTGAATGAAAAATGGCACATTTTCTGGTTGGCACTGTTGGCTGTTTTCTTTGCACCATCCACGCATGAGCTGATGCGCAAAAATATTGCACTGGACATTACAAAAGTGGCAGAAGCCGTCAAACAGCCGCGCCTTGTGTGGCGGGCATCACGCCGCTGGGCTGTGGTGGTCGGTTTGATGGCAGCAGTTGCCGCTTTGCTGCTGATGCGCGTCAACGCCTTTATCTATTTTCAGTTTTGACCGGAGAGAACGATGAATATTACGTCATATTTCAGAACATTCTTCGTCACAGCTTTTGTACTTCTGGGGCTGGTCAGCAGCATTAATTACGTTGTGAACCCGCTGGGCGCCTATGATACGCCAATCATCAAAGGCGTGAATGACGCATTCCCCGCCGCATCGAATTATGCCCGCATCCACAGAACGGAAACCGTCAAACGCTTGAAACCGGAAGTACTGATTACAGGTACGTCACGCGCTATGATCGGTATGGATCCGCAACCGGAAATGTTCGATGGTCTGCGCGTCTATAATATGGGGCTGGGGGCTTCCACGATTGCAGAGCAGCGTCAGGCACTGGAATTTGCCCATGCCGTACACCCGTTGAAACAGGCGATTATTACACTGGATATTTTTTCTTTTAACGCGCTACAGCCTGACCGTGGCGCGGATGCCGCTGGGCGCTATGACCCCAAGAATCTGTCACCGCTGAAATTCTATCTGTATAAATATAATACGATTCCCACTCTTGATACGCTGCTGGCCTCGTTCCGGCA
>SBHI01000224.1 GCA_006226225.1 Alphaproteobacteria bacterium
TGCGGATAGTTATAAGTACGGATGCGTTCCGAACGGTCGCCGCTGCCGACCTGGCTTTTACGGTTTGCGGCGCGTTCATCGGCCTGTTTTTGCCGCTCGGCTTCGTAAATGCGCGCACGCAGAATCGTCATGGCCTTGGCCTTGTTTTTGTGCTGGGATTTTTCATCCTGCTGGCTGACGACGATGCCGGTCGGGATATGTGTGATGCGCACGGCACTGTCCGTTGTGTTGACGGATTGTCCGCCGGGACCTGATGCGCGGAAGACATCGATCCGTAAATCATTTTCATTAATGTCGACATCGACCTCTTCCGCTTCGGGGAGTACGGCAACCGTCGCGGCAGAGGTGTGGATGCGGCCGCCGCTTTCTGTTTTCGGAACACGCTGGACGCGATGGACGCCGGATTCAAATTTCAGCCGTGCAAAAACATTGATGCCGGTAATGGAGGTGATGACTTCCTTATAACCGCCGATATCGCTTTCCGACGCCTCCATAATCTCGAAGCGCCAGCCATGTAACGCGGCATAGCCGCGATACATATCGAACAAGTCGCTGGCAAAAAGTGCGGCTTCGTCACCGCCTGTTCCGGCGCGAATTTCTAAAATAGCGTTTTTGGCATCCGCCTCGTCTTTGGGCAGCAATGCGATGCGGATATCATGTTCCAGATCGGGTAGCTGTTTCTGCAGGGCGTATAGCTCTTCTTCCGCCATATCGCGCATATCCTTATCTATACCCGGATCGGCAATCATGCTCTCCAGATCTGCCGTTTCTTTTGCGGCGGATTTATAGCTTTCAATTTTTTCGGCAACGGGAGACAGCTCGGCATATTCGCGCGACATGCTGACAAATTCCTCTGACGAGGCCGTACCTTCGGACATCAGCGCGGCAAGTTCCTGATGCCGCGCCAGAACCTGATCCAGCTTACGGTGAAAAGATTGTGAGGACATTTGCTATCGTCCCGTATTGCGTTTAAGAATGTCGTCGGCATCCAGAGAAATACCACGGATGATATCGCCTTTTTTACCGAAAGGCGGCATTTTCTTGCCATCGACGTAAACATCAATCCCGCCTGCATTGGCTGTGGCCAGCTTGGTATTCTCTCCGCGCGGGACGTAATAGCTTTGCCCCGGGCGCAACACTTGCTGGAACAGGGTTTGGCCGCTGCCGTCACGTACCTGTACCCAACTGGAATCACGGGCAATCAGGACGATGCGGCTGTTGCCGCGCCTGTTGCCAAAGCTTTCGCCGGTCTGGATATCGGCAATAATGCGTTGGCTGCGCTGTGTGACGGGCGGTGGAATGGGGGCTTGCCGCTCTTCGACGGGAATAACATCCGTCGGAGAACTTTCCGTTTTCTCCGTCTCTTCGCTATCTACCGTTGTGGGGGTGGTCTCGGCAGGCTCACCGGCCGTCTGGGTTGCCGGTGCAATCATGTCGGTTGCGGCTGGCAGAATATCAGTCGTACCGTCTGTAATCTCCGTTGATGCGGCAATCTCGGCATTTTGCAAAATACCGGTATCGTCATAACCGGCCTGCATTTGGGCGGGGACTTCCGGGATCATTTTTTCTACGGCTTGTTCTTCATCGCCACCGGAAAAAATAAACCAGAGAGCTAGAATAAGAACCAACCCGACACCGGAGGCCACCAGAATAAAATGTGACGGCAGATGCGTGTCGCGGGGCGGGGGAGAAATATTCAATTCCGTCTGTTTGGGGGCAGAGGCGGCGTGTTCTTCTTTAAACAAACGGGCGATTTCCTCACCGTCCAGCCCCAGTTGCATAGCATAGCTGCGCACAAAACCGATTGCGTAAACCATGCCCGGTAGTTCGCCAAGATTGCCAGCTTCAATGGCTTCCAGCTGTCCGGCGCGCACATTAATCGAGGTCGCGACATCTTTCAGAGAAAGATTCTTCGTCTCTCTTTCGCGCCTTAAAAACGCACCGACTGATTCGTGTCCATCTTGTGTGTTCATCAAATGCCCGTTTATTGTCTTCGCGGCTTATACCGTGCTGATTCCGTGATCCTGCGCGAAAGCGTGCAGTTCGACCCGCAGGCTGTGTTCTTCCGTCTGCATCAGCTTTTCTATATAAGGCTTTAGCAACGGAATATCAAGGCTGGCGCACATGTTGTGCATCAACGGAATACGCGCGCCGGGCATGGACAGCCTTGTATAGCCAAGTGCGATCAGTGCAGCGGCTTCCAAAGGCTGGGCGGCTGCTTCACCGCAAACCGAAAGGTCTGTACCATGTTTTTTGCAACTGTCGGCAACATGTTTCATGATCCGCAGCATCGGCGGCGATAAAAATTCATAACGCCCGTGCATCAGAGCGCTGCCGCGGTCGGCAGCGAAAATATATTGCATCAGGTCATTGGTGCCGACGGAGATAAAATCAACCTCGCGACAGAGTGCGTCCATTTGCCACAGTAGTGACGGTACTTCCAGCATGATACCGAATTTGACGGTTTCAGGCACATCGCGGCCTTTGGCGGCAAGCCGTTCCTTTGTGGTATGGAGAATAGTCTTTACATGACGGATTTCTTCAATTTCCGTCACCAGCGGCAGCATGATATGAAGCGGTACCTTATAACTGCCTGCCGCCTGCAGAAAGGCGCTGAATTGTGTACGCAAAATAGCGGGGCGGTCAATGCCGATCCGGACGGCGCGCCAGCCCAGTGCGGGATTCTCTTCTGTCGGTGCCTCGAAATAAGGCAGGGGTTTATCGCCGCCGATATCCAGCGTGCGGAATAAAACGGGTTTGTCCGCACCTGCCTGATCCAGCACTTTGCGGTACATTTCCGTTTGTTTGGCCACACTGGGATACCGCGTCCAGCCCATAAAGGTCAGCTCTGTTCGGAACAGTCCAATGCCTGCTGCGCCGTAATCATGCATCAGCGCGACTTCCGATGGCAGACCGGCGTTCATATAAAGGGATATTTTGGTGCCGTCACGGGTGACGCAATCCGCATTTCCCTGACGTCCCGACAAGTGTAAATGGCGTTCGCGCTGGCGGATTTGCGCTTTTTTGCGTTTATATAAACGCAGCGTATGAGCCTCGGGCAGAACGAAAGCGACGGATTGGTCGGAATCAATAATAATGCGGTCCCCCGGGTTAACATGTCGCATCGCGCTTGCACATTGTCCCAGAATGGGAATATCCATCGTGCCGGCGATAATGGCGATATGGCTGGAAATACTGCCTGTTTCAAGGATAATGCCTTTGATTGTTTCCAGCTCGTATTCCATTAATCCGGAAACCCCCAGATTATGGGCGACCAGAATAATCTCGTCGCTATTGGCGGTTTCCGTGTCAATATTATCCAATGCCAGCCGCAATTTGTCGGACAGGTCATTGATATCGGAAAAACGGTCGCGGATATAGGGGTCGGCGACTTTTGCCAGCGTGAAATAGGTTTTCTGACGCGCAAATTCGACAGCAGCAGGGGCGGAGAGGCCGAAATTTATGCCGTGGCGGATTTGTTCGATCCACATTGGATCCTGCAATAACAGCTGGTGCATCCGCAGGCAGTCGACGGCTTCTTTCGACAGATGGGCACGCTGTAAATTCAGAACCTGCTCGTTTTTATCGATCAGTTTGACAATTGCATCATCAAGAGCCGCATATTCATGTTTTTTGCTTTTGGCGGCATAGGTTGTGATTTCCTGCGGGGCACCGTGCAGGACAGCCTGACCGATGGCAATGCCGCCGCCAAAGGCAGTCCCTGTCATATGGGTCGACCGCGGTGCATAGCTGACCGGCGCCTTACTGACATCGCGGCGGTAGGATGCCGTGTTTTTCCGTCGACGCTTGATCTGCGGTGCGAGATTTTCATGCAGTTTACGCTGCGCCGTATCCGATAACAGATGTCCTGCCGTTTGATGCCGCATCAGCGATGACAGGCCAACAGCCAGTACATGCAGTTTGTTGATACGCTCATCCGTCATGTCATCTGTTTTGCGCGTATAACAGATAAAACCGCCCTGCACATCCATCTTGTGGTCGAAAACGGGAAGTGCCAGAAAGGCGCCTTCTTTCGTGCGCAGCGGAATATCGCCGAATTTACCGGATACCAGCAGCGGCGCTTTGTCGCGCACCAGCACATTCAGCACGGCAAAGCCGTCATTGATGCGCTTATCCTCGTAACGCTTGTTGCGCACAATGCCGTTGATATAGAGCGGTCTGCGGTCGGTCGGTGTCAGGTAACACAGAAAATCCATTTCGGGAAAGCATATCCCGGTATCTTTTAGCAGTTTCAGAAAATCCTCCTGAAAGCTGCTTTTCTGTTCTTTGGAAATATCCTGATAGCGTGTGCGCAGGCTGTCGATACGCTTGAGCAGCATAAGAAGCGTCATACGGCGCTTTTTTGCGGGCGTTGCTCCGCTTGTCGCGGTTTTACGCGGCATCATCCAGACCATAGGCTGTGTGCAGCGCGCGCAAGGCCAGCTCGGCATATTCCTCACCGATCAACACGCTGACCTTGATCTCCGATGTGGAAATCACATGGATATTGATGCCTTTATCGGCAAGGGTCTGGAACATCTGTTGGGCGACACCGGCATGGCTGCGCATACCGATACCGACAATCGAGATTTTGGCGACATCGCTGCTGTGTTCCATTTCGCAGCCTTCCAGCCCCTCATTTTTGATGGATTTGTTAAAGATGCTGATGGTGCGTTCCAGATCGGCACGCGGCACGGTAAAGGTCAGGTCGGTCATTTTTGTGTCGGCGGCGATATTCTGAACGATCATATCGACATTGACGCTGGCTTCGGCCAGTGGGCCAAAGATTTTGGCCGCTACACCCGGCGTGTCGGGCAGTTTCCGCAAGGTAATTTTCGCATCGTCACGGCTGCATGTAATACCGCTGATAAGGGCTTTTTCCATTAATTCATCCTCGCTGACAAGTAGGGTTCCTTTTAAATCGCTGCCGACGGCATCTGCAAAGCTGGATAATACTTGCACGCAGACATTTTCTTTCATCGCCATTTCGACCGAGCGCGTCTGCAAAACTTTTGCGCCGACCGAGGCCATTTCCAGCATTTCCTCGTAACAAATCTGCTTCAGTTTTTTTGCTTTTGGCACAATGCCGGGGTCGCAAGTGTAGACGCCTTTGACATCCGTATAAATATCGCAGCGGTCTGCGCCGACGGCGGCCGCCAAAGCCACGGCGGAGGTGTCCGAGCCGCCGCGTCCCAGCGTGGTGATGCGTCCTTCAGGTGAAATGCCTTGAAATCCGGCGACAACGGCAACGGCATTGCCAGCGAATTGCTGTTTGAATTTTTCGGTGTCGATATCTTCAATCCGTGCTTTGGCATGGGAACGGTCGGTTAAAATCGGGATCTGCCAGCCCTGCCATGAACGGGCATTGATACCACGTTTTTGCAAAGCCATCGCCAAAAGGCCGGAGGTCACTTGCTCACCCGATGAGACAACGGCGTCATATTCGCGTGCGTCATGCAGCGGGCTGATCTCCTGACAATAGGAAACAAGCTGATTTGTTACCCCCGCCATTGCGGAGACGACGACGGCGGCGCTGTGCCCCGCACGGACTTCTGCCGCGACTTTATTGGCGACATTTTCAATCGCCTCAATGGTGGCGACCGATGTTCCGCCGAATTTCATAACCAAAAGCGCCATTTGACCGCCCTTATGCTTTTCTTTCCTCAAATTGTTTATAGCATTTTCACAAAGACATTGGAAACGCTACCTATATCTAATAGAGTAGATTCGGCTTCTAAAAAAACTCCAGCATGAAGGAAGGTTTGTCATGGGAAATGTCGTCGTCGTTGGCTCGCAATGGGGAGATGAGGGCAAAGGCAAAATTGTTGACTGGCTGGCAAGCCGCGCCGATGTCGTTGTCCGCTTTCAGGGCGGTCATAATGCCGGTCATACGCTGGTGATTGACGATGTGACTTATAAGCTGCATTTGCTGCCGTCAGGTATTGTGCGTAAAAATACGCATTCGGTGATCGGCAATGGCGTTGTGCTGGATCCTTGGGCGCTGCTTGAGGAAATTGCCGCTGTCGGCAAACAGGGCGTGAAAGTCACACCCGATAATTTGTCGATTGCCGCGAATGTGCCGTTGATCCTGCCGCTGCACGGTGAACTTGACCGTATTACCGAAGAAGCGCGGGGACGCAACAAAATCGGCACGACAGGGCGGGGCATTGGCCCGGCCTATGAGGATAAAATCGGCCGCCGTGCCATCCGCCTGTGTGATCTGGCGGATGCAAAGGCACTTTCGGGAAAAATCGAACGTCTGTTGGTGCATCATAATGCACTGCGCCGCGGTTTCGGTGTTGCCGAAACAGATGAATCGGCATTGGTACAGCAATTACTGGATATTGCGCCGAAAGTTCTTCCCTTTGCCAAACCGGTCTGGAAAATGCTGGACGAGGCGCAGGCCGCCCGCAAACAAATCCTGTTTGAAGGGGCGCAGGGCATGATGCTGGATATTGATCACGGCACTTATCCTTATGTGACCTCGTCGAATATCGTGGCGGCGCAAGCGGCAACAGGCAGCGGCTTTTCAACCGAGCATCTTGATTTCGTTCTCGGCATTACCAAAGCCTATACCACGCGTGTTGGCGAAGGGCCGTTCCCGACCGAACTGAATGATGACACCGGCGAAGAATTGGGGCGGCGCGGGCATGAATTCGGCACGACAACGGGGCGTAAGCGCCGTTGCGGCTGGTTTGATGCCGTACAGGTGCGTCAGGCTGTGAAAACAGGCGGTATCAACGGTATGGCTTTGACCAAGCTGGATGTGCTGGACAGTTTTGCGGAGATTAAAATTTGCACAGGCTATAACTATAAGGGTGAAACGCTTGATTATCTTCCCGCTGCTGCCGAAATACAGGCAGCTGTGACACCTGTCTATGAAGTCATGGAGGGCTGGAAGGGAGAAACCAAAGGCGCGACAAGCTGGGCGGAATTGCCTGCTGCCGCCGTTAAATATGTTCGCCGCCTTGAAGAGCTGGTTGGTATTCCCGTGACAGTTCTGTCGACAGGGCCGGAACGTGATGAAACGATTTTGGTCGCGGATCCTTTCGCCTGATACATATATAATATATGTATCTGAAAAACAGGAGATGATGACGATGAGCCTTCTCAAACGCCGTTCCTTTCTAAAAAAAGCAGCGCTTGCCGGTATTGCAGCCCCTGTCGCTGCGGCTTCAAACCTTCCGTCCCCCGCCATTGCAAAAGAAAAAATCCGCTGGAGCATGACAACGACATGGCCGAAAAACTTTCCCGGCCTCGGGACGGCGGCGAACCGTTTGGCACAGGAGATTGGCCGTGCCTCTGACGGACGTATGGAGATACGTGTCTATGGCGCAGGAGAGATTGTACCGGCTTTTGACGCGCTGGATGCGGTGTCAAACGGCACGGTGGAAATGGGACATGGCGCGCCCTATTACTGGAAGGGTAAAGCCCCTGCCGCACAGTTTCTGGCCAGTATTCCTTTCGGCCTGACGGCACAGGAACAAAATGCTTGGCTTGATTTCGGCGGCGGGCAGGAACTGGCGGATGAAATCTATGCGGGGATGGGCTGCAAGTTTTTCGCCGCAGGCAATACCGGCGTGCAGATGGCGGGTTGGTACAACCGCGAAATTAATAGTGTTAGCGATTTTCAGGGCTTGAAAATCCGTCTGCCCGGTCTGGGGGGAGAGGTTTTGAAGGCGCTGGGGGCTACTGTTGTCAATTTGCCGGGCGGGGAATTGCTGCCTGCGATCCAGTCAGGCACGATTGATGCGATTGAATGGGTTGGCCCCTATAATGATGTGTCTTTCGGGCTGCATCGCGCTGCCAAATACTACTACGCGCCCGGTTGGCACGAACCGGCGACCATTCTGGACAGTTTCATCAATCTGAAGGCATGGCAGGCTTTACCAGCGGATTTGCAGGCGGTTGTTGAAAATGCCACCCGCGCGGCGAATCAGTATGTTTTGAACGAATTAATGGCAAAAAACGCTGAATTTCTGCGGATTTTACAGGAAAAACACCAAATTGTGCCGCGGCAGCTGTCATCGGAGATTCTGAAAAATATTAGAAAAGAGTCGGACACGGTTGTCAAAGAGCTTGCCGCGCAAGATGCTGTGAGTAAAAGACTTTATGACAGTATTTCTGCCTTTCAGGCGATGTCCGCGCCGTGGAGTGCGCTGTCGGAAAGTGCTTATCTGACGGCACGCGGCGCTTGAAATCCCTATAGATAAGGCTTTACAGCGATTTTCCTTCCGAAATCCCTTTACAAGATACGGGCAGTATTATATGACTGCGGAAGCATCTTGAATTGTATTTATTCGGTAAAATTCAAAATTATGGAATTTTACGGTTGACAAAATTTCCGTGTTATGGTAATTCTTAACCATACGACGGTGTACGACATATGCGAAAAAATGCTCAGCAATGATGCTGTGCGAATTTTTTTTACAAAAAACGGCATATGTCCGCGTCAAAAAACGGAAAAACGGATTTGAAACAGATTAAGACTGAAAAGTAAGAAAGGGGAATACTGATGGGTAAGGTCATCGGGATCGATTTGGGAACAACGAACTCCTGTCTCTCTGTGTTAGAGGGTGGTTCATACAAGATTTTGGAAAACCAGGAGGGCGAACGCACGACCCCTTCTATTGTTGCGTTTACAAAAGACGGCGAATGCCTTGTCGGTGACCCGGCAAAGCGTCAGGCGGTTACCAACGCACAAAACACGCTTTATGCGATTAAACGTTTGATCGGTCGCCGTTTTGACGACGAGAAAACGAAAGAACTGCAAAGCAAAGTTCCTTATAAAATTGTGGAAGCCGATAACGGCGACGCATGGGTCGAAATCGACGGCAAAAAAATGTCGCCGTCCGAGGTTAGCGCCCGTATCCTGCAAAAATTGAAAAAAGCCGCAGAAGACTATCTTGGCGAAGAAGTCACGGATGCTGTTATTACGGTTCCGGCCTATTTTGACGATAGTCAGCGTCAGGCAACGAAAGATGCCGGTACGATTGCCGGTCTGAACGTCCTTCGTGTCGTGAACGAGCCGACGGCTGCTGCACTTGCCTATGGTCTGAAAAAAGAAGGCGACAGCAAAGTCGTTGTTTATGACCTTGGTGGTGGTACATTTGACGTTTCCATTCTGGAACTGACCGAAGACGATGGCGAGCAGACCTTTAGCGTGCTGTCCACAAACGGTGACACCTTCCTGGGTGGTGAGGATTTTGACAACCGCATCATCGACCATTTGGCCGAAGAATTTGCCAAAAGCAATGACGGTATGGATCTGAAGAAAGACCAGCTGGCACTGCAACGTCTGAAAGAGGCTGCGGAAGATGCCAAGAAAAAACTGTCCACGGGGCAAAGCTATCAGGTCAATATTCCGTACATCACGGCTGATGCAAGCGGACCGAAACACCTTGATGTCACGATTACGCGTTCGACGCTGGAAAACCTCGTCGGTGATCTGATCGAAAAATCAATCGGCCCGTGCAAACAGGCGCTGGCGGATGCCGGTCTGACCATGGATGATATCGATGAAGTCATTCTGGTTGGTGGTATGACCCGTATGCCGAAAGTTCGTGAGACGGTGAAAAACTTCTTCGGTAAAGAGCCGAACAAGAGTGTGAACCCCGACGAAGTGGTTTCTGCAGGTGCAGCGCTGCAAGGTGGTATCATCTCCGGTCATATCGATAACGCGCTTCTGGTTGACGTGACACCGCTGAATATCGGTGTTGAAGTCGAAGGCGGCTTGATGGATGTCCTGATTAAGGCGAACTCGCCGATGCCCTGTGAAGGCAAGGACATTTATACAACGGCCAAAGACAACCAGATGGATGTTGAAGTTCAACTGTTCCAGGGTAACCGTGCACAGGCGAAAGACAACCGCCCGCTGGGAACCTTCTGCCTTGAGCTGCCGCCCGGCACGAAAAAAGGCGAGCCGGAAATTGAACTGACGGCCCGTATCGATGCCAACGGTATTCTGAATGTTTCCGCGATGGACAAATCCACCGGACAGAAAGCCGATATCACGATTAAAGCCAATAGCGGTCTTTCCGAAGAGCAGATCGAGGCAATGCAGCAAGATGCTGAAGCCAACGCTGCGAAGGATAAGGAAGTTCTTGAGAAAGCCGAATACGGCAACAAGATCGAGGCGGCCCTGAACGTGATCGATAAGGTCAAAACCAAGGAATATTATACGGAAGCCAAAGAAGAGTTGCAGAAAGGCTTTAACGAAGCCGCAGAAAAACTGCAAACTGTCAAAGGCTCCGATAATGTTAAGGAACTGAAAGAAGCCTATACAGCCTTCCAGGAAAAACTGGAAGAACTCGGCAAAGCCTTCACGGCTGCAAAACAGGCCGAGCAGGCAGCAAAAACGGGTAAAGACACGGCAGCACCGGCAGCAAATGCTGATGAAGCCGAGAAAAAAGCACCGAAATCAAATGGCGGTGCAGCCCCGAAATAAGTTGTTTCAATCCGTTTGGAACTCTAATAAAGGCGGGCAGATAGAAATATCTGCCCGTTTTTTTATGCCTTCATTCCGGCAGGGATATTATTTGACCCGTTTCAAATAACCGTTCGGTGCGACGGAAATCATCAACTTGTTATCCATCTGCTTGTCAATTTCAAACTCGGGATGGGATTTCAGATATTCCCAGACCGCGGTTTTCGGGTTATCGCCGGGGCTCCACGGGCGGTCGGGCCACATATCGGCGGGCAGGTCTTCGACAATCGTGTCAAAAACGATGCAATAGCTGCCAACACTGGTCAGCGGCGCATAGGCCTCCAGCTCCGCCATTACATGTTCATGCGTATGGTTGGAATCCAGAATAACCAGAACCTTTTTCTTGCCCTTTGCGGCATCATGCACCTGCTGGATGATCTCCTGCGAAGTGCTGGAGCCTTCCAGCATGGTAATGCGTTTTGCCATCGGATGGTTTTCAATGGCGGCGCGGTTATGGGCGCGGATATCAATATCAATGGCCAACACGCTGGCGTCGGCAGGGCCGCCGCAAGCTGCGTTCAATTCCAGCATCGCTGCGGAAAAAATGATGGAGCCGCCATGCGCGATGCCTGCCTCGACAATCAGATCGGGCTGCACATCCCAGATAATTTCATGCAGGGCAATCATATCAACCGGGGTCTGGATAATCGGACGTCCCATGAAAGAGAAGTTATACATGTATTTCTTTTCAAAAGCGGTGCGCAGCCAGTCACCGGAAACTTTTTTCCATGCGGCATCATTTTCGTAGCTTTCGATCAAAGCCGATTTTTCTTCTTCAAACGCTACGATCGGATTGTTTGCAGCTTGTGTCATCATTCTCTTCCTTTGTCAGTAGAAACGGTAAGTCATCTTGTATGAAACGGGGTGAAAAATCAAATTCATTCGCAATGCGCGCAATGTCGATTTTCGGAAAGACGCGGGGCGGCGGGGCAGTATCCGCAAAGCCGATGTCATATCCCAGCGCGCCGATAGCTTGTGCCAGCATATCGCAGCGCGTTTGCGTGCCGCTGGCGATATTGTAGATTTTCTGTGTGCCTGAAAGTGCGATTTTCTCCAGCAGTGGCACGACATCTTCTATGGAGACGTAATCCTTTGACGAGGCGGGATTGTCCAGAATGGTTGCCGCGCCCGTTTCTTTCAGGTCTTTTGTCAGCGCCCCCAGAAAAGTATGCGGGCTTTGTCCGCTGCCGTAAACATTGGACAGGCGCGCCACCCGCATGGCGGGATGATCAATGGTCAGGCACAAGGATTCGCCCAGCAGTTTGCTGTAATCATATAGCGCGTCTGCGGAAGGTTTTGCGGGCAGCATATCCTCTTCGGAGGCGGTGTCGCTGGCATCCAACCCGCCATAGACACGCGTGCTTGACAGATAAAGCCATGAGTCAAAATCCGTGTTTTGCAGCAGTGCCGATAACACACCGACATGCGCCTCGATTGTTTCAAAAGGCTGCTGCCGGAAATTTCCCGTTAGGCCGATGCAGTAAATAACATGGCCGAGATTCTGTCCGTGCAGTTTTGACGTGTCACGCTCCGGCACAGTGACGTCATGCTCCTGCACCTGCAAATGCGCCGTTAAATGGCGTCCGACAAAACCGCTGGCTCCCAGAACCGTAAAAGACGTCATTTTCTTTGTCCGATCATTTGCAAGGGATTACCTGCATTGATGCTGTAGGCCGGAATTTCACCGCGCACGAGTGACATGGCGCCGATCACGCAGCCTTTGCGCAGGATTGTGCCGTCCAGAAGAATACAGCCCGCGCCGATCCAGACATCATCTTCGATGATAATGCCGCCTTTGCTGGGTTTGAAACGCTGTTCGCGGATCAGGCGATCCTTTTCCTCATAGGCGTGATTGACCGGCGCAAAGACGCAATTGGCGGCAATCGCCACATCGTCACCGATGGTGATGCCGTTGCCGGAATAAAGCACACAGCCGGAATTGATATAGCTGCGCGCACCGATAATCACATCGCCGCTGCCGCCGACGGGTTTGATTTTGACAAAGCTGTCGATCATGCTGTTATCGCCGATGACGATACGCGTACCGCGCGTGCTGTCTTCAATATCTGCTTGTGCGGAAACGCGTGCTGTCGGGGAAATTTCGATGCTCATGCGGCCTCCAGTTCCGGTACGGCGGTCACGAACTTTCCGTCCCAGCCGCGGATATAGGCCAGTTGCTCGGAAATTTCCGTGCGTAGATTCCACGGCAGAATAATCACGTAATCGGGCTTTTTCTCTTCAATCGCCGCAGGCGGCAGGATAGGAATGCGGCTTCCCGGCAGGAATTTATTCTGTTTGGCGGGGTTCATATCGACAACGAAAGGCAGCAGATCAGGGCGGATACCCGCATAATTCAGTAATGTGTTGCCCTTGGCCGCAGCGCCATAGGCGGCAACGGTTTTGTTGTCCTGTTTTGCCGCCAGCAGAAAACCGAGAAAATCATTTTTGATCTTGTCGGCTTTGTCTTGAAATCCGGTGTAATACTCTGCCGTCAGCATACCGACGGCTTTCTCGCGGCTCAGCAATGCGCTGACGCTGCCCTGTACCGGATGTGCGTCACTGTCTGCACGGCAGGCATAGACGCGCAGACTGCCGCCATGTGTCGGCAATTCCTCGACATCGAAAACCGTTAATCCGTTTGCGGCGAAAACATGCTCGACCGCTGTCAGGGACAGATAGGAATAATGCTCGTGATAAATCGTATCGAACTGGCCGTGTGTGACCAGCTGCATCAGATGCGGGAATTCAAAACTGGCAACGCCCGCCGGTTTCAGCAGAATGGAAAAACCTTGTACGAAATCATTGATGTCCGGCACATGTGCCAGCACGTTATTCGCAGCGGTCAGGTCAGCCTGTTTGCCTTCTGCGGAAAGACGTTCCGCCAGAGCAACGCCGAAAAACTCTTCCAGTGTATCGATGCCTTTTTCGCGGGAAGCGGCCGCCGTGCTTTTGGTCGGCTCAATGCCAAGACAGGGGATGTCGCGCTGCTGCACATATTGCAGCAAATAACCGTCATTGGAGGCAATCTCGACAACATGGCTTTCTGCCGTCAGGCTGAAACGCTCCTGCATTTTTCCAACAAAATTATCGGCATGAGCCAGCCATGATTTTGAAAAAGAGCTGAAATAGGCGTAATCCTCGGAAAACAGCTCACCGGCATCGGCGTAATCTTCCGTTTGCACCAGCCAGCAATTTTCGCAAACCAGAATATGCAGCGGATACCATTTTTCCGGCTTTTTCAGATCATCCGCGCCAAGATAGGCGTTGGAAGGCGGTGCGCTGCCCAGATCAATAAAACTGGTGGCAAGCGGTGTCTGGCAGTGGCGGCATTTCATGGGTAGTCTATCCTCGGATTACAGTTCGATTCCGGTAAATTCACGATCCGCCAGCATTTTATGCGCCTCGTCGCGCGCTGACAAGCCCGTGGGCGGTAAAGGCCAGTCGATGGCCAATACAGGATCGGCAATATTCAAAGCGTCTTCGGCTTCGGGCTCGTAATTGCCGGTATGCAGATAAATCAATTCACAATCATCTTCCAGTGTTTGAAACCCGTGTGCGAAACCTTCGGGAATAACCAGTGCGTTTTTTTTCTCCGGCGACAGTTCCACCCCGTACCATTTCAGATAGGACGATGATTGGGGGCGCAGATCAACGGCAACATCAAAAACGCGTCCTGCCGTGCAGGAAATAATCCGTGTTTCCGCATAGGGCGGATGCTGGAAATGCAAGCCGCGCACCGTGCCTTTTGTGCGTGACAGGGAATGATTGATTTGTATAATCGGTTTGTTCAGGCCGATTTTTTTAAAGTCATTGGCGGAAAACAGCTTGGCAAAAACGCCGCGGCTGTCGGAAAAATCATTCCGGACGATTTGCCACAAGCCGCTGATCGGAGTGGTATGAAAGGAAAACCGTTCGCCCATTTTGCCGCGCCTTTATTGTTTATGCGATTTGCTGTTTTTGTTTCTGGCCGCCCGTTGCGGCAGGATCTTCGCCGCAATAATCGGCGATTTGCGCCAAGGAGATATCCCGCATGACCGTCTTGCCTTCTACGGCGGCTTTATACCATGCCACGGTGTTTTTCAGCACCTCCATAATCGGCCAGTTTGACACCCAGTCCAGATGCGTGCGTGCAAGACTGGAATCAAGGCGCAGCAGGGCGGTTTCTTTCGGGTCATTCGGGTTGGGTTTGAAGATGGCTTCAGCACCATCGCCCCACATTTGCGCCATATGGCTGGCAACAAAACCGACGGTTTCTTCCGATGACGTATCCGGCGCAAAATTCCATGCGCGGGAAAATTCCTCCGGCTTGCGCCATTGCGCCTCGGCCAGCATTAAATAACCTGTCAGGACATCCAATACATGCTGCCACGGGCGCACGGCATCGGGTTTGCGCAGCTCCAGCGCTTTGCCGTTTGAAAAGGCGCGGATGGCATCGGGGATGAGGCGGTCTTCCGACCAGTCACCGCCACCGATAACGTTCCCTGCGCGGGCTGAGGCAATGCTTTTGCCTTGTTCTTCCAGAAAGGAGCGGCGATAGCTGGAAATCACGATTTCGGCACAGCCTTTGCTGGCGCTGTACGGGTCGTATCCGCCCAGCATATCCGTTTCGCGATAGGGATGCGGCCAGTGCTGGTCTTCATAGACCTTGTCGGTCGTAATCATTGTGGCAACGCGGACACTGTCGGTCAGGCGGATGGCTTCCAGCACATTGACCGTGCCCATCGTATTGACGGCAAAAGTATAGGGGGCGTCTTTATAGGAGACGCGGACAATCGGCTGTGCAGCCAGATGAAAGACGATTTCAGGCTGAATATCGGTGACGATTTTACTGACGGCATCGCCGTCGCGGATATCCGTACGGTGGTCGCTTGCCAGATAGTCTTTGACGCTTGCCAGCGTGAAATGATTGGGTTCGGATAGCGGGTCAAGCGCAATACCGTGAACCTCTGCACCCATAGATCCCAGCCATAGGGCAAGCCAGCTGCCTTTAAAGCCGGTATGCCCGGTGATCAGCACGCGTTTTCCGGCCCAGAATTTTTTATCGGGCATCACGCGCGGCTTTGTTGTTTCTGTGTGTTCCGTCATTTTATCAGTCCCATGTTTTCCAAGGCGCTTTGCCGGCATCCCAAAGATCTTCCAGCATATTCTTTTCACGCAGCGTGTCCATCGGCTGCCAGAATCCTTCATGTTTAAAGGCCTGCAGCTCGCCTGCTTCGGCAATCTGCTGCAAGGGCTTCACCTCCCAATGTGAGCTGTCGCCATCAATGTAATCGATGACTTTCGGTGACAGGACAAAGAATCCGCCATTGATCCATCCGCCTTGACCTTTGGGCTTTTCGGTAAAGCCGCCAACACTATCGCCATCCATTTTCAAAGCGCCGTAGCGTCCGGGCGGCTGTACCGCCAGAATGGTCGCAAGTTTGCCATGCGCTTGGTGGAAGGCGATTTCCGCGGTGATATCGACATCGGATACACCGTCACCATAGGTAAAGCAAAAGGCTTCTTCATCTTTCAAATAGTCTTTGACGCGCTTAAGACGTCCGCCCGTCATGCTTTCATCACCGGTATCAACCAGCGTCACACGCCAGTCTTCGGCTTTTTTGCGGTGGACTTCCATTTCGCCGCTTGCGGTATGAAAAGTGACATCGGACATATGCAGGAAGTAATTGGCAAAATATTCCTTGATCAGATACCCTTTATAACCGCAGCAGATCACAAAATCATTAATGCCATGTGTGGAATACAGTTTCATAATATGCCACAAAATGGGGCGTCCGCCGATTTCGACCATCGGTTTGGGTTTCAGCGTCGTTTCTTCCGAAAGACGTGTGCCGAGGCCTCCTGCCAGAATGACTGCTTTCATGGGTATTCTCGCTTTTGTTTTCTATCGCTATGAGCCTGTATAAGGCTTTTTGTCGTGTTTTTTCAAACCGTTTTGTAGTACACGTTTTCACGCTTTAAGTCAATGAAGCGGGCTGTCAGGCCGAACGGGTCTCGGCCCCTGCAGCGGCACTTTTACGCAATATTTCGGCAAATCCCTGCCAGACATCTTCGGGTGGGAGTTTCTCAATGGGAATGGCGCGCAATACCGTGACATTTTTACCGTTTGGCGCGGATTGATCAGGGTGTGATGTGCCGCCAAACAGGGAGACAACAGGGCAGCCAGCAGCCGAAATCAGATGCATCGGGCCGGTATCATTGCCGACCGCGCCAACGGCTTTCCGTGCCAGTGCGGCAATATCGCCAAAAGAGGTTTCTCCGCACAGATTCAGTGCTGTGCTTTCATCTTCGGCAACTGCAGCGGCAATTTCCTGCTCTGCGGGGCCGCCTAGAATCACGGGTTGGAAGCCTTCTTTGGCCAGTTTTTGCGCCAGAACACCGTAATGATCGGCAGGCCAGCGTTTTAAAGGGTGTTGTGGCGCAGCGCCCGGTACCAGTAGAACAAAAGGAGGTTTCAGTGCAAAACCGCTCGTGTCGCCATCCATCCAGGGCATGTCGGGAATGGGAAAATCACGGCTGTCGGTAATCGGTAAAACCTGCTTGGTCGTTGCGCCGCCGCGGTACCAGTTTTTGCGCGCTTTGGAGGGGGATAACAGGCGCAGGATTTTCGTGCGGTCATTCTGCTGCATGTCATAGACAAGATCGAAATCCTGCGTATTCATGGTGCGGCGCAGTTCCAGCCATTTGCCGATTTCAGCAAAACCATAACGCCGCATCGTCAACACCTGATCGAAATAGCCGGATTGTTTTGCCAGCTCCTCAAACAGCGGTGTGGTCAATAGAGTGATTTTCGCATCGGGATGATATTTGCGCACGGCTTCCATGACGCCGAGCGTCAGAATAAAATCGCCAAAGGCGCTCAGCCTGATGAAAAGGATGTTTTTGTAATCCGTCATGTTTTCTTCGCGTTTGCTTTTGCTGCTGACTGCTTTTATATATACAGGTGTTTGACGATGATACAAGAGAACAATTATGACGGAATACCTATGACGGAATTGCTGGAAAAACTGACAATTGCGATTCCCGTCTATAACGATGTGAAATATATCGGACGGACGATTGAAACCTGCTTGACCGAAGCGGGTAAGATTGTCATCTATGATAACGCATCAGATGACGGAACCAGCGAGGTGTGCGCGGCTTTTGCCAAAGAACACCCGCATGTTACGCATATCCGTCATGCAGAAAATGTCGGAGCGTTTGAAAATTTTAAACGCCCCCTGTTTGATTGTGACACGGAATATTTCAGCTGGGTTGGGTCACATGATCTGTTGAGCAAAGACTATGCCATCCCTATTTTGAAGGAAATGGAAAAAGACCCTGCCGCGATTCTTGCGGTCGGCACAATCAGGCATATCGATGAAAACGGCACGGAAACCGGACGGGTTAGTGCATCGCGCTGGGTCAATAAAGCGCGTAATAAGCCGCCGTTGAAGCGCCTTGCAAACTGTGTGACCAATTTGAAAGACTGTTTTATGATTTACGGTGTTTTCCGTACCAAGGGTTTGCGCGCGGCGTGGATTGATCATGCGCTTTTGGGGCATGATCGTGTGATGCTGACAAAACTGGCGGGGCACGGCAACTTTCTCTATGTTCCCAGCAGTATCTTCTACGCCAGAAATCAGGATAAAGCACGTGATGCGGCCAAAGATCAGGAACGCCGCACCGAAGTATTGGTCGCGGCGAAAGAAAAACCGCTGGAAAACTCCTTGCTGCCGCGAAATCTTGGGATGGTTGAAACGGTGCTGTCTTTCGTGGAAAGCGATAAGGATTTGAAAAAGGCGCTGAAAATCATTGATAAGATCAACCGCCGCTACGTTAATCGCCGCTATTACCAGAAATTGCGGCTGGTGAAGATCGCCGCTTTGCTGGTGGTCGGTGCTTTGCTGTTCTGGCTCTGGCGTATCTGAAACCGCTTTACGCTTTCTTGCCCCTGCGTTACCATCTTTTAGAGAAGGGGATCAGGGCGCGCCATGGCGACGAAAAAGACATCGCAAAAGAAAACATCCGCAAAGAAAAAGACAAAAAAAACCGCCGCCAAGGGGCAAAAGCAGATTGAACTGGCTTTGCAGGGCGGCGGTGCGCATGGCGCATTGACGTGGGGTGTTCTTGACCGCCTGCTGGAAGACGAGCAAGTGAATATCGCTGCCATCAGTGGTACCAGCGCGGGTGCGATGAACGGTGTCTTGGTCGCAGACGGGCTTTCAGGAAAAGGCGGACGGGAAAACGCACGTAAAAAACTGCATGATTTCTGGAAGGCTGTCAGTGATGCGGCACGTTTCAGCCCTCTACAGCGCACCTTCTGGGATCGTTGGGTCGGGAACTGGAATCTGGACAATTCTCCCGCCTATCTGATGATGGATTACATGTCCCGCACATTTTCACCTTATGAAATCAATCCGCTGGATATTAATCCGCTGAGGCAGGTTGTCGAAACCATGGTCGATTTCAAGCGTGTTAACTCCTGTAAGGCGCTGCAGATTTTTGTCACGGCAACAAATGTCCGCACCGGTACGGCGCATATTTTTCGTCAGCCCGATATCACGGCAGAAACGCTGATGGCTTCTGCCGCGCTGCCGTTTTTGTACAAAGCGGTCGAAATCAAGGGCGAAGCCTATTGGGATGGCGGATTTACCGGGAACCCGGCGCTGTTTCCGCTGGTGGATGATTGCCATGCCCGTGATATCGTGCTGGTGCAGGTGAACCCGTTTTACCGCGAGGAGGTGCCGCGCACGGCGCGTGAGATTATCAACCGTCTGAACGAAATCACCTTCAATGCCAGCCTGTTGAAAGAGCTGCGGGCGATTATGCTGCTGAAAGAGATGATCGAAAATGAAGGGCTGGAGCAGGAAAGCTACCGCGATATGCGTATTCACCGCATTCATGCAGATAAAGAGGTCACGCAGATGTCTGCTTCCAGCAAGCTGAATGCGGAATGGGATTATCTGACCCATTTGCGAGATATCGGGCGCAAACATGCGGAAAAATGGTTGAGGGAAAACTGGGAGAATGTTGGTGAAAAATCGACATTTGACCTGTCCTGCGCCCTTGCAGGCAGTATCCGCCCTGTCAGCCGTCCTTTCTCCGAAGCTGCGAAATCCGGCGCGACCGGCAAAAAGCCGAAAAAACCCGCCAAATAATTCACATAATATTAACCCTCTATCTTTATACTGTTCAAAGGGATAAAGAGCTTAAAAGGGGTATTTATTGTGGGGACATCAACGGAGCACGACCGGCTGAATGCCGCCGTCGCAAGACTTGCCGGTTTGGCGGAGAATCTAGAGAAACACGCGGTCAGACTGGATAAGCTTGAGGAGCTTCATATTTTCGGTTACGGTTCCCTTCCCGATAAACCGCACTGGCAGCCGACGTCTATGACGCCGGCCTTTTTAACGGGTTTTCGCCGCAGTTTCTGCTGTAAATGCATCAGCCGCGGCACGGATCACTTTACCGGGCTGACATTGGGTCTGGAAGAAGACAAGGCGGCAGTCGTGCCCGGAGCGGTATTATCATACCGCGACATACCGCTGGGAGAGCTGGCGAATATGATGCATGTTTTTGCCGACCGTGAAGTGCCGCGTTTGCAGATTTATCATTTCGGTCTTTGCGAAACGGAACTGGCTGACGGCAGAATCGTCAAAGCTTTGGCCTGTTTTGCCGATACAAAGAGTGAAAACTATGTACAGGGGCTGTCGGTAACGGAAAAATCGCAGATTATCGCCATGGCCAATGGCGAAAAAGGCACCTGCAAGACCTATCTGGATCATTATGTGCGCCTGCGTGTGCGCAATATGCGCTTTGACGATTATCCGCCTGATTTACAGACGGCGCTGATGCGGGATAAGGATTATTTCATGCAATTGATGTGGGCGGTTGATATGCGCCGCGCGGAAATGCGCCTGACCATGCCTGAATATGTTGCGCAGCTGGAAGAGCTGGAAGCGCAGCAATTGCATTTGTGGCAGATCAGCAAAGGCAAGGCAGAGAACCCGTTTGAGAATGACAATCCTTCTGTCAAACATGCCGACAGGGCATAGGTGACATTCCCTCCGCTTTGGTGTAGCTTTTGAGTTCGAAGTTGCAACCACCGGATAGGGATACGGAATCATGACGACACAAGCCGCATTGAAGAACCGCCGCGAAATCCACGCGCCGACGGGCACGGAGCTGACAGCCAAAAGCTGGCTGACCGAAGCGCCCTTGCGCATGCTGATGAATAATCTTGATCCCGATGTTGCCGAAAACCCCGATGCGCTGGTTGTCTATGGCGGTATCGGTCGTGCGGCGCGTAATTGGGACTGTTACGATACGATTATAAAAACCCTGACGGCATTGAACGAAGATGAAACCATGTTGGTGCAATCTGGCAAGCCTGTCGGCGTGTTTAAAACCCATAAAGATGCACCGCGCGTCTTGATCGCTAATTCCAATCTGGTGCCGCATTGGGCGAATTGGGAACATTTCCGCGAACTGGATAAAAAAGGCCTGATGATGTACGGGCAGATGACGGCAGGGTCATGGATTTATATTGGCTCGCAAGGCATTGTACAGGGCACGTATGAAACCTTTGTCGAGGTCGGGCGCAGCCATTTTGGTGGCGATCTGAAAGGCAAATGGGTTCTGACTGGTGGACTTGGCGGTATGGGTGGCGCGCAGCCGCTGGCGGCCACCATGGCAGGTGCATCGATGCTGGCTGTGGAATGTCAGGAAATCTGCATCGAGCGGCGTTTGAAAACCCGCTATCTGGAATGCCGCGCCGATACGCTGGACGAGGCCATCGACATCATTGAAAAAGCGCATGCGGAAGGCAAAGCCGTTTCCGTCGGTCTGCTTGGTAATGCGGCGGAAATTTTTCCCGAAATCGCCCGCCGTGCCAAGGAAGATAAACGCTTCCGCCCAGATGTCGTGACAGACCAGACCAGCGCGCATGACCCGCTGAACGGCTATCTGCCGGCAGGCTGGACATGGAAAGAGGCGGAGATCAAACGTGAAACCGATCCTGACAGTGTTGTGAAAGCGGCGCGGGAATCAATTGCCGTACATGTGCAGGCAATGCTGGATTTGTTCCATATGGGCATTCCGACGCTGGATTACGGCAACAATATCCGTCAGGAAGCTTTTGATCAGGGCGTGAAAGATGCGTTCGATTTTCCCGGATTTGTTCCGGCTTATATCCGTCCGCTGTTTTGCCGCGGTATCGGCCCGTTCCGCTGGGCGGCATTGTCGGGCGATCCGGAAGATATTTACAAAACCGATGCCAAGGTGAAAGAGCTGATTCCCGATAATCCTCACTTACATAACTGGCTGGATATGGCGCGTGACCGTATTGCCTTCCAAGGCCTGCCTGCACGGATTTGCTGGGTCGGTCTGGGTGACCGTGCGAAGCTGGGACTGGCCTTTAACGAGATGGTGGCCTCAGGCGAACTCTCCGCCCCGGTTGTCATCGGGCGCGATCATTTGGATAGTGGCTCGGTCGCCAGCCCGAACCGCGAGAC
>SBHI01000143.1 GCA_006226225.1 Alphaproteobacteria bacterium
CCGATATCCGGCTGTGACGGGCAGTATAATTCTTTTTTATGGGAAAATCAACTATGGTAAAATTACTGTCAATGCGGTTTTAGCAAAGCCAGCTTTGGCGGCGTGTCCTGATTTTCAGCTTCCGCAGATTTGACAGGTTTCTTTTTGCTTTCTTCCAGTTCCGTCTCAATACGCGCCAGACGGCGTTTCACTTTCCAGTGTTCATGGCGTAGCGCATAGTAATTTAAGGAAACGAATAATGCCCCGCCCAAAAAACCGACCGCCAGCATCGCAAGACCGACCGCATAGAGCGGTAACTCATAAGGCGGCGTATTCATCCAGTAATGTACGGAAACATTGTCGGTATTACCGATCAGAAACATCAAAGACAAAACTGTCAGCGGAATCGTGATGAACCATGAAAGATATTTCATCATCTTGTACCGCGCCCCCCGTTTTATGCGTTTTCGGGGTTCATGCGCTCATGCAATTTTTTGCCGGTCTTAAAGAATGGAACATGTTTTTCCTCGACAAAAACTTTTTCGCCCGTGCGTGGGTTACGACCCTGACGCGCCTGACGCTGTTTCACGGAAAAGGTTCCAAAACCGCGTAATTCGACCCGGTCACCACGCGACAGGGCGGAGGAAATTTCCTCAAAAATCGTATTTACGATTTGTTCCGTGTCACGCAGATACAAATGCGGGTTGAGTTCTGCGATACGCTGGATAAGTTCTGATTTCGTCATTTTATTCCCTGCCTTCTCAAACAAGAACTTTTAAAGAATCCGTATTTGGTTGCTTTCAGTTGAAAACTTGAGGACAAGATTGCCAGCCTTGTCCGCTTTCGTCAAGCCATCCTTTTCAAAAAGCACAAAAAAATCACAATATTTCGCCGCGCAAAAGGCGTGGCAAACCGGCTCCGCCCAGCCCGCCAAAGCCCATCGCCTGCCCCGCAAAGAAACGTTTCAAGGGCGGCAGACGGTTTACCACGGACATTCCGCGCGTCCGCAAAAAACGCACGGGCGGAATATTATTTGAAAACAGTCTGTTAAGACCGTCCGTCATTGCCGCCATCAGCAGATTATCTTTTTTACGCAACCGCTGGTATGTTCTCAGCATTGTCTCCGCACCGATATCCAGCCCGACGCGACGGCGGTCAACCACCATTTCCGCCAAAAGGGCAATATCGCGCATACTTAAGTTAAGCCCCTGCCCTGCAATCGGATGAATCGCATGTGCCGCCTCACCAATCAAAGCGAGTCGCGGCGCGGTATAGCGTTTGGCATGCATCAGCGACAACGGGTAAACCATTGGTGTTCCCAAATGTTTTACCTTGCCAAGCTGGTCGCCGAAACGCGCCTGCAAAGCCGCATCAAAGTCTTTTTTACTCATATCAAGATAGCGCTTTGCATCACCGCCATGCTCCGTCCAGACGATGGAAGAGCAATGTTTTCCTTTCTCCGTATCCATCATCGGCAAAATTGCAAACGGCCCGGATGGCATAAAATGCTCGACAGCAACATTTTCATGATCCAACTCATGCGCGGCGCAGCAGACAATGGCCTCCTGCTTATAACTCCAACCGACCGTTCCTATACCCGCCCATTCCCGCGCAGCGGATTTTCGCCCATCTGCGCCAATCAGCAACTGTGTGTCAATAACCTGCCCTGTAGACAGGCTGGCGGCAATACCCTGACCGTCATTGATATAGGAAAATTCTTCGATCTTTGCGGGTTGCAAATGCGTTAAAGGCGAGCTTTCCACAGCTTCGAACAATGCCTTGCGCAAAACGCGGTTTTCAAGAATCCAGCCAAAAGCCCCCTTATCGCTTTCATCACTCGCAAAATGCAAAAAATGCGGGGAATCGGTATCGGCAACACGAATATCCAGAATAGGGCAGGCATCTTTTTCCAGCGCATCCCATACACCAGCCGCAGCCAGCACATTCTTCGATGCTGCAGAAATCGCCGTTGTACGCCCGTCAAAACTTTCTTTTAATTGTTCGGATTTCTGCGCCTGATCTACACAAACAACATCCAGACCGGCATTCGCCAACAGCAAAGCCATCGTCAACCCTGACGGACCGCCACCGGCGACCAGAATTTCTGTTTTCATATGTTTTTTACTTTTTGTTGCCATGACGGATTTTTCTCCCTATCATGCTCTATCATCTTCAGGGGGCATTATATCCCCGCAAGGGCTACAGGAGCAACGAAAACATGGCTGACAAACAAGACTACCGGCACCTGAATGACCGGGAGATCGCCTTTTTGAAAACCTATTTCGAAGACACGATCGATTACGAAAACGTCAAAATTCACAACCGCCCTTATCTACCGGGCGGGTTGCAATCAGACCACACGGCAATGGCGCCGAACGGGCATCTTTACATGCCGCAGGATTTGTACCGTGAAGACTACACCGCGCAGGATGTTTCACTGTCTCTGCGCAGCACTTTCCTGCATGAAATGGTGCATGTCTGGCAGTTCAAGAACAATGTGCTGAACCCGATTATCGAAGCCACGAAAGAAAGCATGAAGCACAAATTCAATTATAACGCCGCCTATGACTATGTGCTGGAAGACGGCAAAGACCTTGTCAATTACGGTATGGAACAACAGGCCGCCATCGTGCAGGACTATTTCATCCTGCAGCAAACGGGGCGCATGCCGCAGCACTTGGCGGAAAACGGCGTCAAAACCGCTGATGAAGCAACGGGCTTATATGAATCGGTTCTGAAAAATTTCTTGAAGGATCCGTCCTATCCGCAACATTGCAAGCGCGACATTACCGGTAAAGCCTATCTGAAATCCAAAAAACAGGGATTTGGCGCGTAAAATATTCAGCCTTGCCCAGAGGCCGCCTCTTCCGCCGCGGTAGCATCTTCCACGCGGGTATCCAGCCTGTCATCGGCAATACCTGCTGGCTCCTGATGAATAATCAGTTCCGCATTCGGGAAGGCGGCATAAACCATGATCTCGATTTCTTCGGTCACGTGATGCGCCATATCCAGCGTCATTTTACCGTCCAGCTCCAGATGCAGTTCGATAAATATCTGCTGCCCTGTACTGCGCGTACGCAGATCATGGACTGATTTCGCATGCGGGTGCTTCATCACGATTTCACTGATTTTGGCACGATCTTCATCCGGCAATTCACGATCCATCAGAATATCATAAGCCTGCGTACCAACTTCTTTTGCCGATTTCAACAGAATGACGGAAATCCCCAAGGCAAAAAGCGGGTCAAAATAAAGCCACCCCGTCTTGGCAGACAGGAACATTGCCACAACCACACCGGCATTCATCAAAAGATCCCCTTTGTAATGAATATGATCGCCTTCAATCGCGACAGAGCCGGTTTTTTTAATCACATATTTCTGGAACATCACCAACGCCAGTGTCAGAACAATCGACAGCAGCATCACCGCATAACCCAGAGAGACTTTTTCGATGACATGCGGGTTCACAATCCGCTGCAGCGCTTCATAAAACAAAAAGACCGCGCTGCCGACGATAAAGGCCGCCTGTGCCATGGCGGAAATTGCTTCCAACTTACCGTGGCCGTAACGATGCGCCTTATCCGCAGGCTCCATTGCGCGTTTAATACTGATAAAAGTGACGATTGACGCCAGAGAATCCAGTGTTGAGTCCATCAATGATGACAGCAGACTCACAGATCCCGTCCACATATAGGCCACCAGCTTGGTCACAATCAGCGTCACCGCCATCGTCACACTGGCAACGGCGGCCAGACGTTTCAGCCTGTTGCCGCGCTCCTGCTCGCCGCGTTGATCGGGATCATGCAAAAAGGGATTGGCGATACTCATGGATTCATGCCGCCCTGATCCAGCTCTTTTTCAATCAGATTATCCAATTCGCCGCGTTCATTACCGTCATAGCCATCATCTTGGGGCGTTTCTTTATTTGTTTTCCCGCCAGCGCCGAACAGAATATCCTCGGTGTTCACATTTTTGCCTGCATCCAGTGCGGCATCTTTCATATTCGAGATAATTTTTTCAGCAGCATTAGCGTTTTTATCGCGGCTTTTTCCGTCTTTGTCATCTTCGTCTTTTTCAGGCATGAAATGCGTCTGGATAATATCAACGCCATATTGCAGCAGTGGCGCGGTTTGCGCTTCGGCAATCCAGACAGGTTTTTCCTCTTCATCCGCGACAAACAGCGCAATCGGAATATACAGCAATGTTGCCAGCAAAACGCCGCGCGCCAGACCAAAAGCAGCTCCCAGCGAACGGTCAACAATACTGAGTTTCGATTCCTGCACCAGCCCCGCAACATAGAAATTAATTGCTGCGACAATCGCAAAACTTAAGACAAAAACCGTGCTATAAGAGGCAACCTGCGAAAAGAAATCAATCGGCAACTCCAACCGTCCGTCAAACAGCGGCATATGCGTCACGCCGCCTTCTGGAATTTCCTCCAGACGTTCTGTCGCCCAGTTGGTCATGTGTCCGGTATAAAAGCCTGACATCACACCACCGAAAATCCATGTCACGGCAGTCGCACCGATCAGTCCCAAAATCGTCAGAACTTCACGCACAAAACCGCGCAAAGTCGCAATCAAAGTGGAAATCAAAACGATCACACCGACGACGATGTCGAAAATAATGGCTGTCATCAGACCCTCTTGGCGTCAATAAATCTAATCAATGGCGAAAAACGGCATCAAATCAGAAAGTTTCTCCAATTCCACCACCTTTATATCTTGAGACAGCTTCTTTTGACCAGTATTTTTTGTCCTGAGCGGTTTGGGAATAAAGCCCTGCGTAAAGCCCAGCTTTGCCGCTTCCTTCAAACGGTGCTCAATCTGCCCGACATGGCGAATTTCACCAGACAGCCCGATCTCACCGAAGACGACCGTATCACCGGGCAACGGAATATCTGTGAGCGAACTCAAAAGCGCCGCAGCTACCGCCAGATCGGCAGCAGGTTCGTTAATACGCAAACCGCCCGCAACATTCAGATAAACATCATTCATACCGATCTGTACCCCGCAGCGCGATTCCAGCACTGCCAGCACCATAGCAAGGCGGGAGCCGTCCCAGCCGATTACCGCACGCCGCGGCGTTCCCAATGGCGACGGCGCGACCAGCGCCTGAATTTCGACCAATACGGGGCGCGTGCCTTCCATTCCGGCAAAAACCGCACTTCCGGCAATATCCTCCTGCCGCTGTGACAAAAACAAGGCAGAGGGGTTTTCAACCTCGACCAGTCCCGCTTCCGCCATTTCAAACACGCCGATTTCATCTGTCGGGCCGAAACGGTTTTTCACCGCCCGCAAAATACGGAAGGGATGACCGCGGTCACCTTCAAAATGCAGCACCGCATCCACCATATGTTCCACAACGCGTGGTCCGGCAATCTGCCCGTCTTTCGTGACATGGCCAACCAGCAACACGACGATGTTTTTCTTTTTCGCCATGCGGATCAGTTCCTGCGAGGAGGCACGCACCTGTGACACCGTTCCCGGCGCAGAATCAATGCTGTCGATATACATGGTCTGGATGGAGTCGATGACAATCAAATCAATATCGCCCTGATCCATAGAACTGACGATATCGCGCACATTCGTCGCCGCCGCCAGCCGCACTTTGCTGTCGGCAAGCCCCAACCGCGCCGCACGCATCCGCACCTGATCGACCGCTTCCTCGCCTGAAACATAGCAGCAGCGTACCTTATCCGCCAAACGGCAGACAGCCTGCAACAGTAATGTCGATTTCCCGATACCGGGATCACCACCAATCAAAACAGCAGAACCGGGCACCAGCCCGCCGCCAACGACACGATCCAGCTCACGGATACCGCTGATATGGCGCGGCACATCATGGCTGACACCCGCCAGCGGTACAAAATCAATCACACGGCCTTTTTTCGTGCCAAGCCCTTTCGGCACAGCATCAGAAAAACCCGTTTCCTGCGAAATCGTATTCCATTCGCCGCAGCCATCACATTTTCCTGCCCATTTGTTATAGACAGAGCCGCAATTCTGACAAACATATTGTGCTGCTGTTTTCGCCATGATGTTTTTTTCCTAAAGACTAATTCCCCGCAACGGTCATCCCGTCAATGCGCAGGGTCGGCGCATCGATGCCATAGCGGTGGCGCAGATCATTGGCAGGGGTCAGACCCAGCCACATATCACGCAGATTTCCCGCAACGGTAATTTCGGTCACAGGGTGCGTAATCTCGCCATTTTCAATCATATAACCGAAGGCGCCGCGACTGTAATCACCCGTTACCATATTCACACCGCTACCGATCAGCTCGGTCACATAAATGCCGCGTTTGATATCGCCGATCAGTTCCTGTGGCGTGGCTTTACCCGCCCCCATAAATAGATTTGTGACAGACGGTGACGGCGGGGAGGACACATCACGTGATGCGCGCCCGCCGGTTTCTAGCTGTAATTTCCGCGCCGTGCGCAAATCCAGTATCCAGCTTTGCAAAACGCCGTCTTCGATCAGCAGCAGCTCCTCTGATGACACGCCTTCGTCATCAAAAGGCTGGGAGCGGATGCCGCGGCAGATGCGCGGATCATCCGTCACCGTGATACCTTCGGCAAAAATGCGTTTGCCCATATCATTTTTCAAAAAGGATGTTCCCCGCGCGATGGCAGAACCGTTAATCGCCCCCGACAAATGCCGCAGCATGGAATTGGCGACACGCGGATCATACACCACCGGCAACTGAGCCGTGGCGATTTTCTGCGGATGCAGGCGCTTTAATGTGCGCTCCGCAGCACGTTTGCCGATTTCCGCAGGGCTTTCCAAATCATCAAAATGGCAGGCGGAATGATAGGCGTAATCACGCTCCATCTCCGTTCCCGTTCCAGCCAGAACAGAAACACTCAGGCCCGCCCCCGTCCGCGCGTAAGAGCCGCGAAAGCCGTTTGACGTCACATAGGTATAATGTTCCGGCCCCCAACCCGCGCTAGCTCCTTCGGAATTTTCAATTCCGTCAACACTCATGGCCGCATCTTCCGCCTCCAGCGCCAGTTCCAGCAGCTTTTCCGGCCCGACGCTTGCAATACGGTCTTCCAGTTCCAGTAATTCCGCATCATGCTGCCAATTCTGCGCATAAAGCTCTTCCGGTGCGATACCGCAATATTCATCTTCCGGAATATGTCCCGCCATTGCCACCGCCCGCTCTACAGTGGTTTTTACCGCTGCATCCGAAACATCATTGGTGGAAACAATCGCCTGTTTCTTACCCTTAAAAACCCTGAGTCCCAGATTAAAACTTTCCGAACGTTCCAGAGATTCCGTTTTACCCAGCCGCACCCCGGCGGAAAGTGAAATACTATGTGCCAGCAGAATATCAGCGCTATCCGCTCCGGCTTTCAACGCCTGATTTAAGATATCTTCCAGCGGCATATTTTTCATTTTACTGTTCCTTACTCATTAGCCAGTTTGGAAAAACGCGTATCGCCGTCATCACAAAGAATGGCCCCATAAGGCAGCTCAACAACAGACAGATGCACCTCGGGCCGGTGTTTTTCCGGCAATGTCGCGACAAACTCCTTGGTTTTTTCCTGAAAGCGGGAAAAAGCGTCGTAAACCTCCGTTTCGTAAATAGGGCGCTGCATCAGAATACCGAAGGTATCGGGGCAGATATGACCAACAACGTCACTCTGGCGGCGGATCCAGGAGATTTTCTCTCCCAGTTTATCCAAAGCCTCTTTCGCAGCTTTCTCGCCGCCGCTTTTTAAGATTTCTTCAAAATTTTTGACACGGATAAACATCACGCAATTGCGCTCACCGTAACGAAAACCGCGGTCGACCGAAGCCAGAAACAGCTGTTCAAAGGCCTTTTGCCCCAAAACCCCGATGGCATTTTCAGGGAAATAATCGCCGACATCCTGCTGGAACACGCTGTAGTAATAGTTCAGCCGTGCGGCATTGCCGACCACGGTTTCAAGCGCTTTCGCATCCAGCGGTTTCAGCAGCACATCATTACAGCCGCGTCCGATGGCAGCTTCGCGCTCCGCCTCTTTCGCCAGCAGCACCATATAAGGGCGGTGCTGGTCTTTTTTCAAACCGCGCCAGATTTCCAGCACAACAGGGCGGACATCATTCAGCGGAGTCGGGTCGACAAAAACGCAATCAAAATATTGCTCTGCCGCCAGCTTTACTGCACGCTGCTTGCTATCATCACAAACGACCTCATGTCCCGCCTGTCCCAGTTTTGACGACATCAGCTTGATGGATAAAGGGTCACGGTCAATAATAAGAATACGCATGGAAAAGCCGCCTTGAATAATTAAAAAATACCTTGCCTATACCAGCATAAAAACAGGTAAAGGGAAAGCCCTGTACCAGCACCGTCTTACATATTGGCATATTTCGGGCCGCCGCCGCCTTCGGGCGGAACCCAGTTGATATTCTGCGTCGGGTCTTTGATATCGCAAGTTTTACAGTGCACGCAGTTCTGCGCATTGATTTGCAAATGCGGGTTATTTCCGTCCGCATCACGAATAATCTCGTAAACACCGGCAGGGCAGTAACGCTGTTCAGGCGCATCATACAGCTTCAAATTAACCGCAACAGGCACACTGTCGTCTGCCAGTTTCAGATGTGCAGGCTGGTCTTCCTCATGTGTTGTGCCGGACAGAAAGACCGAAGACATCTTGTCAAAACTTAACACACCATCCGGTTTCGGATAGGCAATCTTTGGCGCCTCATCCGCTTTTTTCAATGTTTCATGATCGCCGTGATTGTAATCCAATGTGCCAGAGAATTTCCCGCAAGTCAGGGTTTCCCATGCCGCACGCAGCATCCCCATGATAAAACCTTTATGAAAGCCGGGGCGAATATTGCGCACCTCGTAAAGTTCCTCCATCACCCAGCTTTGTTTCAGCAATTCCGCATAACCTGTGCATTCATTCTGTTCCGGCACCTCTTCCGCCATCAGATGCGCAAACACCGCCTCTGCCGCCACCATGCCGGACTTCATTGCCGTATGCGTGCCTTTGATTTTCGGCACATTCAGAAAACCTGCCGTATCGCCAATCAACACACCGCCGGGGAAACTCAGCTTCGGAATCGACTGCCAGCCTCCTTCGGACAAGGCCCGCGCACCGTATTCAATGCGTTTCCCGCCTTCCAGAACTTTGGCAATAGCGGGATGATGTTTAAAGCGCTGCATTTCGTCATAGGGGGATAGATGCGGATTCTCGTAATCAAGCCCGATCACAAAACCAACCGACACATGATTCCCCTCAAAGTGATACATCCATGACCCGCCATAAGTACGGCTATCAAGCGGCCAGCCAACCGTATGCATGGCAAGACCTTCCTGATGTTTTTCCGGCTGAATTTCCCAGATTTCCTTGATACCGATGCCGTAACTTTGCGGATCACACTCTTTGCGCAGCCCGAATTGCTCGAACAGGATTTTCGTCAGCGAGCCGCGGCAACCTTCGGCAAAAATTGTCTGCCGCGCATACAATTCCATACCGGTTTCGTAACTGTCCTTTTTGACACCATCCTTACCGATCCCCATATCGCCGGTCGCGACACCTTTGACACTGCCGTCATCATGGTACAACAGCTCGGCGGCGGCAAATCCGGGATAAATCTCCACCCCCAGCTCTTCGGCCTGTTCCGCAAGCCAGCGTCCCAATTCTCCCAGTGAAATAATGTAATTCTTTTTGCCCTTCGGCGGTTTCATCTGCGGTGGCACAGGCAATGGCAGGCTGCCTTTTTCCGTCAAATACAGGAACTTCTCCGCCGTTACAGCGGTTTTTAAGGGAGCACCTTTTTCCGCCCAGCTGGGCATCAGTTCATCTAGTGCGCGGGTTTCAATCGTTGCACCCGACAACAGATGATCTCCAACGGCAGAAGCTTTTTCAAGGATACAAACGCTGATCTCCGCGCCTTTTTCCTCCGCAATCTGCTTCAAACGGATGGCGGCAGCCAGTCCGGACGGCCCCGCTCCGACAATCACCACATCATAGTCCATACTTTCGCGCTGCGGCTCCTCGGATTCGCTCATTTTTATATCCTGTGTTTGCTCGTTTTTCCGTTGTTTTTGTTCCGTGCGAATACTTTAGGCAGTCTGCCTGCGTAATGCAAGACGGCGGCGGATCCTCGAATATTTGCCCCGCGCAAAACAGAGTATTTATTTGACATATGATGGTTTATTATGCTATATTGTCATATATTATGCGGTAAATGAGATTCTTAAAAGGGCCTTCCGGCTCAAACAAATGAGGGTGTAAGACAATGATGGCTTTTGAAGATACACGGCTTCCTGAAGAGGTAAAGCCTGACTATGACAGACTGCATCAGTCGATCAAAAGCGCCATGACTAAAGATAATTACGCCGCGGAAGAAGTTTTTACCGCAGTTCTTGACCAAATCAAATCTTATGACGGTGATGAAGCACAGACAAAACTGGCTGCAAAAGCTTTTGCCGACGCTTATGAAACACTGGCTTCCGAGCCCGCGTTTTTCGAAAAACTTGAGCCTAAACTCAGTGAAACCGTTACAAATATGCTAAACCGCCGCGCCGAAGGAAAATTTGTCAATGCGGACGGAGAAACGGCACCTGTCTCTGAAGAGGTTTTTCTGAACAATGTCAGCCTCATTACAGGTTCAATGATCAACCGCGCCTATATGGACAAGGACTACGCCACAAAACAGCTGCCCGATGATCCCGTCGTCAAACTGGCTTATGAAGCCTTTATGGAGGACATCATCACCAACCAGACGGCAATGGAACAGCAGCTGGAAATGCAGGCAACGATAACCGGCGGCAATGCCGATGATATGAAGCAGGCTTTCTATAACGAACAATATGACATGATTCAGGATACGCTCAGCGCGGCGCGTAAATTTGTCGATGCCGCAGCTTTTGACAAACCTGAAGAAAAACAAAAAGCGGCGTTGCCGTTTCTGGTTTACTCCGCATTGCACGGTCAATACCGCGATGACACGGAAAGCTTTGCCGAAGATTTCGACGAAAATATGCGCTATCTGGTTGATTCAACGATCTGGGGCTCTTACAGCCTTGCCGATATGGTCGAAGTCTACCTGGCTAAAGACAGTATGTTCCAGATTGCACAAGTTCCTTTAAACCCGACAGAACCCGCAGCAGCAACGGAAGAGAAAAAAGCCGCCCCATCCAAAGCGGAGAAAAGCGCCGACGCTGATGCCGCAGCCGCTGACACGGAAGAAAAAAAGAGCGTAAAATCCGTACCGCTGCCACAAGCCGTAGATTATTTTGAAAGCCAGGGCAATTACGATGCCGCGCGCGGTGCCGTAAAAGCAGCCTTTGTACCGCTAACACACGGGCCGACTGGTAAACAGATGATTTTCCCGCTCTCCGCAGTTTTCGAGAAAATCGACAGCGACCCCGAATACCGCCAGAAGGTCGTCGGCGATATCCAGACCGGTCTGCCACCGATGATGCCGCTCTCCGGCATGGTCGCGAACAATACGGTCTCAAAGGCGACAACCCCCGGCCAGCTGATCTCCAGCCACAGTAATCTTGAAACCTTTGCCGGCACCGAACTCGGTGACCAGATGAAAGACGTCCTTTCTCCGCTGGAAAACGATATTCTGGGTAAATACGTATTTGCGATGCAGAATATGCCTGCCAATGAAGATACGGCAGCTTGCGCAGAATATCTGATGATTAACGCCATCGTATCGGTGGAAAATGTCACACGTCCGACAAATCGTCTGAAATCGACCCTGTTCCCGGGTATGAGCAATATGTCGCAGACCGATTATTTCTACATTGACGAACGTGATGATCCAAAAGGTAACGGTATGCTGAACATCGTTCCGGTTGAGTCCTTCGCGCCGGAAATCGAACGTTCCGTCGACCATTTGCTGGCAGTACAGAAAATTTTTGCCGAACAACCCAAGGAAGGCGATGCCGAGCTGACCCTGCGCCCGCAATTCCAGAACGCATCACCTGAGGTACAGAAAACCTTTAAACGCTTCATGGAGCAAAAAGCGCAAGATCTCAGCGGTATGCAGCAAGTCCTGATCAATACGGCGAAAAAGAAACAGGCCGAAGCCGAAGCGAAAAAAGCCGCTGAGGAAGAAGCCAAACGCAAAGCCGAAGCGGAAGCCGCTGCCAAAGCTGCGCAGCCCGAAAAAGAGCCTGAAACTGAAACAAAGACAACAGAAACAGCCGAGGCAGACACAACGAAAACGGCCGAAACCGCTGCGGAAAAACCCGCTGCAAAACCGGCAAAGCGCAAAAAACGCTTCGGATTGTTCTAGGATTTATTTACTGATCGTCTTGCACGTCATTTCGCTGCCGCGCACAGCCTTCGGCACATCGAAAGTACGCTTAATTCCGGCATCAAAATCATCCTCCAGCGCATAAATGCTGTAACAGGCAATTTTGCCGTTCCGGCCAGCCTCATCGGTTTCAGGGCAGAATACCATCTTCTGTCCGGCATCATCAAAACGCACATAAATTTCACGCGTTTCATTCTTCTTGCTGCGCAGAGTAAAACTGTCATTGTCACCGCGGCGGATTTTAAAATTCGTATTCTGCAACGGAAACCAGCCGGACGGGAATTGCGCCTGCCCTTCAAAAACCGTGCATTGGATAAATGGGCCGTAAGGGCGCGGCGCGGGTGCGGTATGCTGCACACTCTGCTGCGTTGTGGGGGAGGAGGACGGCGTTTTTTTAAAGACGGGCCATTCGGACAAGGGACGGATTTCCGTCGGTACACAGGCGGAAATCCCAAATAATAACGGCAATATAAGTAATAATTTATGTACTTTGTTCATTAACCCTGCCGTAGACGTAACAGATAAACTTACCCGTTACTCTACAAAAACAAAGTCGATGCGGTCAATCGGCTGTTTTTGCGTCTGGTCACCCAAAGCGCGCACGTCCATACGAGTCGGTGTAATACCGCCATGTTCTACCAAATAGTCACGCGCAGACAAAGCGCGCGACAGCGAAATACGGCGGGCGCTGCTCTGGTTTCCAGCCTCTCCGCTGGCAAAAGCGTTCAACTGAACACGCAGGGCATTGTCGGAAGAAAGACGCGTTGTGATGTCTTCCAGCACAGCTTCCATTTCCGGTGTAATGCGGCTCTCACTACCCTCAAATGCCAGAGAAACAGCATTTTCAACATCCATGGAGACCGGCTGTTCCGGCATCAGGCTCGCTTCCGGCAAGGGCAATTTCTCCGCTGCCACTTCTTCGACGGGTGCTTTATCCGGCATGGGCGTTGCTTCCGGCACGATGCCTGCAGCTTCGCGTTTTTCAATCGCTTGCTGTTTTGCAGCAGCAGGGCGTTGCAGCGGACGCGGTACGGTTTTTTCCGGCATTATTTCAGCTTTTTCTTCCACTTTCACTTCCGGCTCGGCCGCAATCGGCGCAGCAACCACCGGGGCTTCAACCGGTGCAGAGCTATGACGATCGATATCGCCCGAGGGAAGCCCCATCATTTCACGGCGTAAAGATTCCGGCAGTTCATCCGGCTCGGTTTTCAGGATACGCGGATCAGCAGGCATTATTTCTACAACAGGAGCTTCAACAGGTGTGACTGTTTCCGCAGCTTTTTCTTCTTCAACCCAATTGATAACGGTTTCCGGTACCGTTTCAGTCGGCAGCGGCAGCTCTTCCGCCATTTCCTGTTCCGGCGCGGTCTGCGTGTTCTGCATGTCTTCAAACAGTTTTTCCGCATCCGCTGCAGCGTCTTCCTGATGCGGCATCGGGTCGGTCAGCACGGGCGCAGCGCCATCCAGAATTTCGCCGGATACTTCCGGCCCGGTCAAAAACGCGCCTGTTCCGCTGACATCAGCTGCAGCGGGCTGTGTTTCCGTTGGCATCATTTCCAGAGCATTTTCCTGTGCAGCCTGTTCTTTTTCCTTCTGCACGGCATAATGCTGATGAATAGCCGTATTTTTCAAAACATCGTAATTAACTTCGACGCCGGGGCTCTGCGCTTTAGCTGCCGTCATTGTGCAAAGCAGGGCAAAGCCTGCGACTGTGAGTGTTAAAGAGGTCTTACGCATCTTTTCATTCTCCGGTTTTTCATCAATAAAATAAAATTTGTGATCCTTAAAAATCAGGCTGAGGCCTTTTTCTTTTTCGGACTTGCCACAAGCTCCAATAATTTCCGTTGCAGCTGACCGTTTCCTGCGACAACACTGCCGCCATAAATATATCCGGTTTTTCCGTCCATATCGCTGATAAAGCCGCCCGCTTCCTTGATAATCAGTGCACCGGCAGCAACATCCCATGGACTAAGACCTGTTTCCCAGAAACCGTCAAAACGTCCTGCCGCCACATAAGCAAGATCAAGGCTGGCCGCACCCATGCGGCGTGTTGATGCCGTACGACGAACAACCGCATCCAGCTGCTCCAAAAAAGCGGCGTATTCGTCTTCTTCTTTGCCGATTGCCGGTGTGCCCAACGCAATCACGGCATCCGACATCTCACCACGCCCCGAAACGCGCAAACGGCGGTTATTCATATAGGCACCGCGTCCTTTTTCCGCCCAGAATAATTCATCTTTCACTGGGTCGTAAATAACACCGCAAGTCACTTCGCCCTTCACTTCCAGCGCAATCGACACCGCCCAGTGTGGTAGACCGTGCAGAAAATTCGTTGTTCCGTCCAGCGGGTCAATCACCCAGATTGAGTCATGTCCGTCTTTCGGTGCGCGCTTCCCTTGCTCTTCCATCAGAAAGCCGTAACCCGGGCGTGCTTTTTCCAGCTCTTCAAAAATGATTTTCTCTGCGCGGATATCGGCTGCAGAGACAAAATCGGCCGGCCCCTTACGCGACACTTGCAGCTGTTCCACTTCTCCAAAATCACGGACAAGACCGCGGGATGCTTTTTCCGCCGCACGGATCATAACAGCGATATTCGGGGAATATTGTGCGTTTCTCATTGTTTTTTTAATCTTTCGCGCGTTCAACATAGCTGTTATCGGCGGTTTTCACAACGATACGCGTTCCGCTTTCAATATGCGGCGGCACCATGACGCGCACACCGTTCTCCAATACAGCCGGCTTATAAGAAGAAGAAGCCGTCTGTCCCTTTACAACAGGGTCAGCTTCGACAATCTGCATTGTTACCTGATCAGGCAGGGCAACCCCCAGCGGCTTACCGTCATGAATTTGCACCTGTACGATCATTCCATCCTGCAAAAAGACCTTGGGATCACCGATTAAATCGCTGGCAATCGTAATTTGCTCATAATTTTCAACATTCATAAAGGCATAATCGCCATCGGTTTCAAACAGGAACTGGTATTCAACCTCGTCAACGCGGGCGCGTTCTACGGTTTCCTGTGTACGGAAGCGAACATTTGTCTTGTTACCGCTGGCAAGGTCACGCATTTCCACCTGAACAACAGCCGCCCCCTTGCCCGGCTGAATAATGTCGTTTTTCAATACGACCCACAGTTTCTCGTTATATTCGAGTACGTTGCCGGGACGTATCGTAATCGCGCTGACTTTCATCTTGATGACCTCTTGTTAATTGGGCGTTTCGTCAAGGTTTCTCATAACATTTTGCGCCCCGGCTTGCAATCCCTATCACGATTTCTGATATTGTGAGAAAACGCCTTCACCCAGTCGTTCCAGTGCCTCACGCAATTCTGCATCTTCTATACCTGCCTCGGCGACCATCTCGTGAATTTGCCGTTTTTTTTCTTCCGGCAGCGGCGGACGGGATTTTCTCAACGGCTTTTGTGGCAGAAAAGCTTCGGGAGCTTGTACAAAACGCAGTTCGGCAACAGCATTATAGCCGCAAAACATATTGATTTTTTCCAATAACTGCATGGTCTGATACTGCATTTCCAGTGCCGTACCGCCATCACGGACATAAAGCGCCAGCACGACAGTTTGCTGTTTTTTGCCATCCTTCTGTTTACTTGTCCTGTGCTGTAGCTCTGCCGGTTTAACATTCTCCGCCAGCGCAGATCCGGCAATATCATCCCAATGCACCATTAATTTTCCCAGCAATGCGGATTTCTTTCCGAAAGCGTTTTCGGTCAGTTGCGGCACAAAATCGGATATGGAACGGGGCTTTGACATCGGCGCATTATAGTGGAATGATAGCCGCAAATACCAGAGAGAAATCACAGACAGCCGCAAAATGAGTAAAGAAAAAGAGCTAAAAAAAAGGCGCAAGCAGCTTTTAGAATGGTATGACACACATCACCGTTCCCTACCGTGGCGCAGCCCGCCGGGCACGCCGCCACCACCCGCTTATCATGTCTGGCTGTCCGAAATCATGCTACAGCAAACAGTTGTAAAGGTGGTCATCCCCTATTTTCTAAAATTTATACGGCAATGGCCCCGTATCGAAGACCTTGCCTCCGCACCGCTGGATGATGTGCTGACGGCATGGGCAGGGCTTGGTTATTATGCCCGTGCCCGCAATCTGCATAAATGCGCTAATACCGTCACACAAGATTACGACGGAAAATTTCCTCAAAGCCCTGAACAACTTCAAAAACTACCCGGAATCGGGCCCTATACGGCGGCAGCTATAGCCTCTATCGCTTTTAACGTCCCCGCCGCCGCCGTTGATGGTAATGTCGAGCGCGTCCTAACGCGCTATTACGCCATAACCACACCGATCCGCAACAATAAAAAACAGCTAAAAACCTATGCCGAGCAACTTGCTCACGTGGATGATAAAAATGCCGGTGATCTTACACAGGCTTTAATGGAACTGGGTGCCACCCTATGCACACCGACCAAACCGGACTGCCCCTCCTGTCCGTGGCAGCAAACATGTATGGCACATCAGACAGGCGTTGCCGCAGATCTCCCTAAGCGCGCACCCAAACAAATAAAGCCCGAACGCTACGGCACAGCCTTTTTCCTAACAGCAGAAAAAAGTGGAAAATTACTGCTGCAAAAACGCCCTGAAAACGGCCTTCTCGGCGGTATGGTGGAATTCCCTTCAACACCGTGGCAGGATGCCGCATATAAAAAAGAACAAGATATTCTTTCCCATTTCCCCTTACCCGATCATATCCCCGCCGTTTTCAAAAAACTTCCCGGACGAGTCACGCACCACTTTACCCATTTCACCCTGCATTTAACCGTCTGGGCAGGCTCTGTTCCCGAAAAAGGACTTTCCGCCCCCCTCTTTTGGGCTGCGCAAGAGGATCTGCACAAATACGCCCTGCCCAGTATCATGAAAAAACTTCACAACCACACTTTAAAAGAAAATAAATCTTTCCTGTGATAGAATGTTCATTGTAGCCTATTTAAATAATAGGGAATCCGAAAGGAACAATAAGAAGGACAATTCGATGAAATTATTGCGCAATTTTCTTATATCCTGTGTTCTGGCTGTGACGATGACGGCTGGCGCGCCTGTCCGTGATGCCACAGCGCAGGCTTTCGCTGAAATCGGCACAGGGTATATTGTCGCAAACTACAACTCTCTCGTCACAACCTACCTGCTGTCACAACCTCCCGATAGCCGCCCACCCAAGAATGTTGACGGTTACGCACGGATTTTCGCCTGCCCGCTTGTCATGGAATACTACAAAAATGAATTTGAATGGCGCAAAGTCCGCGACAACATGAATATGTCGATCAACCGCCTTGACCGTGAATATTTCAGCTATTATGAATTCAGCGGCTCTGTGGATCTTGATCCTTATGATTTTGAAAAAGAAATTTTTCCTCTGAACGTCAATGCCACACTTCAGGGCGTGCGCCTTTTAAATATGTTCCGGTATAGCACACAATCGCAGCGCGGTGAAAAGAACTGTGCCCATGCCTTTAATAAAGGGCAACAGTTTATTGCCGCCCACTTACCGACATCCTTCAGTGTCCGCTTGCCAACTGCAATTAATTTCAAAGAAATCGCCATGACACCGAAAGAAGCGGAAAGATTCGTCAATACCGTTATGCCTCACGATAAAACCAATACACGTAAAGTCCATATCCGCTTCCGTGTCCGTCTGGACGCGATTGCCGATACGCGTATCAGCGGAACCATTCAGGAAGAAGTCATCTTCAACGGACAACTCTTGGAAATGGATGTGTTTGCTGATAAGGAACTAACGCAGCATATGACAAAAATCGAGCTGTAAAAACGGATAAACCGACACCATGTCAAAGAATGATGGCGCAGATGAGACGCGCAAATCGAGCGCATCCGGACGCTTGACCCGTTACGCCAAGGTATCCACGACCATGGGCGGACTTGCGGCACGTCTAGCCGGTGAAAAATACCTCGGTATCGGTATAAAGCGCGATAAGCACGCCATACAGCTGACCCAAGCACTCGGCAACCTAAAAGGCCCACTTCTGAAAGTGGCACAATTGCTTTCCACCATTCCGCAGGCTCTCCCGCAAGAATATGCACAGGAGTTGCAAAAACTACAGGCAGATGCGCCGCCGATGGGCTGGCCTTTTGTCCGCCGCCGTATGGCGGCAGAGCTGGGTCGCGACTGGCAAAATAAATTCAAAAGCTTTGAAAAAGATGCCGCAGCAGCAGCCTCTCTCGGACAAGTGCACAAGGCCGTCACGCTTAACGAAGAGAATGTCGCCTGCAAACTGCAATATCCCGACATGGAAAGCGCCGTTGCCGCCGACTTGAAACAGCTGAAACTGATTTTCCGCATATTCCAGAAATACGATAACGCCATCTCTCCCGAGGAGATCTATAAGGAAATCTCCGAAAGACTGTATGAAGAGCTCGATTACCGTCGCGAAGCACGTCACCAGCGCCTCTACGCCTATATGCTGCGCAATGAAAACACGGTGCATGTTCCCGATGTACTGGACGAACTCTCAACAGGGCGGCTTCTGACATCTGTCTGGCATGACGGCGCAAAAATTCTCGATTTTAAAATCGCCCCACAGGAAACGCGCGATGCGCTCGCCATGAACCTGTTCCGCGCTTGGTATATTCCCTTGTATAATTACGGTATCATCCACGGTGACCCGCATCCGGGTAACTACACTGTCCAGAAAGACCTGTCGATTAATCTGCTGGACTTCGGCTGTATCCGCATTTTCCCGCCACGCTTTGTTGCCGGTGTTATTATGCTGTATCGCGCCTTACAAAATGACAACGAAGAAATGGCCGCACAAGCCTACCGCAATTGGGGTTTTGAAAACCTGACAAAAGAGCTGATCGATGTTTTGAATATTTGGGCACGTTTTCTGTACAGTCCGATACTGGAGGATAAAAAACGCCCGATCGGCGAACTTGGCGAAACAGTTTACGGCCGTGACGTCGCCTCAAAAGTACATAAGGAATTACGCAATATTGGCGGCTTGAAGGTGCCGCGGGAATTCGTCTTTATGGATCGTGCAGCTTTGGGGATGGGATCTATTTTTCTCCATCTTCAGGCACAGGTTAATTGGTTTCGCATTTTTAACGACCTGATTGCAGATTTCTCCCTTGAGACTCTCGCAGAAACGCAGAAAGACGTCCTCGGCCGTTTCGGTCTTGAGCTCCCGGACGCCGCATAAGGCTTTCAAACCCGTCCACACGCGGCAGGCCGTATGCATCAGCGGACCGCGCGTATTATTTTTCACCTCGAAAATATCAATACCGACCGTCCATGCCGGTTTAACGTATCCCCAAAGCTCCATCATTTCCTCTTTGCGCCCATGCCACAGTCCCGGCGCGAAAACTTTATCCAGACAGCCATTCCAGGCCGCATAAGCCAAGGGCGCATTCATGCGCCCCTTACACTTCAAAAAGTCTTCTTTTTCAAGAATGTCGCCGCTACGAGACAACAACTCCAAAACCAGATTGAAATTATTCCATGTTCCCTTCTGGCACATAGCATTTTCGCCGTTTCTATCCAGCAAAAATAAGTCCGATTTTTTTAAACCGTCACCATACATCTGCAATTTTGAAAAAACCGCCATAAATTTGTCAGGATCCGAGAACATATGCGGAATATCATTGTAATCAATACCGTATTTTTTTAGCCGATCTTCGCGCAGTTCCTGCCCCATATCATAGGAAACACAGCGTTTTGCACCAATAAAATCAAAAGTATCCCGCGTCATTTTCGGCATCGGGATGCTGTGCCATAAATCCTCCATTTCATCAAGCCGTCCGGCCCAGTGATCAACGGAAAAAAGCTCTTCCAGCATCTCGATCTGGCTATCGAGATTATCCACGATTTTATTGTAGATAATGAAAGAGAAGACCTGCCGCAGATAATCTTTATCAAGACACAGTTTTTCAAACATCTTCTTGGCAATCCCACAGAAATAAAATTTGTACAGTTATATGATACAGGAAATGCGTTAATAAAATGTTGATGAAAAAGCGCCGTCATAAAGCTTGAACAATGCGCGGAATTGCGCTATTTCTGGGGCGAAAAAGATTATCAGAAATGAGGCAGATATATGAGCGCGTTACGCAAACCCAAGCCCGGCATTATGGAGATCAACCCTTATATCGGTGGCGAGGCAAAAATCGAGGGCGTGACACGTTTTATCCGCCTTGCCTCAAATGAAAATGCACTTGGCTGCAGCCCGCTTGCAAAAGCCGCCTATCTGAACCATGCGGGTGAGCTGCACCGCTATCCCGACGGCAGCGCCGCCGCCTTGCGCGAGGCAATTTCCACAACCTACAATCTCGACAAAGACAAAGTCGTCTGCGGCGCAGGATCGGATGAGCTGATTTCCTTGCTAATCCGCGCCTATGCGGGTGTTGGTGATGAGGTTCTCTACAGCCGCCACGGTTTCCTGATGTATGCCATCGGCGCAAAAGCCGTTGGCGCAACTCCCGTTTATGCAGAAGAGACAAATCTGACCGCCGATGTAGACGCTTTACTGTCCAAAGTAACGGATAAAACCAAATTACTGTTTCTCGCAAATCCGAACAATCCGACCGGCAGCTATTTACCCTCTTCAGAGATCAAACGCCTGCGCGAAAATCTGCCCGATCATGTATTACTGGTCATTGATGCCGCATATGCGGAATTTGCCGAAAGTCTTCCCGCGTATGAAAGCGGTGAAAAGCTAGTCGACACCTATGGCGATGTCGTTATGTTGCGCACCTTCTCGAAGATTTACGGCCTCGCCGGTCTGCGTCTTGGTTGGGGCTATTTTCCCACTGACGTTGCCGATGTTATCAACCGTGTACGCGGCCCCTTTAACGTCAATGCCGTTGCCCAGACAGTCGGAATTGCTGCACTCTCCGACAATGATTTTTTGCAGCAATCCATCGCACACAACACGCAATGGCGAACATGGTTGACGGAAGAATTACAAAAACTGGGCATCAATACACAACCCAGCGCTGGAAACTTCCTGCTGGCCGATTTCGGCACAGAAGCAGAAAATATCCGCCAACAACTTCGCAATCAGGGTATTTTCATCCGTCAGATGGGCGCTTACGGCCTCGCAGAACATCTGCGTATCACCGTCGGACTGGAGGATGAAAACAAAGAATTATGCCGTGCCCTCGGCGAAATTTTAAAAAACTGACCACGACACTCATATAACCGAAAAGGACGCGCCATGACCCAGCATAGCCAGAATGTCAAAAAATCAGCGGAGATCATCCGGCAAAAAATCAAAGGGGACGTGCCGCGTCTTGCTATTATTCTCGGCTCCGGCCTTGGCAG
>SBHI01000019.1 GCA_006226225.1 Alphaproteobacteria bacterium
CATTCGGGTCGACAACAATCTCCATGACCTCTTCGCGGTTGCCCGCAATACGCGCCTCCAGAACCTGTGGCAGCGCTTCAATTTTATCCTGTAAGCCTTGAGAAAGTTTCAATAAAACGCGCTCGGGAACATCACCCGACAGCACCACGACCAGCGCCGGAAACAGGCTGAAATTGACCTCGCTAACGGTCGGCTCCTCGGTTTCATCGGGCAGATCGGGCTTAGCCTTATCGACCGCCAGACGCACATCATCCAGCGCCTTATCGGAATCAAACCCCGCATTGAATTCCAGCACCACATTCGCGCCGCCTTCATATCCTGTTGCCGTCATTTCCTTGACGCCTTCGATACCTGTCAACTCCTGCTCCATCGGGCGGATCAGCAAACGTTCGGCATCGTCGGGAGAAATCCCTTCATGCGACATCGACACATAAATCACCGGAATATTGATATCAGGATTGGATTCTTTGGGAATGGTCACATAAGCATAAAATCCTGCAATCAGCAGGACAACAAATGTCAGCACAATTGTCGGGCGTCTGCCGAGAGCCGCCTCAATCAGCGCATTCATCGCAGGATATCCTCCGCTTCTTCTTCCGCGGCACTCTCATCATTATCCTGCATATCCGTTTCCGGCGCTTCCGGCGCAGCGGCCTCTGCAATCACTGCAACAACCTCCTGCCCGTCGGTGACAAATTCATGCCCAAGCGTAATCACGCTATCTCCGTCATGCAAACCTTCAACCCAGATGCTCTGCGACCCTTCTTCCAGAATCTGCACCGGAACAAAAGCGGCAATGGCGCGATCCGTCTCATCGGCCGTCTCACCGGCGGCACGGACGGTTTTAACGCCGACAATACCGCCATCATTCAGCGCCAATGCCGATAACGGCAGTTCAAAAGCATCTTCCGCCGACAGTGCAAAAGAGACCTTTGCCGTCATACCGCCCGCAATGTCGTGATCGGGATTGGGAATGCGCACATCAACACGGAACGTGCGTGTTTCGGTATTCGCCGTCGAGGCGACAAAAAACACCTCGCCCGCCGCCTTTTTTCCCGAGGGAAGATCAACATCGGCGGGGCCGCCGACGGCAATACGGCTGATATGCCCTTCCGGCACATAGGTCGTGATATCAATCGGGTCAAGATCAACAAATTGCGCGACACTGTCGCCCTTGCGGATATAAGCCCCCTGTTCGATCATGCGCGATTCCAGCACACCGTCAAAAGGGGCTTTGATTTTGATGTAGGAAAGCTCCAGCTCTGCCCGTTTCACATCCGCTTTGGCAACCTCCAGATTGGCGCGCGCCGTTTCCAGCGTCACTTGCGACCCCAGTCCCTGCTTTTTCAGACCGGAGGCAACCTCGTATTCGCGCTTGCGCTGCTGCAGCAAAGCACGGGCACGTTCCAGAACCGCCTGACGGTCTTCGACTTCCATTGCGGCAATAACATCACCTTCCTTGACATGTGCGCCGCGGTCAAAATACAGTTTTGCGATTTTTCCGTCCGTGCGAGCACGCAGATCCACCACCCGCGAAGCCTGCGTCTGGCCGTTGACCACAACATGCGCCGCCAGTTTTTTTGCCGTGACCGTCATCACATCGACACGCATCGCCTGCATATGCGCCCCTGCCGCCGCATTTTTACCGGCAACCGTGGTGTCATCCGCATCTTTATGATTTTTTCCCGTCAATGCCGGCAGCATCCATAATATCGCTGCCACCAGTACTGCAAACGCAATCAGATATGATTTATTCATCAGCCGCCCGACTTTCCTTTTTCCACCCTTAAAATAACATTTTCAAAGCTATAGCATAATTCAGTGACAAATATCACTCTTTTTTCCCTTATGCGGGTTACAGGTCGAGTTTTACAACCATTTCCCGACTGATTGCCGATTTCAGCGCCTTTTTACTGACTTCCTCAATCGCGCCTTTTTCAAGATTGCCCAATTGGAACGGCCCGTAGGAAACGCGAATCAAACGGTTAACCTGCAGCCCGATTGCTTCCATCACCTTCCGCACCTCACGGTTCTTGCCTTCGGTCAATGTCACCGACAGCCAGGAATTGCTGCCTTGCGTCTTTTCCAGCTCGGCCCGTATGCTTTTATAGGTCACGCCATCCACCGTCAGGCCGCGTTTTAATGCCTTCAGCTTTTCCTCATCCACCGCACCATAGGCACGCACACGGTAACGCCGTGCCCAGCCCGTCGCCGGAAGCTCCATATAACGCGCCAGATCACCGTCATTGGTCAGCAGCAGCAAGCCTTCGGTTGTCAGGTCAAGCCGTCCGACCGTGACCACACGCGGAAACGCCGCCGGAAAAGTATCGAAAATCGTCCGCCGCCCCTTTTCATCGCGGTTGGTCGTCACCAGCCCTTCGGGTTTGTGATAGCGCCACAACTTGGCAGGCTCTTTCGCCGCCAGTTCCTTGCCGTTGACGGCGACTTTGTCCTCTGCCGAGACGCGCAGCGCCGGTGTATCAACGCGTGTGCCGTTCACAAAAACCTTGCCCTGTTCGACCAGCTTTTCCGCATCGCGCCGCGAACAAATTCCGGCACGGGCAATCCGCCGCGCAATTTTTTCCTTTTCAGACAAAACACCGCCTCCTAAACTGTTCTCTGCCCTGCACGCTCTATCATAACCCGAACAGGAACAACATGAAACATTTCATGCAACAGGCCATTACCGCAGCCAAAGCCGCAGCCAAACGCGGCGAGGTTCCCGTTGGCGCGGTTCTAGTGGATGCGCTGACAGGCACGGTTCTGGCGGCGGAGGGCAACCGTGTCGAGGAATTGCGCGACCCGCTGGCCCATGCCGAAATGCTGGTCATTCAAGCCGCGTTGAAACAGCGCGGCGATAAATATCTTGAGGATTGTGACTTATATGTCACGCTGGAGCCCTGCCCGCTTTGCGCCAGCGCCATATCGCTGGCAAGGCTGCGCCGCGTTTATTTCGGTGCCTATGACCCGAAAAGCGGCGGTACCGAGCATGGCCCGCGCATTTTTGAACATGACAGCTGCCACCACAAACCGGAAGTCTATGGCGGCATTGACGAGAGCCACTGCGGTGCCCTGCTGACGAAATTTTTCAGTAAAAAGAGACATGCCACGGAAAAGGATAAATAAAATGAAACGCGCCTTCGCCTTTACGCTGTGTTTTCTTTTTCTCGCTCTCTTTATCACCGCGCCTTTTGCAAATGCCGCAACCGCACAGGGTAAGACCGAAGATAAGACAAAGAAAATTTCCACCGTTGCATTCGGCACCTCCCAATATCCGACTGATGAGTTCAGAACGGATTTCATTGCTGCAGCCTTTAGCAATGAAATATGGGGGAAACATGACTATAACCAGCACAGCACAACCCTTCTGCTAGACGGCCTTACCAGTGCGGAAAGCAGGAAGTGGCGTTCCGAGAACCAACAGGAATGGTGGTATAAATACGCACTCTATCCTGACGGACTGCCCCGCCATAATGCGATCAATAAATGGACGCAGGAAATCCGCATCAGCTTTGACTGGGAAAAATCCGACCATGATTACAAATCCCATATCACATCGCTGATAACTGAAATCAAGAAAATCACCGGCCTGCCTGTCAAGCTGGTACAGGAAAACCCGAATTTACGCATCCGCGGCCTGATCTATAACGATTTGGAAAATTACTTTAAATTTTCTCATGAGACGCCGCACACACATAGCGAATATCCTTCACCATTTCGTTACGAACGCTATTTCGCGGCAGGCATTCCCTTCACACCGCGGGCAAAAGCACAAGTGGACGGCTATATTCTGCCGGAATCGGATAACAGCATCGGCTATGCGGAATGCCGCATCTCTCCCTTTGTCGGGACAGATTTGACGGAAACCTTGATAACGGAATGCCTGTTACGCGCTCTGGGGCTGCCGGAAATTATCAATGGCATAGAAGAGAAGATTAAGGATGCAAAATTTCCGCCGCAATTTCATCAGAGACTATACGAACTCGCGCGTGAAAGGGGAACATTTGACCCGAATAACAGTTTACTGGGGCGCTGGAACAAAGCGCATGAAGCACATTCCAAAATCGGCTGGGAAGACGGTGACTCTGCCTATTGGCATTTTGACGAAAATGGTGACTTCCGTATCCCTGTTGTTTACCCAACTCCCGAACAACGAAAAGAAAATTTTCCGCGTCACTTAACAGACAAAGACCATCTGTTCAAAAATTTTACACCCTATGACCGCCTGATGGCCTCAACCCTTTACTGCCCCGATATCAAACCGGGCATGGACAAATATCAGGTTTTGATGACATTGAAAGACAGCACCTGTTACCGCAGCCTATTGGAACAATATGAATACGTCAAAGAGCCGCCAAATCAGTGATTAAAGGTCTTTTTGCCGCGCAG
>SBHI01000133.1 GCA_006226225.1 Alphaproteobacteria bacterium
GTATCCATCACAACGGTTGAAACAGCGCTGTAATCAACGTAAACCCCCGCGAGACCTTTGAAAATACCTTCAAGTTCCGACATGGCTGTTCTCCTTCTGTTTTATGATTATTTTGGCGCTAATATCGCAGGGAATCGCGGTTTTGTCGAGAAAAAACGCGGGAAACACCCTCATGCGGCTATAGATGGGGTGTCAATGATGCTGTTTTCTGAGGGATTATTCAGTATATGCGCTTATATATAAGCGACTTCCAGAGAGATATAGTGGTGTTCACCGTTTTTCGGGAACATATCCTTCGTCATCGCAACACCGGTATTGGCATTGTTGCCTTCGTCGAAAGCCTGCGGCTTTCTTGCCCCGCTCCCATCACAGGACTGTGCCAATGAAGAGGTTTGACGGCGGCCGGGGAACAGCGCCTGTTCCGGGACAATGTCACAGAACAGGAACGCTGTTTCACCGTTAGCACCGTGGAAAGAGACTGCCGCCTTCCGGACAACAACTCCGTTACCGGAGTCATCACCCTGCGTCCGCGGCATTTGAAATTTTTCATGTTCGACTTTGACGTAGACGGCTTCGCGAAACTTGGCCTTCACATCCACTTGTGCGGATGTCTGCGGCGCTACGATTTTCTGCGGCTTATGCCCGTTAAAATCGGCAGCATCCGTTGCATGCGGCGGCACCAGAGAAAGGAGGAGACCCGTTGCCAGCGCAAGCGCCGCAATGCCCGGTTTAATTTGTGCAAGAACTTGTCGCATAGCCGTTTACAATCCTTCCGGAGAATATGGGGGGAGGAACGGGTAAGGCATCAAGCCTTACCGCCTCCCGTCCAATTCCATCTTATTGATAAACGACATCAACAGTAATAGGTGTACCACCGGCAGTCGTTGCAGCATATACGCCGTCCGTCCATGTACCGGTTGTCACACCACCGTCCAGGGTACCCCCCAGCTTGATCTGATCCGTACCGGAGCCCATAACATAGGACATTGCCACAGTACCGCCACCGACCTGATCACCTGCGCAAGCGGATCCCCCGCCAGCTGCGGTATCGGTATCAGCAATGCGAATGCTGGTCACGGCAATGGTCGCGCCGCCGGCTTCCGCCAAAACAGCCGATGTTGAGCAATAGAAATCCAGCGTTTCACCGGCTGTACCGGTTGCAATATCGACGCTACCCGCTGTTCCTGTTGCAGAGCTTGTGAATACGCCAGCCGCCGTCAAGCTGCCATCAGTCGACATAACAACCGTATCAGCACCGCCCGGCGTTGCGCTGTATTCAACTGTTCCGAAATCCATCGTCACCGCATTATTCAACGTGATGGTTTGCAAAAAACGCGCCGTCGCATCGATCGTTGTCGAAGCGGCGTTTACCGCGAGAGGGAATGCCACGATTCCTGTCGCAGCTAACATCATCAGCTTCTTGCTGTGTTTTTTAATAAACATTTCCACGGGTCTCCTTTCCGTTATATGGACTTACAAGACGTAAAAAACTTTACTTTTAAGAGTGTTTCGTCGGGAGGGGTCTTAGATGTGCTATTGGTGTCGTTTCTTCGCACCCGTCCTGACAAAACCGGCCCTGCCGTCTTGCCTTTTGGGTACTGCCCTACAATTGTATGCCAATACCCTATCTTCATTCAAGCATGAAACCCCTTTAAAAAGAGTTAATTTTCATTCACGCCGCCTAAAAAATATGAAAAATTTTATCTAAATTTCAGGCAATTTTACCGCGATTTTTATCTTTTGGCGGTTTTCTGCGGTTTTCAAGGGTTTTTACAGGGTTCCCCTACAAAATTCTATGGCATACGCTCCTCTGTATTCAGCCCGATAAAGCCGAGCTTTTCACCTTCAGGACGCTCCACGGCGCTGCTGCGTTCCATGATTCGTTCGCTTTCAGGGAAAGTTTCATAAAAATCAATACGATGAGGTGCAATAAACAAATCACCGTCAAACCAGTCGGGCTCTTCTGACGTTAAAGTGAAAGAAGGCCCCGTCCCTTCCCCGACATACCATTTGTCGCGGGTTTTGTTTTTTGGGAAAAACATCTCGTATTTTCCGATAGGAAGGGACGGGAAGACGTAAAATCCATCATATTCCGTATAGGCGCGGGCAACTTCTTCACCCTGCTTGTTTTTCAGGATAATCAGCAGATTTTCGACTGCGGTTTCCTCCTGATCAATATGGTTATAGGCTGTGACCGTGCCGCTGATTTCTCCGGTTTTAACAAGCGGGAAATCGATCGGGCCGCTAATGCCTTGTTTACCCAGAACGCGCAGCTCTTTTTTCGGTGCACGCATATAAATATCCGGCAGGCTGGCTTCTTTCAGCAAAATGCGGTTGATGGCATTGGGGGAAATACCTTTCATAGACAGCATACCGTCCGGCCCTGCCGCCATTTCAATGCCACGCTGGGCGTTACGGAAGGCTACATCCGGGATTAGCTCTTCTCCCTCATCACGGATACCGTTGCCGTTTGTATCAAGGAAGGGCTGAATCATCAGAGTACCGCTGGACAGATCAGCAGCATCGCCGGACATTTTGTAATCACCTTTCAGGCTTTGCGGCACAAGATTATAGGCGATATTCATTCCGGTACTGACATCACCGTCATCATTCAGTGATGCCGTCAAACCCAGCCTGTATTTCTTGAAAGTCATATCCAGCGTACTGCTAATCGTATTCAGCGGCGCATTGCCGAAGGTGCTGTTCAAAACCGTATTCAGGAACATCTTGTCGCTCAGCTGGTTCTGGAACTGGATTTCAATACTGTCCAGTGTTTGCGCATCGCTTAAATTATAATTCAGTCTGCCGCGAAAGTTTCCAACCGGGAAACGGCGGCGGATGGTTAATGTTCCCAGAACATTGTCCTGCGCATTGGTACTGACAATATTGTATTCGATTTCATTGGTCAGGCTAAAACCAAGAAAACCGGCAGAAACACGGTTGGTCAGCACCGTTTCTGTTGTGCCGTTTTCATTCAGCTGACGACGAACATCAAAACCATAACTGCCGCTGGACAGCGCCGGCAGGGAGAAGTTATGAGAAAACCCCAGAAAACTTTCCCGCAAAATTTCGCGCTGGTTCGGCTTATAGCCGCGATGTTCGGTATGTCCGGCATTCCAGACGATCTGCTTGCTAAGATTCCCTGTCAGGCTGACACTGGCGGAACTTCCACCGTCCAGACTTTGGAAAAAATTCCCTTGTGCAAACATGCTGGAACCCGACATGCGCAGGCCGCCGCCGACACCTTGCATATCACCCGTGGCAAAAGGGCCGGTAAAAAAGCCGAGATTGGCAGACAGGCTTTTCGTGATGCCGTATTCACCGATAATAGAAAAGGTCGGATCGGTTTCGGGCTGCGGATTTTTACTAGGGTCAAAAAGCGGGCTGGATGATTCAAGAGCAGAAACTTCGTAAACGAATTTTCCCTGATCTACCATATTTGCACCCAGATAGACGCGTTCAAATTTCTCGCGTTTCTGACCGTTGGGGCCGTAAAAAACCAGACGGAACAGGTTGAAACCCTGCCGCAACGGGAGTGCCTGAAAGCTGTAACGCCCATCACTGCCGATGGTAAAGAAATCCACCAGCCGCTCATCCTGATAGACCTCCATATCCCAGCCGACATCCCCATATCCTTCCAGCAAATAGCGGTCGGGATCACGGACAAAATTCGCCGGACGGTTACTCAGTGTTACCCCACGTCCGCGCTGGCTACCGCCTGCCAACGGGAAATTATAGGCAGTGGTATCGCCGATTTCGATCTCCGTCGCCTTCAACGGCCCGAGAAGGTTCCCGTCAAGATCGGTTTTCGACAACGTAAATTCGGCATTTTGCAGCTGGTTATCCCCGTCTGAAGCCGTCGTCAGTCCGATACCGCTGCGCATATCCATATAGAGAAAATCACCCTGCAGCTGCACGGAATGATTGGAATTATGCGTGGATACGCCACCCGTTTTCGCAGCACTGATATTATGGTTGACGCTGATATTGGGCGGCGCGAATTTACGGTGCGGCAAGCGGATGACACTGTCATCCAGTTTCAAGGCTGGCGGTGCCGTCACCATTTTTGCCCGTTCCCATTTCTCGCGACGGGCGGCTTCTTCCTGAAACGGCAGTGCCTCTTTTGTGGAAAGATACAGTACCAACTCATTAAACTTAAAGGTCAGATTAATCGGAAACCATTTTTCCAGCAGCCTTTTATTGACGTAAATATCATCTTCATGCAGTTCGACGATATCCAGCTTGTCCAGAACAATTTCCTGCCCGCCGATTGTGACGCTTTTAAACGGGTATTTCAGAGAAAGCGTGTTTTCTTCCCGTACGAACCAGCCTTTTGCTCCGCCTGTTGCAGGCGTGAC
>SBHI01000168.1 GCA_006226225.1 Alphaproteobacteria bacterium
TAAAGTTTTGCCGTCCGTTTTTCGGACTTGTTTCGAGGAAACGGATGGTGAAAAACCTGTCCAAGACCACAGGTGCCCGACAATGAAAGGGCTTAATCGGTACGCCGACCTGTATAGATAGGAAAAGAAAAAGTTTCATACCGACGACCGCTTTGGTTCTGACGATGGGCGTTTCTTTTTCGGGCAGGGAATAAACCGTGAAAAGCAGTTTGAGGACAAGTTGTCTGAAAAACGGTTTTTCGCAGTGTACAACCCGCTGATGTTGAAAAGCATTGGCATAAACCGAACGGAGAATGTCCGTGAATCGTGCACAAAAAAAACAAGCGGTCGCAGACCTGCATCAAATGTTCGAAGAGAACGAACTCGTTGTCGTAACACACTACAGCGGTTTGACTGTTGCTGAAATCAGCGAACTTCGTGCAAAGATGCGGGAAAACGGCGCAAGCTTTAAAGTGACGAAAAACACGCTCGCAAAAATTGCGCTCGACGGAACGCGGTTTGCTGCTATGTCTGACCTGTTTACAGGCCCGACTGGCATGGCCGTTTCCCAAGACCCTGTTGCGGCAGCAAAAACTGCGTATGAATTCGCCAAAGAGAATGAAAAGCTGGTCATCATGGGTGGCGCGCTGGGGGAAACAATCCTCGACGCACAAGCCGTTGAAGCACTGGCGAAACTGCCCTCTCTGGACGAACTGCGCAGCAAGCTGGTTGGCCTTCTGGTCGCACCCGCAACGCGTGTGGCAACCGTATTGCAAGCACCGGCAAGTCAGCTGGCGCGCGTAACGGCGGCCTATGCTGAAAAAGGGTAACAAGCGCGAGGAAAGCAACAACGCTGTTGTTTCTCACGAATAAAGTTTGAATACAAATATTAACCGACTAAAAAAATAGAGCTTGATTAAAGGAGTAATTTAAAATGGCTGATCTTGCTAAAATCGTTGACGACCTGTCCGCACTGTCCGTAATGGAAGCGGCTGAACTGTCGAAACTTCTGGAAGAAAAATGGGGCGTTTCCGCCGCTGCTGCTCCGGTTGCTGTTGCTGCCGTTGCCGGTGGTGCTGAAGCTGCTGCAGAAAAAGATGAATTCGACATCATTCTGGCTTCTGCCGGTGCACAAAAAATCAACGTCATTAAGGAAGTTCGCACAATTACAGGTCTCGGCCTGAAAGAAGCGAAAGACCTCGTTGACGGTGCGCCGAAACCTTTGAAAGAAGGCGTTGCCAAAGCGGAAGCTGAAGAAATCAAGAAAAAACTGGAAGAAGCAGGCGCAACCGTAGAACTGAAGTAAGACGTTGCGTAGCTATTCTTACCAATAAATGTTGGAAGGCGGCAACAGGACAATATGGCCTGTTGCCCCTTTCACCGTTTTTTTATATAACGGCATAAGTGTTTTAAAGGGCAGAAAAGATCGTGTGTTATCACAGCACAAGAGATGGGGAGATCAAGGGGCGTGTTTTAAACCGCAGTTTTTATTAGATAACCGCAGCTTCCGGGCAAGAGTATCAGGAAGGCGTGCGGTGTTGTCGTATCCGAGATTAACACGATAAACGGTGTTGCCAAGTTGCAGCAAAGGGGAAAAATAATGAGTGCAAAAAAATCAGCAATTCAATCTGTCAACCACAGCTTTACCGGACGCAAACGCGTACGCCGCAGCTTTGGTAAAATCGGTGAAGTCTGCCAGATGCCGAACCTGATCGAGGTTCAGCGCAGCTCCTACGAAAAATTCCTGCAAATGGATATTCCGGCCAGTCAGCGCGCACGCGAAGGTCTGGAAGAAGCGTTCAAAACAATTTTCCCCGTTCGTGATTTTTCCGAACGCGCTGAAGTTGACTTTGTCAAATACGAACTGGAAGAGCCGAAATACGATGTGGAAGAATGTCAGCACCGCGACATGAACTATGCCGCTCCCCTGCGTGTGACGTTGCGCCTGACGGTTTTTGACATTGACGAGGATACGGGCCTGCGCTCTATCCATGACATTAAAGAGCAGGATGTCTATATGGTGGACATGCCGCTGATGACCGAAAACGGTACCTTCGTGATTAACGGAACCGAGCGTGTCATCGTTTCCCAGATGCACCGCAGCCCGGGCGTCTTCTTTGACCATGACGGCGGTAAAACGCACTCTTCGGGTAAATACCTGTTTGCCGCACGCGTTATTCCTTACCGTGGCTCTTGGTTGGATTTTGAGTTTGATGCCAAAGACGTTGTTTATGTCCGCATCGACCGCCGCCGCAAACTGCCGGTGACAACACTGCTGATGGCGCTGGATAATGAAGAATCCGCAAAATACCGTATCAAACAACTTGAAGCCGGTAAGCCTGTTGACCCCGAGAAAATTCAGGGTATGACAAAGCAGGAAATTCTGAATACCTTCTACACCACCATTACATACAAGAAAACCAAAGACGGATGGGTTTGCGCCTATGACCCCGAGCGTTACCGCGGTGTGAAGCTGGGTTACGATCTGGTTGACGCGAAAACCGGTAAAGTTCTGCTGGAAGCCGGTACGAAAGTTACGGCACGCAAAGCGAAAATGCTGGGTGAAGACGGTTTGAAAGAACAGCTGGTCACGCCGGAAGAGCTGTGCGGTGCCTTTGTTGCCCATGACATCGTTGACGAGAAAACCGGTGAAGTTCTGTTCGAAGCCGGTGACGAGCTTGAGAAAAAATCTTTCAAAACGCTGGAAAAAGCCGGTCTGGACGTTCTGGATATTCTGGCCATTGACGGCGCGAATTCCGGCCCCTATATCCGCAACACGCTGGCAGTTGACAAATGCACCAGCCGCCTTGACGCATTGATGGATATCTACCGCGTTATGCGCCCCGGTGAGCCGCCGACGCTGGAATCCGCTGATGCTCTGTTCCAAAGCCTGTTCTTTGATCCCGAGCGTTACGACCTTTCCGCCGTTGGCCGCGTGAAAATGAATGCACGCCTTGACATGGAAACCGATGACCAGCTGCGCGTTCTGCGGAACGAGGACATTCTGGCCATTCTGAAAATCCTTGTCGACCTGAAAGACGGTAAGGGCGATGTGGATGATATTGACCACCTTGGCAACCGCCGTGTCCGCTCGGTCGGTGAGCTGATGGAAAACCAGTTCCATCTCGGCCTGCTGCGCATGGAGCGTTCCATCCGCGAGCGTATGGGCTCTGTCGATATCAACACGGTTATGCCGCATGATCTGATCAATGCGAAGCCGGTGGCCTCCGCCGTTCGCGAATTCTTCGGATCGTCGCAGTTGTCGCAGTTTATGGATCAAACCAACCCGTTGTCGGAAATTACGCATAAACGCCGTCTGTCGGCGCTTGGCCCGGGCGGTTTGACGCGTGAGCGTGCCGGTTTTGAAGTCCGTGACGTTCACCCGACCCATTACGGCCGTATCTGCCCGATTGAAACGCCGGAAGGCCCGAATATCGGTCTGATCAACAGTCTGTCCACCTATGCGCAGGTGAACCAGTACGGCTTTATCGAAAGCCCGTACCGCCGCATTAAAAACGGCAAGGTCACCGATGAGGTTGTCTATATGTCGGCAATGGAAGAGGGAAAATACACGATTGCCCAGGCTAATGCCGAGCTGGACGGAAAAGGTGCTTTTGTACAGGAACTGGTTTCCTGCCGTATTAACGGTGAGAACGTGATGTCGCCGCGTGATGCGATCGACTTTATCGACGTATCTCCCAAACAGATGGTTTCTGTTGCTGCGGCACTGATTCCCTTCCTTGAAAATGACGATGCCAACCGCGCCCTGATGGGATCGAACATGCAACGTCAGGCCGTTCCGCTGCTGCGCGTTGATGCGCCGCTGGTCGGTACGGGTATGGAAGCAACGGTTGCCCGCGACAGTGGTGCTGCCGTAACGGCGCGCCGTGACGGTGTTATTGACCAAGTCGATGCACAGCGCGTTGTTGTCCGTGCAACGGATATCAAGGAAGATGACCGTTCGACGGTTGATATCTACACCTTGCGCAAATTCCAACGCTCCAACCAGAATACCTGCATTAACCAGCGTCCGCTGGTCAAAGTCGGTGATGTGGTCAAAGCCGGTGACATTATTGCCGACGGCCCGTCCACAAGCCTGGGTGAGCTGGCGCTGGGACGTAACGTTCTTTGTGCCTTCATGCCTTGGAACGGCTATAACTTTGAGGATTCAATCCTGATTTCCGAGCGCATCGTCCGTGATGATGTCTACACCTCGGTTCATATTGAAGAATTCGAGGTTATGGCGCGTGACACCAAACTGGGTCAGGAAGAAATCACCCGCGATATTCCGAATGCCGGTGAAGAAAGCCTGCGTCACCTTGATGAGGCCGGTATCGTTTACATCGGTGCGGAAGTTTCCCCGGGTGATATTCT
>SBHI01000181.1 GCA_006226225.1 Alphaproteobacteria bacterium
ATCAGGCTTTTTTCTTTTTGGCGGGAACAGTTAAAGCGTTTTCACCTAGAACAACACTGACATTATCGCTGTTGGAAAAGGCTTGTAATGTGCGTAGCTCCAGCAGTCCCGGATTGCTGCTGACCATTTGGGAGAGATTGGCCAGTTTTCTTAAAACGGCCTGCTCTCCCCGTGCTTTTTCCATTTCGCGGGCAGCATCTTTTTTTGCCTCAATAACGCCGGAATATGCGCGTTTCAAAGCGGCTGGCAGCATGATATCGCGTACACCGACGGTTTTCACGGAGCAACCTAAATCTTCTGCAAAGGGGCGAACCAGTGTCAGAACTTTTTCGGAAGCATCATGTTTTTTTTCTAAAAGATCATCTAATGTAAACTCTTCTAATGACTGGCGGATCGCCATTTGCAATTGCGTATAAAGATCACCGTAAAAATCGCGACTGATTTCTCTGGCTTTTTGGAAGTCTTCCAGTTGCCATGACATGACAAAGCTGACTTTTACGTTGATATGGTCTTGGGTTAAAATTTCCTGCCCCGCTGTAATCATTGTGCGTAGGCGGTTATCTTCGCGAAAGATTTCCGTGTGGAATTTGTTATACCGATGCATGCCGGTTTTCAGTTTTTCCGTAAAGTGACCTTTTTTATACATTAATACTGTTTCATATTCATAAACTGTGACACTGGAAAAGAAATATTTCCAGACAAGAGAAAATGCCCAAAACAGTGCCAAAGAAAGTATGAGAGGAAAAAGAATGGATTCCCACATAGTATATCCTTTCGAAAAGGACTGTTCCGAGTGCATATAGAGACGGTGGGGATCTAAATCCGCAAGACCGTGTTCTATTGATAGCGCTCGGAACAGAACCAATACAATACCATTGCAAATGGGGAATCGAACCCCTGTTCCATAGCGGTTTTGAACCGTGTTCTTCTTTACAGCACGCGGTAAACACAGATGTGTAATACGGTGCTTTTTACCGAAAAACACTCAAAGTGTAGCAGACATGTTATGAAGTGCAAGCAGGATATTACGCACTATGCAGGCTGACAACGCGGGAGGTGGCGGTGTCGGTCAGTTCACCGACAGCTTCACCGAGCATCTTGAGACCCTCTTCGCAGGACAGGCTGTGATCGCCGCTGTCCAGAAAGCGCACCTCGACATCTTTCGCGGCAACGACTTTGCTGATGCGCAGGGATTTCCCCCAGGGCACGACCGTATCCTCCTTGCCGTGCAGTAGGCGGATCGGGCAGCGGATATCAACTAATGAACCTCCCAGCAGTAGATGGCGGCGGGCTTCTTTGACCAGCCCTTCCGTTACAGGGTAAGGCTCTCCATATTCGGAAGGCAGGTGGATGATGCCTTTTTCATCCAGTTCGCGTTTCTGGTCATCTGTTAGCGTGCCGTAATAGATTTCCTCGGTAAAGTCGGGGGCGGCGGCAATGCCGATCAGCCCTGCGATACGGTCGGGGCGTGCCAGCGTGACCAGCATCGAGACCCATCCGCCCATAGATGAGCCGATCAGAATTTGCGGCCCGTCGGTCAGATTGTCGATAACGTCCAGCGCATCCTGCGTCCAGCTGCCGATGGTGCCGTCCGTGAATTTGCCGCTGGAGGAGCCGTGGCCGGTATAATCGAAACGGACAAATGCCTGCCCGCGTTTTTTGCAGAATTCCTCTAGAAAGACGGCTTTGCTGCCGGTCATGTCCGACATAAAGCCGCCGCAGAACACGACGCCCGGAAGCGTGTCATCCGTGCCTGCGGTTTTATGATAGGCGATTTCCACGCCTTTTCTTGGTGAAAATTTCTGCAAGCTCATTGTGCAAACAACTATTGCCTAGAACGGGATGTCGTCATCAATGTCGCTCAGCTGCGGGGCAGGGCCGCCATCGGTGCCGGTTGCCGCCATCGGCTGCGAGCCGCCAAAGCTGTCATCATTGCCGTAAGAGGCTCCGCCTTCGCTGCGGCCGTCCAGCATGGTCAGCTCACCGCGATAGGGGCGCAGCACGACTTCGGTCGTGTATTTTTCTTCGTTATTGTTATCCGTCCATTTGCGGGTTTCCAGCGTGCCTTCCAGATAGACTTTCGAGCCTTTTTTCAGGTAGCGTTCGGCAATGCCGACCAGCGCGTCATTGAAAATGACAACGCGGTGCCATTCGGTTTTTTCACGGCGCTCGCCGGTATTTTTGTCTTTCCAGCTTTCGCCTGTCGCAATCGACAGATTGGCAACGCGGCCACCGTTCTGCATGGTGCGGACTTCCGGGTCACGTCCGAGATTTCCGATTAAAATGACTTTGTTGACGCTTCCGGCCATGTCGTTTTCTCCTTTAGGGGCTATATGATTCTTTGAACAGCATAATCAAGCAGGCGCGGAAAAGCAATATCCGCAAGCCGCTTTTACCGCGGTTTTGCCGTATTTATGCGCTTTTATCCGAAGGCTTGCAAACCTGTTTGCGCCCGTCCGAGGACAAGGGCGTGAATATCATGCGTGCCTTCATAGGTATTGACCGATTCCAGATTCATGACATGACGGATGATATGATATTCATCAGCGATACCGTTACCGCCGTGAATGTCGCGGGCAATGCGGGCAATATCCAGTGCCTTGCCGCAGTTGTTGCGCTTCATCATTGAAATGGCTTCCGGTGCGCCGCGGCCTTCCTCTTTCAAGCGTCCAAGACGCAGCGCGCCTTGCAGGCCGAGCGTGATCTCCGTCTGCATATCGGCCAGTTTCTTTTGCACCAGCTGCGTTGCCGCCAGCGGTTTGCCGAAGATGATGCGATCCAGCGCATATTGCCGTGCGGCATGCCAGCAGAACTCGGCAGCGCCAAGCGTTCCCCATGCAATACCGTAACGCGCGCTGTTGAGACATGTGAACGGGCCCCTTAAACCGCGAATTTCGGGGAAGGCGTTTTCTTCCGGCACAAAGACGTCCTGCATCGAGATTTCACCTGTTTCCGATGCGCGCAGGGAAAATTTTCCTTCGATCTTCGGCGCGGTCAGTCCCTTCATACCTTTTTCAAGGATAAAGCCGCGGATCTGGCCTTCATCATCCTTTGCCCAGACAACAAAAACATCGGCAATGGGGGAATTGGTGATCCACATTTTCGCGCCGCTGAGAATATAACCGCCATCAGTCTTTTTGGCGCGGGTTTTCATGGAGGCAGGGTCGGAGCCCGCATCGGGTTCAGTCAGGCCAAAACAGCCGACCAGCTCACCCGTTGCCAGTTTCGGCAGGAATTTCTGCTTCTGTTCTTCCGTTCCGAAAGCGTGGATCGGATACATGACCAGCGAAGATTGTACGGAAAAAGCGGAGCGGTAGCCTGAATCTACGCGCTCGACCTCGCGGGCGATCAACCCGTAAGCGACATAGCCGATACCGGCGCAGCCGTAACCGTCCAGTGTGCAGCCCAGAAAGCCCATTTCGCCCATTTCATTCATAATTTCGCGGTCGAATTTTTCGTGGCGGTTTGCTTCCAGAACGCGGGGCATCAGCTTGTCCTGACAATAGTCGCGTGCCGCATCGCGGATCATACGTTCTTCATCCGTCAGCTGGTCTTCCAGAAACAGGGCGTCCTCCCATTGGAAGTCGGGGCGGTGATGGGCGGCGTTTCCGGCTTTTTCTGCGGGCTGTGCTGTCATTGTCGTTATCCTTGTATTGCGTTACAATCCATTTTGAATGCGCTATCATACATCAGAGCCGAAGACGAGGTAAAGACCGGAATATGACTGTGAATTCTCCCATGAAGGGCCGCGAAGTGATTTTTGAATTCATCCCGCTTGGCAATGTGATGAAGGTTACGGCGATGGATACTGCGACCTTGACAGAAATCTCCATTCAGGGGCCGTTGGGCGCGGCACAAACTGTGCTGGAAAATAATGCGCTGCGCCGTCTGGAATATGTTTTGCGCAAAAAAGGCCATATTGCCTGAAAAACCGTAAAATTACGGCATTTTAAGGCAATCCGTTGTTAACAAAATCCTTCTCTGATGTTACTCTTAAAAATGGAGCAAACCGCCTTTTCGGATATTTTTCCGGAAAAGCGTGATAAGACAGGTACTTAAAAGAAAAAGAAAGCGTGATGCCATGGCCGAAGAGCAAATGGAACATGATCTTGAAGCTGTTGTGGAAAACGGTGAAGACGGCGCAGAAGAGGCGGTAAAATCCGGCGGCTTAAAGAAAATCCTGCTGTTTATCGGTGTGCCGCTGCTGCTTTTGGGCAGTGTCGGTGCGGGATTGTATTTTACCGGCATGCTGGACGGCTTCCTGCATAAAGGGCCGAATTGCGAAAAAATTCTGAAGGATATCGAGGAAGGTAACGTCGAAGACGGTGCGGAAATGAATATTCCCGAAGAATGCCTAACCGGAGGTAAAGAAGGGGAGCAAGGCGCAGCACTGCCGCCGGGGGCGTTTTTTGAGATCCCGAATATTATTGTGAATTTTAGCGGTACATCAGGTCGCCCGAGTTTTTTAAAGCTGGGGGTGCAGATTGAGGTCGCGAATGCCGCCGAACAGGCAAAACTGGAGGCGGCTATGCCGCGGATTGTCGATCAGTTCCAAACCTATCTGCGGGAACTTAGGCTGGAAGACTTAAAAGGTTCCTCCGGACTTTACCGGATGCGGATCGAGCTGAAGGCACGCGTGATGACCGCCGTTCCCGGTGTTGATGTGCGCGATGTTCTGTTTCAGGAGATTTTGATACAGCAATGAGTGACGTGAGCGATAATAACGCAGAAGAAATCGAAGCTGCCGCCGGGCTCGCGCCCGGTGATACGGATCTGACGGATGAAGAAGGCCGTATTCTTGATCAGGACGAGATCGACGAACTTCTCGGCTTTGATGAGGACGCGGAAGATCTGCAAAGCACCGGTATCATGGAGCTGATTAATTCGGCGCTGGTCAATTACGAGCGCCTGCCGATGCTGGATATCGTTTTCGACCGCTTGGTGCGGCTGATGTCGACCAGTTTGCGAAATCTGACCTCCGATAACGTGGAGATCAGTCTTGATCATATCTCCAGCGTTCGTTTCGGGGATTATCTGAACTCCATCCCGCTTCCCGCCATGCTGTGTATCTTCAAGGCTGAAGAATGGGATGACCACGGCTTGCTGGTGGTGGATTCCGCACTGGTTTATTCAGTGGTCGATGTCTTGCTGGGTGGGCGGCGCGGCACATCGGCGATGCGCGTCGAGGGCCGTCCCTTTACGACAATTGAAACAACATTGATTGAACGCATGGTCAATGTGGTGCTGGGTGATATGACCTCGGCTTTTGACCCGCTGTCACCTGTGAATTTCCGGCTGGAGCGTATTGAAACCAATCCGCGCTTTGCAACAATTACGCAGGGCAATAACGCCGGCGTCTTGGTGCGCATGCGTATTGATATGGGTGACCGCAGCGGTCGCGTTGAAGTCATGATTCCGTACGCAACGCTGGAGCCGATCCGTGAATTGCTGTTGCAAATGTTTATGGGGGAGAAATTCGGTCAGGATTCGATCTGGGAAAACCACCTGACGAACGAGCTTTATATGACCGATATCGAGGTCCAGGCCATTTTGGGTGAGACCACGGTCAGTCTGCATGATATTTTGAATTGGGAGCCGGGGGCGACGGTCATGTTCAATACCCGTGTCGAAGATTCAGTTGAATTACGCGTCGGAGAACATCCGATGTTTACTGCCAAAACGGGGCAGCGTCAGGGACGGATCGCTGTGAATGTCGAAACCTATATCGCACCGGGGAGCAGCGGAGGCAAACGTTCATGAGACATATGCGGTATGTCGGGACTCTTTTTATGCTGTTGGGTGTGCTGACGGCTTTTGCGCTGCCGTTTGAGAGAGCCTATGCACAGCATGCGGTGGCGGAAGAACCCCCGCCAATCGAAGAGCCGGTTGTAAAACAAGCCGACCCTCTGGCAGATGACAGTTATAAAAGTCCGTATCAAGATGCGCCGGGTGTTTTTCAGCAGACACATTTTTCCGATGCGGAAATTGATGTGTTGCAATCACTGGCGAAACGTCGCGAAGCGTTGGAAAAACGAGAGAAAGAGCTAGCCACGCGCGAGGCTTTACTGAATGTCGCAGAGGCCGAGGTTGATAATAAAATCGCCGAGCTGAAGACGTTGCGGACGGAGATTGAGAAACTGCTCGGTAAACAGACGGATGTGCAGGAAAACCGTTTACGCAGCCTTGTGAAAATCTACGAAAATATGAAGCCGCAGGAAGCGGCGCGCATTATGAACACACTGGAAATGGACGTGCTGCTGGATGTTATCGGACGGATGAGCGAACGCCGTAGTGCGCCGATTTTGGCGAATATGACTCCGGACAGGGCGCGTGCGGTAACGATACGCCTTGCCGAACAGCGGAAACTGCCAGAACTGAACCTACCCCAGAAATAATATTTGCGGGACAAACGCATTATGGCGGATAAGAAAACACTGGATGATTTCGGGGAGGCGGATCGCCGTCAAAACGGCGGACGCGAAGCGGTGCTGTATGTTTCAACGGAAAATGCGGCGACAAGCGCGGCGGATGGCCATCAATATCTGAACCTGTCTATTTTTATTTTGTTGCTGGCTTTTTTTGTGGTGCTGAACGTGCATTCCGAAGTGGATACGGAGCGAGTTCGTCCCGTCATGTCTAGTCTGGAACAACAGTTCCAGTTAAGCACCGGTGCAGCACCGTCTGATGTGGATGCACAAGGACAGGAAGGTGCTGGATCGACTTTGGATGTGGTTGAAGGCATTTTGAACGCGGCCTCGATTTCCTTTAAAATACGAAAGGTTGACGGTGATGATATTTTTATCGTGGTGCTGTCACGGCGTGATTTTGATGAGGCATTGTCACAGGCGGTTGAAGGCGCGATTGTGCAGGGGAAACCAAAACCGGGGAATATCTATGCCCGTCATGCGCGTCTGTTTACACAGCTGTCTGTGATGTTGAAACCGCGTGAAGGGAAATATGGCTATCATATGACTGTGCAGAGTAATACCGATGACCCAGGCAATCCGCACCGTACCGAGATAGAGGCGTTGAAAAAATATCAGGAATCTTTGAAACATCTCGGATTTCTGGACGAGGTTGTTTCCTACGGTTTTACACCGCGGATCAGGGGGGAAGTACAGCTTTACTTCCAACCCCGCGAGCATATCTTATAGGTTAGGGTGAATACAGCAATGGCATCTTATCAGGAAACAATGAAGAACATGCGGGAAAACGCACAGGATGTGTCGCTGGGTGATGGGCTGTCTGTTAGACAGTATAACAGCAGTATGTCTAATATGTGGCTGTTGTCTTTTACGGATATTATTGCATTGATGCTGGTATTTTTTGTGATGCTGTTTTCAATGTCGCAGCCTGATGAAGATGTCTGGGTGTCGATGGTGCAAGGCATGTCGCAGGGGCAAAAAGAAAACAGCGCGGCGCAAGGGGAAGAAAGCACGGGGCTTTACGGTACGGTGGATATGGACCGCATTCGGCGTCAGCCTGCACTGAGTACGAACTATCTTTTCGCGGTTTTGAAACGTTTGCAGGAAAATAATCCGGTGCTGTCCGGCGCCTCTTTTGAAAGTTACGAGCGGGAAACACATTTGACCTTGCCTTATGATAGTTTGTTCGATGAAGGGGATCCGCAGGAAGTTAGTACAACAGGACGTGAAATTATGGCACTGCTGACCGGTACGCTGGGGCATTTGCAGAACCGCATGGATATCGTTTTATTCGGCCCTGCCGACAGGCTGGAAACAAAAATGCTGCAATCCGGTGTTTTGGCGGGGCTGTTCACGGCCAAGGGCTATAAAGGCCAGATTAAAACCATCAGTCATACGGCAGAGCAGCCGCGGCTAAGACTGGTGATCTATTCTGGCCGCTAGAAATCTGTAATATCAATAGCTGGAACGCTAAATTTGAGATGTTGGGTGTCTAGAGAAGGGCTGCGCCCCAAACCAGCGCGGCAATCACTAAGGCGATCAGAACGGCGAGTGACCCCATATCCTTCCCGATTTTTGTCAGCGGATGAATCTCATCGGAAATGCGGTCAAGCGTGGCTTCGATTGCGGTATTTAAGACTTCTACCAACAAAATAAACAGCACGCTGACAATCATGGCAACAGTTTCGCCCGGTGTGTCACCCAGCAGCAAAGCCAAGGGAATTGCAACGAGTACCAGCAGCATTTCTTCGCGCATGGCGGTTTCGGTTTTCCATCCCGTTGTGAGGGCGCTGAGCGAGTTTTTAAAAGCGGAGACCCAGCGGGCAACGCCACGGGATCGGGAAGCCGGTTTTTCTTGTTTTTCTTGTGAAACGGGCTCGTTCATTTTACCTGTCCGGTTATTGGCGGATGGCTGCGAAATTACGCCTTTGCGGGGCCACGGTCAAGGGAAAACGGGTATACCGCATATTCTGCCGAAAAATCTTGACAATGCGGCGGGTTTTCCGTATTTTTCGCGGCAGGTATAAAAGCCAGGCAGCAAAGAGATTCCTTTTAAAGATTTGTCTTCTTTGCGCTCCGCGCCCTCCCGTCGGTGAAGTTACACTCACGGGAGCCGTTTTTGTTATGTGCTTTGCGGATGGCCTGAAACAATATGAAGGATATTGATAAATGTTTGGAAGCTTGACGGAAAGACTTGGCAGCGCGTTTGAAGGCCTGTTCGGCAAAGGTGTGCTGACGGAAGAGGCAGTCGGACAAGCACTGCGCGAAGTGCGCATTGCGCTTCTAGAGGCTGATGTCGCCTTGCCGGTTGCCAAAGACTTTATCGATCATGTCCGCGCCGAGGCTGTTGGTGAAAAAGTTCTGAAATCGGTGAAGCCGGGTGAACAGGTCGTGAAAATCGTCCATGACGCGCTGGTGGAAATGCTGGGCGCGGCGAATGAAAGTCTTGATATTGCCCATACGCCGCCGGTACCGGTTTTGATGGTCGGTTTGCAGGGGTCGGGTAAAACAACGACAACGGCAAAACTGGCAAAATTTCTGACGGAAAAGGAAAAGAAAAAAGTCCTGATGGCATCGCTGGATACGCAGCGTCCCGCCGCGCAGGAACAGCTGGAAATTCTGGGGCAGCAGATCGGCGTTGATACGCTGGAAATCATCAAAGGCCAGAAACCTGTCGAAATTACCGACCGCGCTTTGAAAGAAGCAAAACTGGGCGGCTATGATGTTGTTATTCTGGATACCGCAGGGCGTTTGTCGATTGACGAAGAGCTGATGACGGAAGTTGCCGCTGTACGCGATCTTGCCAAACCGCGTGAAACGCTTTTGGTCGCAGATGCGCTGACGGGGCAGGATGCCGTGAATACGGCGAAAAATTTCCATGAACGTCTTGGCCTGTCCGGGATTGTTTTAACGCGGATTGACGGTGACTCGCGCGGCGGTGCGGCATTGTCGATGAAAGCCGTGACAGGCTGCCCGATCAAATTTATCGGTACGGGTGAAAAAACCGATGCGCTGCAGCCTTTCCATCCCGAACGGATTGCCGACCGTATTCTGGATATGGGGGATGTTGTCTCTCTGGTAGAAAAAGCTGCCGAGACGATTGAAAAAGAAGAAGCCGAAAAAATGGCGAAAAAGTTTCAGGAAGGCAAATTCGACCTTGATGACTTTTCGTCGCAATTGAAGCAGATGCGCAAAATGGGTGGATTTTCCGGCATCATGTCGCTGATGCCGGGCATGGGGAAACTGAAATCCGCTATTGAAGACGCCAATCTGGATAATACCGTTATTAAACAGCAGGAGGCGATCCTGTCATCAATGACGAAAAAGGAACGTGGCGATCCGCGCATCCTGAACGCCTCGCGCCGCCGCCGTATCGCTGACGGGTCAGGCACCAGTGTGCAGGATGTGAACCGCCTTTTGAAGCAGTTCCAGCAGATGCAGACCATGATGAAAAAAATGCGCAAAATGGGTGGTAAAGGATTGCTGAAAAGCCTTGGCGGTATGCTGGGCGGCAGTGGTAAAGAGCTGGAAGCAATGGCGGCGCAAATGGGCATGGGCGGTGATATGCCGCCGGAACTGTCCGGCAAAGATACAGGGCCGCTGGGGCCGAACCCGTTTGATGACGGTGCGGATGCAGGCGGCTTTGGTGGTGGCATGCCCCCGGGGCTTGGTGGTTTAGGCGGCGGGATGGGTATTCCGCCGGGAATGCCGCCGCTGGGCGGCGGCGGAAGCCGCGGCACGAAAAAGCCGATGAATAAACGCAAAAAGGCGCAGGCCGCCAAACGTGCGAAAAAGAAATAACCAATAAACGAAAACAGTAACTTTAAAACAAACACACAATACAAAAGACGAAAAAACAGAAAGGAAATAAGACTATGCTTAAAATCAGACTTACCCGTTCGGGTACAAAAAAACGCCCTTACTACCGTATCGTGATTGCCGATGCGCGCGCACCGCGTGACGGCCGTTTCATCGAAAAAGTCGGCACCTATAACCCGATGTTGCCGAAAACGGATGAAAACCGTGTCCGTCTGCTGGACGAGCGCATCAAATACTGGCTTGGTCAGGGCGCACAGCCGACGGATCGCGTTGCGATTTTCCTCGGTAATGCCGGTATCATTGAAAAGCCGGTCTTCAACAACCCGGAAAAAGCAAAACCGAGCGCCAAAACGCAAGAGCGTTTGAAAGAGCGTGAAGAAAAGCTGAAAGCAGCGGAAGAAGCTGCCAACGCACCGGCTGAAGAAGCACCTGCAGAAGAAGCGGTTGCCGAAGCTCCGGCGGAAGAAGCTGCTGCTGAAGAAGCACCGGTTGAGGAAGCTGCTGCGGAAGCACCGGCGGAAGAAGAGAAGAAAGAGGACGCTTAAGCGCGCTTAGGATGTCCGCTGACAAATCGGAGAAAAAGCGCGGGGGGCATGGGCCCTCCGGCGCTGAAACAGACGGGGGCGCGCCGCAGAAAACGGCGGCGCAGGATGACGCATTACTATGCGTCGCCCGCATTGGCCGCGCCTTTGGTGTGCGCGGCGGTGTGCATCTGACGCTTTTTGCGGATGACCCCGAACTGTTGCTGCGTGAAGACGGCGTTTTGGACGAAAAAGGTAATTTCCTGTTCCGCGTTGATACACTGCATTGGCGCAAACAGGATGATTACACGGCGGAAATCGAAGGGATTACCGACCGTGATGCCGCTGAAACGCTAAAAGGCAAAAAGCTGTATCTGCCGCGCGCCGTTCTGCCCGTGATTGAAGAAGAAGACAGTTTCTATTATGTCGATCTGATCGGCATTCCTGTCTTTGCCGAAACAGGCGGGGCGGAAATCGGTGAAATCGTCTCCGTCCAGAATTTCGGGGCGGGGGATTTGCTGGAAATCCGCAAGTCGGAAAGTTTAAGCGCGCGCGGCGGCAGCTTTTACCTGCCCTTTACCAAAGAATGTGTTCCGGTGGTGGATATGGCGGCGCGGCGCGTTGTTGTCAACCTGCCGGAAGGCTATCTGGACGAGGGGAAAAAAACCTCTTAGGAAAAAAATCGGGGGCGATTGCTTTTGCTTGACAAAACCCCCGTAAATTGGTTTCTTAAGAGCCGTAAATACGGTTATATCCGGAGAGGTGGCTGAGAGGCTGAAGGCGGCGGTTTGCTAAACCGTTATACTGGGAAACCGGTATCGTGGGTTCGAATCCCATCCTCTCCGCCATAACAAATCACCCCCTTAAACGGGGGTGTTTTGTTATGCGGATCGGATGAGGCCGCACTTGACTGAATGAACAAGGCATATGCTCAGCATTAACGACATCACCTATACGATCGGCGCAAGAACCATTCTGGAAGATTGCAGCGCCAATATCATGGACGGCTGGAAGGTCGGCGTGGTCGGTGCCAATGGTGCGGGGAAATCTACCCTGTTTAAACTGATCGCGGGAGAGCTGAGCGCTGACCGCGGCGATATCCAGCTTTCAGCGCGCCGCCGTCTGGGGCAGGTGCGGCAGGATATTCCCGAATGCGACACGCCGCTGATCGATATGGTGCTGGAAGCAGATGAGGAAATGTCGGCCTTAATGAAGGCGACGGAAACGGAGACCGACCCGAACAAGCTGGGCGATATTTATATGCGGTTGACGGAGCTGGATGCCTATTCCGCGCCGTCGCGCGCCGCCATTCTTTTAAAAGGTCTGGGTTTTCAGGAGGAGGAGCTGCGCGCACCTTATTCCTCTTTCAGCGGCGGCTGGCGCATGCGTGTTGCGCTGGCGGCAGCGCTGTTTGTGCAGCCCGATGTATTGCTGCTGGACGAGCCGACCAACCACCTTGATCTGGAAGCGATCATCTGGCTGGAAGGCTATCTGGCGAATTATCCGCATACGCTGCTGATTATCTCGCATGACCGCGAGGTCTTAAATAAATGTATTGATCATGTCATCCATATCGACCGCAAGAAAATGACGATGTATACCGGCGATTACGATACATTCGAGTGCGAGCGCGCGGCAAAGCTGGGCATGCAGCAGAAAATGCACGAAAAACAGCAGGCGCACCGCGCACATATGCAGGCCTTTATCGACCGTTTCCGCGCCAAAGCGACCAAGGCGCGGCAGGCGCAAAGCCGCATCAAAGCCTTGGAGCGCATGGATATTATTGATGCCGTCATTGCCGACCGCGCCGTGCGTTTCAGCTTTCCGCATCCGAAAGAGCTTGCGCCGCCGCTAATCTCCTTCCGTGATGTGGCGGTCGGTTATGCGGAAGGCCAGCCTGTCCTGCAGCATATCTTTGAAAATATCGGGCCGGGTGACCGTATCTCTCTGCTGGGGGCGAACGGTAACGGTAAATCGACGCTGATGAAACTGATTGCGGGGCGCCTTCCCGCGATGTCGGGAGAGATGACGCGGTCGGGGAAATTGAAAATCGGCTATTTCTCCCAGCATCAGACGGAAGAGCTGGATGTGAATGAAACTCCCGTACAGGCGATGACGCGTATGGTACGCGAAAAAACGGGCGAGGCGCGGGAATCGAAAATCCGTGCGAAGCTCGGCCAGTTCGGTTTCTCGCATGAGCTTGCCGATAACCCGATCGGCAAATTGAGCGGCGGTGAAAAGGCGCGGCTGCTTTTCGCTTTCATGAGTTTCGATGCGCCGCATATGCTGCTGCTGGATGAGCCGACAAACCACCTAGATGTTGATGCCCGTGAAGCTTTGGTGCAGGCGCTGAATGATTATGAAGGCGCGATTATTATCGTCAGTCACGATCCCGGTATGGTGGAACGCGTGGCAGACAGGCTGTGGCTGATTAAGGACGGAGGCTGCAGCGTTTTTGACGGCGATATGGAGGATTACCGAAAATTTGTTGTGAAATCCCGCAATGAAGACAAAAAGAAAGAAAAAGAGCCGAAAAAATCCTCCACCAAAGCCGCGCCGCCTGTAAAAAAAGCAAACCCCGCCGCTTTGCAGAAAAAAAGCGACAAGATCGAAAAGGCCATTGCCGATTTGCAGCAGGAAAAAGAAAAGCTGGAGGCGCAGCTGTCCGATACAAGCCTGTATACGGATGCAAAAAAATCTCAGGAAGTGCAGAAACAGTATCAAGCGGTTTCGAATGATATCGAACAGCAGGAAAAACTGTGGCTGGATATACAAAGCGAAATGGAAGCTGGCGCGTAAAAACAGATAGGACAAAGCACAGATGTCACCCGCAAAATTATCTTCCGTCTTTCTGAAAGCCGCCCGCAATGGCGACGAAGAAAAAGTGAAATCCTGTCTTCAGCAGGGAATGGAAGTTGATCACGCGTATAATCTGGCCTTTGGGCTGGCGGCGAAAAACGGCCATATAGGGGTGCTTGAAATTTTGATGGAGCACGGTGCCGACCCGAAAGACCCTGATGCCTTGCGCTGGGCGGCGCAGGATAATCGGGGAGAGGTTGTCCGCTTACTGCTGGAGAACGGGGCGGATTTTGACGAAATTCCGAAGGCTTTGCAAACGCGTTTCCGCGCGGACTGGAACCGCAGCCGGGAAGAAAAAGCATGGCGGGCATGTGAGAAAGAGCACAGTAAAATCACACGGCACAATAACCGCCACCGCAATCTGCGCCAATTTGTAAGGCGCGGCAGGAAACTGTAATCAACTCATTTTGCTGAGGCGCTTTTCAAAGGCGTTGATGGTGACTTTCGTATTGAAAGGCAGCACGGCGCGTGCCAGCATTTCCAGCGCGCGGCTGGCGAACTTGCAGTCCAGCGCATAGATGATTTTACAGCGCCCGTCCTCCAGCGCCTCATAACGGCATTCGGCTTTGAAATCTGAGAAAATATCCTCATCCGTTGTGACGCGGGTCAGGGTGTTTTTCTCCATATGGATTTCACAGTTATAGGAAAAAGTCAGCTTGCCGACCCCGATATGAAAGCGTGCGGCAATACAGTCATCTGTTCGTGACAGGATATCGACGGATTGAATATAGGATAAAAACTGCGGATAGGTTTCAATACCGATGGCGCAGGCGAAAACCTTTTCACGGCTGTGGTTTAAAATTCTCTCGCCAATGACCTGCGGCATTTATTTTGCCGTTTTGCGGCTGCCTGCATATTTGACGCTTGCGGCACCCATAGCCAGTTTTGCACATTTTTGCGCCGTTTTTTCACCGAGTTTTTTCAGGAAGTCTTCGCGTTCGTTGTCGTATTGCAGGCTGTAGCCGTCCTCTTTTCCGCCCAGCGGTTTTTTATCCATGCCGGTGGATAAAAGCAGGGTTTCCGAACCGCCGAACGCGTCATAGCCAAAGCCGATAAAAAATGTCTGGCCGTTACCGTCTGATTTTTGCGTGATTCTCAGAACGGGAACCTGTTCGCTCATGCCTTTGATCTCGGCGCTGAACACATCGCCCGTATTGATTTCCGCAACAATATCGGCTAGCGCATCTAGCTGTGTTTTATGGCCTGCGCCAAAGCTTTCGCTGCGCTTGGCGGCTTTATCAAATGCCTCGAAAAAAGAGTCTACGGGTTTTGCCATGATAAAATCTCCCTGGCGGATTTTTAAAAAATAATCCGGTGACCATAACGGAGAAATTGTTTTATGTCAATAAATTTACAGATAAAAAAGAGACCGCACAAAGGGCGGCCTCTCTTATAATTTTAAAAAGCCTGCTATTTATTGGCAATAGGGGCTTCTGATCTGATGCGTTGCGGTTTTCTTTGCCGCGGGCTTCATCTCGTCATTGGGTTTATTGACCGTTCCGGTGAAAATGAGGGCACCTGTTTTAACATCCTGCAGGGCGAAGATGTAGGAACGGTCGAATTTGACATCAATTTGCGGCGGCGGCATGCGGACACATTCCAGCGTCATCACGGCAGTGGTGACGGCGGCGGCTTCACTGCCTTCCTCGTCGGTTTTAAATACCGTGTCATGGGATACCTTGCTGACATAAAGGCCGCGTGCTTTTTCCTCTGTCATTTTTGAGAAATCGGCAACGCCAGAGTTAAAGGCGTCATTAATACCCATATCCTGCAAGACCGGAATAATGTCATGTTTCTGTTTGATATCCATGCGCGGCAATTCGACTGTGCCGATTGCATCGCGATAGGCCATCGGCTCGGACCAAACGGGCAGGTTCTCGCTTTTTTGCGACAGCAGCCAGTCACGCGCCGAGGTGTTGTCATCTTTCGGGCGGATCAGCAGCATGCGCATGGTCGGCTGTTTGTTTTGCTCGTAATCCTTTTCGCCATAGGTCAGGGCAACAGCTTCGAAATCATCACCGTCCAGATAACGGATATCGCCTTCTTCATCAAATTGTTGATGCATCATCGGCGTGGTCTGGGCGACGCCGCCATCGGCGGTGAATGATTTTTCTTCCGTCAGGTCTTTGTCGAATTTATTTGTCCATTGGCCTTTGAAGTAAAGCGAACTTGCCAGAACTGCAAAGTCTTCCGGATTCAGTTCTTCCAGAATTTTTTTGATCAGGCCGTTGGTGTTTTTATCAGCCCAGTCATTGATCTGGTCGACAACGGCGGGATTGGCAAAATTTTCCGCGCTGATTTCCGCACCGAAATCTTTGCGCAGTCCGTCGGCATAATCAGCGTCCAGCGTCAGCAGGTCGCGGTTTGTCCAGACACCATTGGCGGTTTTCAGTTCGACCTGACCTTTATTGGCATCCAGAATTTTTTCGTTCAGCTCTGATAGGCTGGTGATGGCATCATCCAGTTCCGGAGCATCAACACCAAACAGTGTTTCTGCCATTTCTTTGCGGGTTTGACCATCGGCACCTGCGGCAACCATGGCAAGGCAATGCAGCGCATTGTAAGGGGAGATGACCAGATTGTCGTTTTTGTCGCTTTGATTTTTGGCGGCGGCTTTGGCAAATTCCAGCGTCAAACGGTTGACGTTTTTTACCTCTGTTGAAAAATTGCGGCCAATATATTCCGTGGGGAAATTGTCTTTCGGCATTTTGAAATGTCCTTCACATGTAAAAAATAATTACCACCGAAAAAGGCTTCTGCGCCTTTTCCGCATCCTATCCATCCAACATTGATCTTGTTTTTATTATTATGATACGGCGTTGTATAACACGCATCGGATAATATGCAAAGGTATTTTTAAAAATTATTTGCGTGGAATTTCAGATGATCCCCAATAAAGCTCTGGATAAAGAAATAGCTGTGGTCATAGCCATCCTGTAAACGTAGGGTCAGTTTTTGCCCCACCTTGTTGCAGGCGGTTTGAAACAATTCCGGCTGTAGCTGCTCTTCCAAAAACGGATCGGCTAGCCCCTGATCGATCAGGATTTCTTTCTCTGTGGCGGCTTTGCTTACCAGTTCCGTGGCGTCATGGGCAAGCCATGTTTCGCGGCTATCACCGAGATAGGCGGTGAAGGCTTTTTGTCCCCATGGCACTTGCGCCGGGGCGACGATCGGTGCGAAGGCCGAGCAGGACTGGAACAACCCCGGATGACGGAAATAAAGTGTCAGTGCGCCATGCCCGCCCATTGAATGTCCGGTGATAGACTTCCTTTTCGGGTCGAGGCCGAAGCTTTGCTCGGCTAGCGGCAAAAGTTCTGACACCAGATAGCTTTCCATGCGGAAATGTTTTTTCCACGGCTCTTGTAACGCATCCAGATAAAACCCTGCCCCTTGTCCCAGATCATAGGCATCGTCATCGGCGACATCCTCACCGCGCGGGGAGGTGTCGGGGGCAAGAACGGCAATACCCAATGCGGCAGCCTTGGCATATGCGCCTGCTTTGGTTGTGAAATTGTCTTCCGTACAGGTCAGGCCGGAGAGGAAAATAACATAGGGCGTACCACCACTCGCTTGCGGCGGCAGGAAGAGCGAGAAACGCATTTGTGTTCCCGTTTCGCGGCTGTCATGGCTGCAATAATACAGCTGCCCGCCATGGCAGAAATGTGTTTTTTCGATCTTTGCGCCCATCTCAATAGGCGACAATACTGCGGATGCTTTTTCCATCATGCATTAAATCAAACGCGGTGTTGATTTCCTCTAACGGCATGGTGTGTGTGATCAGATCGTCGATATTGATCCTGCCGTCCATATACCAATCGACGATTTTGGGAACATCCGTGCGCCCGCGTGCGCCGCCGAAGGCAGAGCCGCGCCAAACACGTCCCGTGACAAGCTGGAAGGGACGGGTGGCAATTTCCTGCCCCGCACCTGCAACGCCGATAATGACGCTTTCGCCCCAGCCTTTGTGGCAGCATTCCAAAGCCTGCCGCATGACATTGACATTGCCGATACATTCAAAGGAATAATCAACGCCGCCATTTGTTAAATCAATAATTGCCGCAACGACATCATCGACTTTTTTCGGATTAATGAAATCCGTCATACCGAATTTTTCAGCCAGCGCTTTTTTATCCTCATTCAGATCAATGCCGATAATGCGCGATGCGCCGACCATGCGGGCCCCTTGAATAACATTCAATCCGATACCGCCCAGTCCGAAAACGGCAACGGTTGATCCCGGCTCGACCTTTGCGTCAAAGACGACCGCGCCGATGCCCGTTGTAACGCCGCAGCCGATATAACAGATTTTTTCAAAAGGCGCGTCTTTGCGGACTTTTGCCACGGCGATTTCCGGCAAGACAGTGAAGTTGGAAAAAGTCGAACAACCCATATAGTGCAAAACGGGTTTTCCGTTCAGGGAAAAACGTGATGTACCGTCCGGCATCAGACCTTGCCCTTGTGTCGGGCGGATTTTTTGGCACAGATTTGTTTTCGGATGCAGGCAGTAATCACATTCGCGGCATTCGGGCGTGTATAGCGGGATCACATGATCGCCAACCGCAACGGATGTCACGCCCTTACCAACCTCGCGCACAATGCCCGCGCCCTCATGTCCCAATACGGCGGGAAATGCTCCTTCGGGGTCGTCGCCCGACAGGGTAAAGGCATCCGTATGGCAGACACCTGTTGCCATGATTTCAACCAGCACCTCTCCGTCTTTCGGGCCTTCAAGGTCAAGCATTTCAATTTCAAGAGGCGCGCCTGCTTTCACGGCAACGGCTGCTTTCGTTTTCATGTCCTGTTTTCCTGTTCTGTTTTCTGTCACAGGAATTTTAGTATAGGAGCAGCGGGGGTGGCAATCATGAATTTACCGGCATCAGTTTTCCGAAGTGGGAGATAATAGCGGGCGGTTTGTGATTTTCTCAAGCAGTTGAAAATTTTCCTGCGTATTGAAGTAGTCGCCGCGCCGTGTGGCAAGAATTTCCTTACCGTAAGAGAGGATTTGATTGTCATCACTGACGATTTGTCCGAAACGGCTGTAGGCTTCAACCGCTTTGCGGTCAAGAATGAACGCTTTGCGCACGTCTTCCGCACTCATATCGCGCGCGATTTCTGCGCGGTCATATCCGGGAAGGTTTTTTGTCAGGTCAATATCCTCGTTAACGGAACCGATCAGAATGCCTGTGGTCGAGGGCGGATCAAGCCAAAGGACGGCATTTGGAAAAACGGATTGCAGCGCGGCGGCAATGGAGGCGGAAGAAAAGTCCGACATCAGGTGAAAAGGCATCCATTGCGCAATGATACCGTTCTCCGTCATTTTTTCACGCGCCGCCTGATAAAATTCCCGTGAATAGAGCGCACCTGTTCCTGCAAAATTCGGCGGCATCGGCTCCAGCGTAATCACATCATATTTTTCCTGTGTGCGGCGCAAATAGGCACGTCCGTCCATAACGGTTGTTTTGACGATCGGATCCTGCAAGACATTTTGGTTGGTGGTAAAGATAGGTGCCATCTTTAAAACGGCTTTGTTCAAGTCAACGATATTCAATGTTTCCGGCTTTTCCAGACGGACGGCATGTGCGGTTTGCCCTGTGCCGAAACAGATAACCAGCGCTTTCTTGGGATCTGGATGCATCAGCATCGGCAAATGTCCCATCCACGGCATATAATGCAGAGAGTCGATCCAGTTATCGCTACTGCTTTCCGATGTCGTCAGAAAACCGTTGATGATCAGAATACGCCGCCCGTCACCGTAATCCATTGCAGAAATGGTGGCATCCGGCCCTTCGTGAAAGGCAAGAATTTCACCTGTTAGTCCTTTTTGTTCGGGCCAGCCTTGTACGCGCGTTCTGCCGATGCCGCTTTCAAAAACAACAGCGACTAGCAGGGCAGTGATACCGGCTGCAAGAAAGACGGCACGGCGCGCGCGCGGAAGCAGCGGCAACCCCGTCAATAGTACCAATGCGCCAATCAGCCATGCCGTGCGGGCAAAACCGAAAGCGGGGAGTAGCACCCATGCGGCGGTGACGGAGCCCAAAACGGCGGCAAAAGCATTCAGACTGTAAATGCCGCCCCAGCGTTTGGGGTTCTTTTGCTCATCCAACAGCCAGGGCAGGGCAACGCCAAGAAACAGCATCGGCACACCGACAACATACAGGCTCATAAAAAACCAGTTCAGAATCATCATAACCGGAATGGTGGAAAAGAAATTCAGCCGGTCAAAACGTTCGACCAAGGGGGTTGCCAGTAAAATCAATATGGCGGCGCAGGAAAGAATTGCCCCCAGATTATATTGCCGCTTTTTCAGGAAGCCGACCAGCCTTGCGCCAGCGCCCAATGCGACCAGTACGGCCGCCAGCATCATGGCAAAGGCATCGGTTGTGCTGAGAAAGGCGGAGGTTAAGGAGCGGAACCATGCAACCTCCAGCGCGAAAGTGGCAAATCCCGTTACAAAGGCTGTCATTAACGCCGCAGTCCATGTCACTGTGGCAACTGTTGCACCCTGTTTTTTTTGTCTGTGCTTTTTCTGTTCAAAAACACCTGCATCCGTCACAAATATGGCGGTAAACCCAACCGTGATATTGACGGCGGCAACGGCGGCAATCGTGCCGGATACGCCTAGCAGCGGGATCAGCAGAAAGGCGGCAGCTAAAACGCCGCAAGCTGCACCCAGTGTATTTAAACCGTAAAGTAGAGCCAGCGACATTTTATGCTGCTGTGCGACAAGCCCGATCACCGGCAGTGTCGCCCCCAGACAAAATGTCGGTATGCCGAGCGCCGCAGCAATACTGAGAATATGAACCAGTGCCGCGTAATCCGGATGCGTTGCGTAAACCCAGATGTCAAAACGGTCAATAATTTGAAAGGCTGCGGGCAGCAGCAGACCTGATAACCCGATCAGAATTTCCAATATGCCGTAAAGCCGCACGGGACGCAGGCGGTTTTTGTTTTTTAGGATATGGCCTGTCAGCAAAGCGCCAAGCGACATGCCGCCCATCGTTGTTGCCAGTGTTAAAGCCGTTCCCCATGCGGATACGCCTAGTGCCAGCGTGGATTTGATCTGCCACACGACTTCCCATGACAGGGCCGCCAGACCGGAAAAAAATACCAGCAGGCGGATATCAACGGAAATGCGGGAACGCTGTGATGCTGCGGACAAATCTGTCATGGGGGGGGATTCCGGGATGATTTTTCCTTTCCTGATATTTTATGATGGGGGGCTTCCCGAACTCAAGCGGAAAAAGCGCGGTCCGTAAAACGGCATCTATTGCTTGCGCCGCGGCCGGTTCTTTTGTATGTATATTCCTCGCATGCGGAGAGGTGGCAGAGAGGTCGAATGCGCCGCACTCGAAATGCGGTATACCGGCAACGGTATCGAGGGTTCGAATCCCTC